>NZ_JBGCVY010000036.1:0-7723 GCF_041088075.1 Mucilaginibacter sp. | reverse complement strand
ATGAATATTATTACAAGAAAATAAAGTCGCAAAAATTATTACAAATGATAGGTAGCGAATTTTCATGGTATTACGCACAACTAGTAAATATACGCATGTTTTGTAAGTCGTTGGTAAATATATATAAACAGTTTTTATTTTGAAAATTATCGATAATAAAAATATTAACACATTCATAATCATCACTTTTATATTCTTCCGCAAGTTTAAGGCAATACAAAATGCGCATTGCGCTTTTTACCCCTTTGTTATTGCGTCAATACAAATCCCCGTAATTGTTATAAATTATCTAACGGGCTTTTTACATTTTTTAACTGTTGCTTGCTTACGTGTATATATCGTAAAGTTGTTTTAATATCATTGTGGCCTAACAATTCTTGTATAAATTTAATATCTGTACCGTTTTCGAGTAAATGGGTAGCAAAACTGTGCCGTAGGCCGTGTATGCCAATGGTTTTGTTAATCCTCGCCTTTTGCATAGCGTTTTTAAAAACCTGTTGTACGCTTCTGATGCTGTATTGTTCCCCTTGTAATCCTTCAAACAGATATTTTTGCGGTTTATACAATTTATAATAGGCCCGTAATTGTTCCAAAATGCTTTCGGGCAGGTTGGCATACCGGTCTTTTTTGCCTTTGGCTTTTTCTATAAAAACCTGCATTGTTTTACTGTCAATGTCTGTAATCTTTATATTTACCACTTCACTTACCCGTAAGCCCATTCCATAACATAGTTTTAACAGTTTATTCCGGTGCAGCGCACCTGTCCCTGTTGGCAGAAGTATCATTTTCGCTTAAACCAATTTTCGATTTTTATATCCTCAATATTCTGAAAGTCTGTGATGTTGTCGGTTACTAAAATTAGTTTGTTTTCTACGGATGTTACACCAATTAAAAGGTCAAATTCGTCATTTATTGGCTTGCCCATTTTTCTAAGCCTGACTTTCTCTTTAGCGTAACGTTTGCTGCAACCATAAATTGGGACGATGATAAGCCCATCTATAAAATCGTCAACAGTTTGGTGAGATTTTTCCGGACTGTCGCTGTTTTCTGCACCAAAACGAAGTTCGAAGACTGTAACTTCAGAAATGTAGCAATTCTCACGTCCTTTTTCTTTCATTGTTTTATCCAAATCGAGTTTGCCGCGAAGGAAGAAAACACAAATACTTGTATCGAGCAGGTAAGGCATTAAAGTTTAATTTCTTTTTTTCTAAATTTTCTGCTGGATTTTAAGTCGGCGATAATTTCTTCTGCCGTTTTTTCTGAGGCAAAAGCTCCGAAAGATTGATAGAATTTGGTTTCTGTATTTCTCTTTTCGTTTTTTAAAGACTTTGAAAGACTTTCTATTAGTTCTGCCTTACTTTCCAAATTCAAACTTTCCAAAAGCCAGGAATAAGTTTCAATAATATGTTTGTCGGTATAAGTCATAAATTTTTTTCTAAAGCTAAGTTACAAAAGTTTAGGATGTATGCTGGCCTGAAAATATTCCTTCCAACTGTTGCGTTTCCGGGTCTTTGCCTAAATTGCCTATTAAAGTTACTTTGTTTAGCCCTCTCATCGGTGTTTTTAACTAATGGTTATATTATTATCGTAAATGTATTTATTTATGTTGAAGATAAGCTTTTTTAATTTTATAATTATACCAAGCCCGGAACCTTTCAAAGCTAATTTTACATACTAAAAATAATCCGCTGGCGTTTATACCGTCAATAAAAATTATACTTCCATTGCCAAAGTTTTTTTATAAAATCAAGATCAATTCAGTGAAATTTACCGGTGCTGTTTTTATCATGCTTTTTTTGGTGTCATACAAACCTCCAGTTCAAAAACCGGAACCAATTGCATTGCAGCCACAGGTTTTGCCTATCGTGCCAAAAGAGTTTTACATCGCCAAAGTGGTGGACGAACGTGCCGAAAAAACTGCGGTTGCCTGGCTGTTTCCTTTATCCAATTCAAAACAAAAACCTACACTGCAAGCCATAGATTTAAAAGGCGGCGCGCAACTTGCCATACAGGATTTTATCTTCCAAAGTTTGCCGCGCGATAAAAAACTGCGCCCGATTGTAGTGCGGGTAAAAGAATGCAAGGCCACAGAAACTATAGCCGCGCCCGGAAAAATTGAAGGCAAAGTTGCCGCTGCTTTGGCTTTTGATTTGATGGATGGCACTGGCGATAATATCCATTTAACGGATTATCGTTTAGACACCAAGTATGTCCGTCCGGAGGACAACCAGCCTGTTAATATTGTGGAGCCTGCTTTGCGCCAATCTTTTATCTCGGCCTTAACTTATTTTAATACTTGGATCAATAGCCAGGCCAATGACAATCCAAAATTGGCCAGAGAAGTTAAAGTTTCGATCAAAGATTACCACGAAAAACCGGAAGGCGACACGATCTATTATTCGGTAAACCGGCCTTTAAATTGGAACGATTTCCAGGAGAAAGCGCCCAACAGCAAGTATGCCGCAACGGTGTTCCCAAGTTTGGGTTTTGATGAGAAAAGTGAGATTAAAAACGGCGTCATCAAAATCCAATTGAGCATGAAAATCTATGTACCAAAAAGTGCTTGTTGGGTAAAAGATAACGACCGGACGAATTACACCTTAAACCACGAACAACGCCACTTTGACATTGTGGCCATTGTGGGCAAACGTTTTGAACAAAAAATAAAGGCGATGAAATTGCCGGTTGCCAATTGCGATGGTCCGATCAATTACGAGTTTTACGAATCTTTTAGGGAGATGAACCACCTGCAAGACCAGTACGATGCCGAAACACGCCACGGCATCAACACGGCCGAGCAGGAGCGTTGGAACAAGCGGATTGATGATGATCTGATTGCGCTTGGCGTTAAAAAAGCAAATTCTTAATGTTGTTCTATCTCAAATAAACCGCATCTTCCTGGCCGTTTTCATCCAGCACCACATCCACATGTTCTTTTAAAATGGTAGAAAGTGCGAGCCCGCTAAAATCTGTTGAGATGGGAAAGCTTTTGTGGTTTCGGTCAACCAAAACAACGGTGCGTATTTTTTTAAGCGGAATATCGAGGAAAATCCCAAAAGCATAAGCCAGCGCTTTGCCGGAATTCAATACATCATCCACCAAAACCACCACTTTGTTGCTGCATTCTTCCACCTCCACACTTACCGAAGCATTTAAACTGGAGCTATATTTATCCAAATCAATGCTGATCAAAGTAACTTTAAAAGGCGCAATTTCTTCTAAAATTGTTTTTAAACGGGCAGCCAATCGAAAGCCGCGCTGCTGCAAACCGGCCAGTACAATTTCGGTTTCTTCGATGTTGTCTTCCACAATCTGGTAAGCAATCCGGTCAATCTTTTGCTGGATTTGGCGGCTGTTTAAAACGAGGATTTTTTTCTCAGACATAATTTAAGTGGATAAAAGAAGCATGGATGAAATTAAGAAAAGCAAATTGTATTTTTTTGATCGTGGTTTTTAAAAGGACACACCCCTAACCCCTCTCGAGAGGGGAAGCACAGTTTGCTATCTTTCTAACGTTAAAAAGGTAGGCGCCATATTTCCCCTCTCGAGAGGGGTTAGGGGTGTGTTTCTACAATTAGAATTAAAATAAATCAATTGGTATAAGGAAAAAACACAAAATTAGCGCCTTCGGGCACAATCACAAACACACACATAAACTTGTCCGGGTTTTTGTACGTATCAATAAAACGCTGCCGCAATTCTTTTTTGATGACGCCGCGTTCCATAAATTCTTCCAAAGTTGATGCCTGGATCGTCCAGTCCGTGTTCATTTCGTGCCGGTCGAAAATCACTTCGCCCAGCTTCACTTCGTGCTGGTGCGCAATAAAAACCGGGTATTTGGACAAACCTTCCACCATAATTTCGATGGCCACTTCTTTGATCGAATCGTTGAAATATTT
Source organism: Mucilaginibacter sp. (assembly GCF_041088075.1). Taxonomy (GTDB): domain Bacteria; phylum Bacteroidota; class Bacteroidia; order Sphingobacteriales; family Sphingobacteriaceae; genus Mucilaginibacter_A. Next base: position 3,824 of record NZ_JBGCVY010000036.1, on the reverse strand, counting down.
CAAATCAACTTCCAGGCTTTCCAGCGGACTGCGCTGCTTTTTTTCTTCTTCGCTGCCTTCCTGCAATAAATCTTCGGGATTCATTTTGTTATTTTTTTAACTGTAAAAGAAGCACGTTTTCTACATGCTGCGTGTGCGGAAACATATCCACCGGCTGTATTTTTGTAACCTCGTATTTCTCTTTTAAAACCAGCAAATCGCGCGCTTGTGTGGCCACGTTGCAGCTTACATAAACTATTTTTTCGGCCTCGATTTCCATCAAACGGTTTACCACATCCGGGTGCATTCCAGCCCGCGGCGGATCGGTAATGATCACGTCGGGTTTGCCATTTTGTGCCGTAAAAGAAGCATCCAAAACATCTTTCATATCGCCAGCAAAAAATTTAGTATTGGTAATATTGTTGATATTTGAATTGATTCTTGCATCTTCAATTGCACTTTCCACATATTCAATCCCGATCACTTGCTTTACTTTTCCGGCGATAAAATTGGCAATGGTTCCGGCACCGGTGTACAAATCGTAAACCAATTCGTGGCCTTTTAATTCTGCAAAATCCCGTGCAACTTCATACAATCTTGTAGCCTGATGTGAGTTGGTTTGGTAGAAAGATTTCGGCCCGATTTGGAAGCGTACTGTTTTTATGCCACTAAAATCAGTGCGCATTTTTTCATAAATAAAATCGCGGCCAGCATAAGTCAAAACTTCCTGGTCAAAAATCGTATCGTTCTTTTTTTGGTTGATGATGTACAAAAGCGAAGTGATTTGCGGGAAATTAACTTTGATAAACTCCAGCAAATTGTTCCTTTGGTCTGCTTCCGCGTAAGCAAAAACCACAATCACCATTAATTCTCCGGTGGAAGAACTGCGGATAATCAGGTTTCGCAACCCGCCTTCGTGGTTGCGCAAATTGTAAAAACTAATGCTGTTTTTAATGGCAAAATCGCGAACAGCATTTCGGATTTCGTTGGAAGGATCAGTCTGCAGATGGCATTTTTGGATATCCAAAATTCGATCGAAATAAAGCGGAACGTGGAAACCCAAAGCATCCGTGGCAAAAGTTTCGCCGCTGCTGATCTCGTTGTTGGTCAGCCATCTTCTATCTGAAAAAGTAAACTCCAGTTTGTTGCGGTAAAAACGCGTTTCCGGCGAAGGCAAAATCGGCATCACGTGGCTTACATCAATTTTGGCAATCCGTTCCAACGCATCGGTTACGGCTTTTTGCTTGTAATGCAACTGCGCTTCGTAGGTTAGGTGCTGCCACTTGCAGCCCCCGCAATCGCCAAAATGCTGGCAAAAAGGTTCGGTGCGCAAACTCGATGCTGTTTTTAGGGCTATAATTTTAGCCTCGCCGAAGTTCTTTTTTTTGCGGAAAATTTCAATATCCGCCACATCGCCCGGCACGGCTTTTTCTACAAAAACCACCATCTCGCCGGCGCGGCCAACGCCTTTGCCTTCTTCGGCAATATCAAAAATGGCTACGTTTTCTACTACGGTTTTTTGGCGGACGGATGTTCTTCTCATGCGCCGCAAATTTAGCGGTAATTTTAGTTTTAGGAAATCGAGTTGAATAAGTAATTGTTTTTTGCTTGCTTTAAAATACTGTATTTAAAAAAATTATAGTTCCTTGTTTAATTGTTAAATAATATTTAATTTTCAAAAATAAATTTAATAAAGAATGAAAAAATACTACTTTCAAAATTTTGCTTTTAATTTAATACTATTCATAATTATAGCATTTGCTATTAATAGCTGTAAAAAAGATAGCCAGCAATCATCTGCACTGCCAGCATTAACTAAAGAAATAAATTTGTCAGAATTAAAATCAATTTACAAAAATGATACTACTGCAAACCAAGTCGGCATCAATAGCACTAATCAAAACTATACGGCTATGCTTAAAAATAGAAATGTAAAGTGGGATAAAATGTATTATTTAAAGCGCGATAGCAGTAGGATAATGGAATTTGATTTAGAAAAAAGTACAGATGTATGGGCTTTTCAAACAAACCCTATAAATTGTCGAAACAAAAACAGCCTTGTTTTTATAGAATTTAACAATGGTAAAAGGCTCAATTTCTATATGAAGGTTTTTGAAAATTTGAAGGGCCCGGACAGTAGTTCTGTGATATCCAATATACATTATAATCATATACCGTCGAAGTTTAATGGGCAAATTATGTTTTATACATTAGATAAGAAGTTTATCAACGGTTATCAGTATAATGAAGGTAAGATAATAAAAGCCTTTTCACCTAAAGCTACAAACAGTAATAACGATAAAACAATTCTGTCTAATGAAGGTAAAAAACGCGTACTATTGAATTTATATGTAGATTGCGCAGAAGCATATAATTATAATTACCAAGCAGGTAACTCTGGATCTGGTTCTTGGGTTGACAGCGGTTACGAGGAATGTTATACTTCTTATGGTAGTGATGGTAATAGCGGTGGTGGAGACGGTAGCAGTAGCGGTAGCGGTGGTGTTGGTGGTGATGGGGGATATACTAGTGGTCCAGATACATCGCAAAATGGCCAAAATGTAACTGTTGATCCATCTATTACTACTAATCGAAAATTAAACTGTGTGTATAGCGTAATTGAAAAAAATAGTGTCTATAGTGCATTAACCGTTGCATTTACAAGCTCAAATTATAATCTTAAAATTATTGCAGGTATATTACCCACTAATATTACTGGTAAAACTATAAATAGTAAAAATTATAATAGTTCTGATGTAACTATAATGATCAATAATGCTACAGAATCTTATTCTGTAGCATCTTATGTTCAAACTTTTATTCACGAAGCCTATCATGCGCGTATTGTGCAAGTATTAATACAACAAAATAGAATGGGTTCACAAACGTTCAACACGACTTATGCTGATTCTTTTGACCAGTACTTGGCCTACCAAATGGATAGTACTCGTTCAGCCTATCAGTTAAGGGGCCAAACTTTTTCTTCTAATGATGAACAGGTAGAACAACATAACATAATAGCTAAGGATACTGAATTTATAGCATTAGGAATCAAAGAAGCCATGGAAATAATAAGTCCAGGTATTAAAAATGATTCTTATGTAGATTGGAATACTTACTTAAATTATGCTTGGGAGGGATTAGAAGAATCACAAGCTTTTAAAGCTAAATGGGGTGGAGATGATGTTACGCATCCAAATTCTACATTTCATGGTAGTATCAATTTGTTAAATCAATATGTTGGATGCCAATAAAATTAAAAATATGAAACTATTTTTTTTATTAGCTTTTATTTTAATCTCGAAATTTACTTTCAGTCAAGTAACCACTATTAAACGAGATACTTTGTATTATTTACTTGATACAGCCAAAATTCCTATTAATGATAGAATGATAAAAATTACAGACGCTCCTTTATTTAAATTTTATTATTTTAGGTGCCCTTGCTTGGATGAAGGTCAAATGCCATATTTAATCCATCGAACTAACGATAAAGGCGAGATTATAGACTCTTCTAAAATTAATAAAATTAAGATGATTGCTACAGTACCGCTTTTATATTTATTTCACAAGAATTATTACAGATTCAATGTAGAACATATTGTTTATATTTTGGAAGTTTTACCAGACAAAAAAATCATAAAGCACCTCGTAACAACAGGAGCAATCGCATTGAAAATGTAGATTTAATATGCAAATTTCTTTCAATTAAATTGAATAAACAGAAATGTAAACGAGATATCAAGAAAAGTTAGTGATTTTTATGATACAATGATAAAGACATCTATATTGAAAATTACTGTATTGTTGAATGTAATTTTATTCGGAGGTTGTTCTTCAAATAA
>NZ_JBGCVY010000035.1:0-29947 GCF_041088075.1 Mucilaginibacter sp. | reverse complement strand
GCCGGCATAAACCCGATAATCTCCCCTGATCCCGGCGCCATGTTTATGGACCCGATCCTGAAAAAAGCCGTTGCCTGGGAATCCAACGATACTTTTAACCCGGCAGCAGCAATTATCAATGGTAAAGTTGTGGTTTTATACCGTGCCGAAGACAAATCGGGCGTTGGCATCGGTTTCCGTACTTCCAGGTTAGGTTATGCCGAAAGTAATGATGGTTTTCATTTCAAAAGGAGCAAAACACCGGTTTTTTACCCGGCAAACGATGATCAGAAAAAGTACGAATGGCCCGGTGGCTGCGAAGACCCACGGGTTGCCGTTACAGAAGACGGAACCTACGTTCTGTTTTACACCCAATGGAACCGGGAAACCCCAAGGCTTGGCGTGGCAACTTCAAAGGACTTGAAAAACTGGACTAAGCACGGGCCTATTTTTGAAGATGCTTTTGGCGGAAAGTTCCTCAACATTCCGCATAAATCAGCTTCCATCTTAACAAAACTGGTTAACGGCAAACAGGTTGTCACCAAAATTAACGGGAAGTACTGGATGTACTGGGGAGAATTACACGTATATGCGGCAACTTCTGCCAACTTGGTTGATTGGGAACCGGTAACAAACCAGGACGGGACGCTAAAGCAACTGATCTCGCCCAGAAAAGGCTATTTCGATAGCGAACTGACCGAATGCGGGCCGCCTGCTTTGTTGACGGATAAAGGGGTTATCCTGTTTTACAATGGTAAAAACAAAGCCGGAGACGACGGCGACAAGCGTTTCAATGCAAACTCTTACTGTGCCGGCCAGGCTTTGTTTGATAAAAGCGATCCGTCAAAACCCATAACACGTTTGGATGTACCTTTTTTACGCCCGATGGAGGCATTTGAAAAAAGCGGCCAATATGTAAACGGCACTGTGTTTATCGAAGGAATGGTTTACTTTCAAAAGAAATGGTTTTTATATTATGGCTGCGCCGATTCGCGTGTAGCGGTTGCCGTGTATGACCCGGCTCATCCGGCGCCGCCAGATACGATAAATTAATAGCTGTTTAATTTGCCTGATGTATCTGTCATGCTTCTTTTATCACCATAAAATCATTAAGCCTGAAACCTTTAACGGTATTTGAATTAAGGCACCAATTTTAAGGGGATAAAAGAAGCATATGGATTTATGCTTTAAGCAGTAATCCTTTACCTGCATGGTTTTTGCATCATTGTCAAAACCGGCTGAACAGGATATAAACCCTACTAATGAAGAAAAAGATATCGATTAAAGATATTGCGCAGCAACTCAATATTTCCATAACAACCGTTTCCTTTATCTTGAACGGCAAGGCTAAGGAAATGCGGATCAGTGATAAACTCATAACTAAAGTTAACGACTTTATGAAGGAGAAAAACTATCATCCTAACCAGTTTGCCCAAAGCCTGCGGACAGGAAAGACCAAAATTATTGCCTTGTTTGTAGAAGATATTGCCGATTCTTTTTTTGCCGGTATTGCCCGCCTGATTGAAGAAAGTGCTTACCAAAAAGGCTATAAAATAATTTATTGCAGTACAGAAGATAACCTCGAAAAAACAAGGGAATTAATCCAGTTATTTAAAAGCCGAAATGTTGACGGATATATTATCACCCCGCCAAAAGGACTTGAAAAAGAGCTGAAACAGTTGCTTCAGGAGGATTTGCCATTTGTGCTTTTTGACCGCTTTTTCCCTAAACTAAGTACAGATTATGTTATCATCGATAATTTTAAAGGTACTTACGAGGCTATAAAACATTTTCAGGACCAGGATTTTAAGCATATTGCTTTTATTACCTTGGATTCCGGCCAGACACAAATGAATGAACGTTTGAGGGGTTATGAACTGGCAATGGATGAGTTTAAACTTCCGAAATATATTTTAAAAATTCCGTTTAAGCTGGATATAAAAAAAGTTACAGATCAGTTTACTGCGTTTTTTTTAGCTAATAAAGCTATTGACGCCGTTTTGTTTGCCACCAATTATTTGGCTGTAAAAGGATTTGAAACACTGAGGAATTTAAAAATCAGGATTCCGGAAGATATTGCAGTTATCGCTTTTGACGACCATGAGTTTTTTAAAGTTTTTAACCCTTCGATAACTGCTGTTGCCCAGCCAATGAAAGAATTATCCGATCATTTAATTTCAATACTATTAGAGAAACTTAATCCTGAAAAGGATGATAAACCAAACCCTCAAAACCAGATTGTTTTACCGGCACAGTTGCTCATTAGGGAATCATCATTAAAAAAATAAAAATCAGTTAAATATACAGTCATTTTAACGTCAGTGGCAGGCAGGGCTGTTTTTCCTTTTAAAAGCCTGTTTAATTTTAGCCGAATTATTTTCCATGCTTCTTTTACCTAGTAAAAAACAATAAAGCTTTTTATTTTTTTAAACTGAAGTACAGGTACAAACTTTTATGTGCCAAAAGAAGCATAGTTATTTTTTTAGGTGTAAATTTAAACAGGCCCTAAATGTATTTTGATTATCTCCAACCACCGCCTAATGACCTATACAGCTCGGAAACGGCATTCAGTTCGTCGCGTTTTATCGAAGCAAGTTCCAGCTCACTTTGCAGCACGTTTCCTTGTGCAGTAATTACTTCTAAATAAGTTGCCAGCCCGTTTTTAAATAACAGGTTGGCGTTTTTGGTTGCCTGCTGCAGCGTGTTCACCCTGCTCATGGCGATGGCCTGCTGTGATTTTAGTTTATCAATGGTTACCAGTGCATCTGCTACTTCGCCAACAGCATTCAACACGGATTGCCGGAACTGCAATACGGTTTTTTCCCTGTCAACCTTCGCAACCAAGTAATCCGTTTTCAACCGTTTATGATTCAAAAGCGGTTGGGCAACACCTCCGGCAACTATTCCAAACAAGGACGCAGGCACATTGAACCAGTTGCTGGCCCTAAAAGAATTGATGCCGCCGTTTGCCGTTATCTGCAAGGCCGGGTACATATTTGCTTTCGTAATCCCGACATTACTGTTGGCAATTGCCAAAGCAAGTTCTGCACTTTTAACATCGGGCCTGCGGCTTAAAATGGCCGATGGCAGGCCCGTTCCGATATTTTCTGGCAAGGTTAGCTGGTTGAGGTTTGAATTCCGAACAATTTGATCAGGCAACCTGCCGGTCAAAATGCGCAAAGCGTTTTCCTGCACGGTAATGTTTTTTTCAAACTGGGGGATCAATTCCGCAGCAACTAATTTTTGTGCTTCTGCCTGTTGAACCGCTAATAAAGTAACTTGCCCGGCATCGTACTGCAACTTAATGATGGTGAGTGTGCTATCGTTCAGCCGCACATTTTTTTGTGCGATGTCCAACTGCGCGTCCAACATCAGCAAATTATAATATCCTTGCGATACATTGGCCACCAGGTTGGTTTGTATTGCTTTCCTCGCTTCCGATGTTTGCAAATAAGTTGCGAGCGCGCCTTTTTGCTGGTTCCGGATCCTGCCCCAAATATCTGCTTCCCATGAAAGCGCCAAATTAGCAGAATAATCCTCGATGTGTTTTGTGCCAATATTGTATTGCGCAATGCTCAGCCCGGTCAAACTGTTGTTGGAAGGGCGGTTGCTGTTGGCGGTAACATTTAAGCTGACTACAGGCACATAATTCCATTTTACCTGTTTAAACAGCAACTGTGCTTCATCTATGTTTTTTACGGCGATGAGCATGTCGTAATTTCGGATGACGGCACTGTCAATCAGCTTTTGCAAAACAGTATCGGTAAAAAAGTTTTTCCATTGGATATCGGCCACGCTGGCAGTATCGGCAGGAGTTGTTGTTGCAGCGCTCCTGAAATTTTCGGGCAGTTCCGCTTTTGGTGCAACCACATCTTTTGATACTTTGCAGGCACTCAAAAAGGCAAGCAGCAATGCAAAAGTGTAGTAAATTATAGATCGTTTCATTTTGTTAATTGTTTAGGAATGAGCTTGGCGCTTGTTTAAACTAATTTTATAAGTATTGATGATGCTTCTTTTATCACCTAAAAAATGGTAAGTAATTAGTTTTTTGATCTATAAAAATTGATGCGGACACCAATTTTTATAGGGTAAAAGAAGCACTGCATTTTTTAATCCTGAACTTGTCGAAGGATCTGATATTAATTTAAACAGGCCCTGAATTGATTTTAATAAATATTGATGATGCTTCTTTTATGCCTGTAAAATTGGTGTCCAACACTTATCAACAGCATAGGGCCATTACAATTTTAGGTGGATAAAAGAAGCATCGAGATAAGTTGAACAAAAATTTAAACTGGCTTTTGATTAATTATTCTGTAGTTCAAGTTCCTGGTTGTCAACTTTCTGTTGATGGTCATGCTGATCGTCCCGGTTTAATACGGCCAAGGGCAAACCGGTGATTTTTTCCTGCAATCCCTGAAAGATCACAAACAGCACCGGGATGATGAACAAACCCAACACTACGCCGGAAACCATCCCGCCGGCGGCACCGATACTGATAGAGTGGTTGCCTTGGGCAGACGGGCCGGTTGCAATGCTCATCGGGAATAAACCGAAAACGAAAGCGAGGGAAGTCATGATGATTGGCCGCAGCCTTAACCTTGCTGCTTCAATGGCCGAATCAACCAACCCGTTGCCTGCTTTGCGCCGCTGAACGGCAAATTCAACAATCAAAATGGCATTTTTAGCAAGCAGGCCAATCAACATGATCAGGGCTACCTGTACATAAATGTTGTTTTCTATGCCGGTTAAACCTAATACGGCAAACACGCCGAAAATACCCGTAGGAATGGACAGGATGACTGCTAAAGGCAAAAGGTAGCTTTCGTACTGGGCGGATAGCAAGAAATATACAAATACCAGGCACAGCATAAACACAATGGCCGATTGCCCGCCGGATGAAATTTCTTCACGTGTTTGGCCGGAAAACTCATAGGCAAAACCGGACGGCAGTTGCTCTTTGGCTGTTTCTTCGATCGCTTTAATGGCATCACCGGAACTGTAGCCCGGTTTCGGGATGGCATTGATTTCAATTGAGTTGAACAGGTTGTAACGGGAAGCGGTTTCTGAACCATAAACCCTGGTTAGCTTTACCAATGTGTTGATGGGGACCATTTCGCCTGTTTTGTTTTTTACAAATACACGGTCAATGGAAGCCGGATCGGTCCGGTCGGCAATATCTGCCTGAACTACCACCCGGTAATATTTTCCGAAACGGTTAAAATCCGATGCCTGCGCACTGCCAAAATAGGCTTGCATGGTTGATAAAATGTCTTTAACATTTACGCCTAATTGATTGGCCTTTTCATCATCAACGTCTAATTGTAATTGCGGGTAATCTGCCTTAAAAGAAGTAAACGCAAAAGCAATTGCCGGTTTGGCCATCAGCTTGCCAATAAAGTTGCCGGCCACTCCGCTGAATTTATCCAGCTTGCCGCCTGTTTTGTCCTGCAATACCACGTCCAATGCTTCAACATTGCTAAAACCGGGAACCGTCGGGAAGCTGAACACGAAGAAACTGCCTTGGGTGATCGCGCCTAATTTCCCCCGGATTATATCTTGTATGGCATTAATGTCTTTTACTGCGCCCCGGTCTTCATTGGGTTTTAACAATACAAAAATTACTGCCGAGGAAGGGCTGTTGGACGCGGTTAACAAGTTGAAGCCGGATATAGCCGTAACAAACCTTGCTGACGGCAGTGCACTAAGCTCGGTTTCGGCCCGGTTAAGCATTTTTGTGGTGCCATCGAGTGAAGTTCCGGAAGGTGTGGAAACGGAAATGGCCACAAAACCCTGGTCTTCCGTTGGGATAAAGCCCGATTTGGTTGTGCTGACCAGATAAACAGTAGCAACAACGATTAAGGCAAGGCCGCCCATACTGATCCATTTATGGCCGATCAGGAATTTTAAGCCACCTGCATACCTGTTGGTAATCATATTAAAACTGCTGTTGAAACCGGCATAGAATTTTTCTTTAAAGTTTTTTTTAGCTACAGCTTCGCCTTCTTTGGGATGATTGCTTTTGAGAAATAAAGCTGCCAGGGCCGGGCTTAAAGTTAACGCGTTTACTGCCGAAATAACGATCGCTATTGACATGGTAAAGGCAAACTGCCTGTAAAATATCCCGGTAGAACCGGTCATAAAACCTACCGGTAAAAACACTGCTGCCATCACCATCGTGATGGATATAATGGCACCGGTGATTTCGTGCATCGCTTTGGTTGTGGCCGCTTTTGGTACCAGGTGTTCATGCTCCATTTTGGCGTGTACAGCCTCTACAACAACAATGGCATCATCCACCACAATACCGATGGCAAGCACCAGGGCAAACAGCGTAAGCAAATTGATGGAGAACCCAAACAGGTTCATAAAAAAGAAGGTGCCCAAAATAGCTACCGGGACTGCGATGGCCGGAATTAAGGTTGACCGAAAATCCTGCAAAAAAACAAACACCACAATAAAAACCAGTATAAAAGCTTCGATCAGCGTATGCTCAACCTGCGTGATGGATTCATCCAACGAGGTTTTTGTGCGGTAAAACTGATTGTATTTAATACCGGCCGGAAAATCTTTGGCGGCTTTTTCCATTACTTTATCTACCGCAATTTGTATTTCATTGGCATTAGAGCCTGCCAGTTGTATCAGTCCGATAACAATGCCACTTTTACCATTCAAACGGGTGCTGCTGGTGTAGGAATAGGAGCCAAGTTCAACACGTGCCACGTCCTTTAAATGCAGCACCGATCCATCTGCATTGGCGCGGATGGCAATGTTTTTATATTCCTCAGGTTTGGTTAATTTGCCTTTGTATTTGATTACGTATTCAAAAACCTCTTTGCTTCTTTCGCCTAATTTCCCCGGTGCCGCTTCCAGGTTTTTGTCCTGTATGGCAGCCATCACTTCGGCCGGGGTTATTTTATAAGCTGCCATTTGGCCAGGGTTGAGCCAAACCCGCATCGAATAATCTTTAACACCACCAAAAATGCTTGCCGAACCAATCCCCGGGATCCGTTTTATTTCAGGGATAATATTGATCTGGGCATAATTGGCCACAAAGGTTTCATCATATTTTTTAGGGTCTTCCGTGTAGATCCCGATTGCCCCGATAAAACTGTTTTGTTGCTTGGTCGTGGTTATGCCTTGTTGTACCACTTCCGCAGGCAACTGGCTGGTAGCCTGGGTTACCCGGTTTTGTACGTTTACCGCGGCCTGGTCAGGGTTGGTGCCTTGTTTAAAGTAAACCATGATCGCCAATGTCCCGTCATTACTGGCAGTTGAGCTCATATAGCTCATGTTTTCTACCCCGTTGATGGATTCTTCAAGTGATGGCGCAACCGAGCGCAGCACAGTTTCGGCATTTGCACCGGGATAAACCGCAGCAACCAGTACCGCCGGTGGTGCAATGTCCGGGAATTGTTGTAAAGGAAGTTTGGTCAGGCCAAGCACGCCAAGGATCACCAATAATATGGAGATCACGGTGGAAAGCACGGGCCTATCTATAAATTTTTGGAACATGGGGATACAGTTTAAGTAGTTTTATGATTAATTTTTTGCTACGGCTGCCACCTTATCGGCCGTTTTTTCCGGGTGGATCACCGTACCTTCCTGCAAATGGTCAATGCCGCTTAGTACGATCTGGTCGCCAGCTTTAATGCCATCTTTAACCAAGTAGTTGGTCCCGCTTTTTCCAACGATGGTAATCGGTAGTTTTTTAACCTTATTGCTATCGGCAAGGGCAAAAACAAATACCTTGTCCTGCATTTCGATTGTAGCAGATTCGGGTATGATGATAGCATCTGTATGCTGAAGGCTCAAACGCACTTTACCCGTGTTGCCGGCTCGAAGCAAACCCTGCGGATTGGAAAAACTCGCCCTGACTGTAATCGCGCCGGTTGTTTTATCAAACTGGCCATCTATTACATCAATTTTTCCTTGTCTGGCATATTCGCTGCCATCAGCCAGTAATAATGATACAGGCGGCAGCCGTTTCAGCTTATCTTTCAAGGTTTCGCCAGGATATTGTTCTTTAAAAGATACAAAATCCTTTTCGCCTAAAGCAAAGTAAACATGCACGTTATGCACGTCTGATAACTGGGTTAAAGCTTCAGCATCCTGAGGTGAAACTAAGCTTCCCTGTTTTTTTAACAATCGGCCAATATATCCGCTTACCGGTGCTTTTATCAGCGTGTAACCTAAGTTAATCTGCGCTGTAGAAACATTCGCTTTTGCCGATTCTATATTCGCTTTTGCAACCTGGAAAGCGGCTTTTGCCGTTTTTAACTGGTAGGCCGATACTACCTTGTTTGCCACAAGCGGCGTAAGTTTATCAACCTCGATTTGTGCGTTGCCTTGTGCCGCTTCGGCTGCATGTAAATTGGCCAGTGCATTGTTTAAGGCTGCACGATAAGGCTGCTCGTTAATTTTAAAAAGGGGTTGCCCGGCTTTTACAAAAGCGCCTTCGTCAACAAATACTTTATCTAAAGCACCGCTTACTTGCGGGCGCACTTCTACATTAACCGTTCCTTCTACAGCGGCAGGATATTCCTGGTAAGTAGTTTGGGTTCCGGATACAACGCTTGCTACCGGCAAAGAAGGTGGCGGCGGTGCAGCGGCAGTGGGTGGTTTTGAAGAACAACTATATAATGTGAGTGCAACAAGTGCTAAAAGGAGGTTTTTCATGAGGATTGTTTTTGCCATGGTAGTAGAGTTTATAAGTGTAGCTTGAAATTGAACAGGGTTTTGGTTGGGGTTAATAATTAAGTAGGCGCATTATTTTGACGATTAGGAAAGTGCCAATAATAGTAATGTACCAGAAAGCTGTTTTAAGGTCATTAAATTTTCTAACAGCGTTAAGTACATCGTACAAGTGCTGGAGGTTTGTTTTCATTGTATTATATTGTTTGTTTATTTTCTTTAAGTCAGATTGTTTAACAATGTTAAATAGTCTAACCGTGTAATTTAAAAACCAAAAAAATTATGCCGTTATCGAATTTATAACGCCGGTAATTGCATCTTTAAGTACCTGTCGGTTAATATCTTCAGACGAGTTACGCCCAAGTAAATTGATAGAAACAAGGCCATGAACGATAGACCAAAAAGTATAATATTTTGTGCAAATCACATCTGATTTCATGTCTTCAATCTTCATCAAATCGCCAATTACTTTGCTAAAAAGGTTCCAGGGCATATCGGCCTCGTCCAATTTATTGGATAACTGACAGCAGCAATTTGTAGAAACACCAAACATCAACTGGTAAAGTTCTTTGTTTGCAAAAGCAAAGTTCCAATAAGCCAGCCACATGGCCTCAAGTTGTTCGGCGGGCAACTGATACTTGCCCTTTGCCTCCTGCAACGCTCTTGACAACAGTAAATAACCTTTTCGGGTCAGTTCCAGCAATATCGCGTCTTTGCTCGAAAAATATTCGTAAATGATAGGCGCCGTATATTCAATCACGTCAGCAATTTTGCGCATGCTTAAAGCCTGCCATCCTTCGTCTTTTACAATCTGAAGGGCGGCATCCAAAATGTTGATCCTGGTTTCTTCTTTTAAACGCAATATCCTGTCTTTGCTTCCCATTTGTTTTACAACACTAAATCATTTAACGGTGTTAAGCAAAGGTATAATGAAGATTGGTTATTGCATTTCATTCTTTTGTCATTTAATTTGAAAATTCGGTTTAAATTTTGAATGCTTCTTTTACCATATAAAAATTGGTGAACATTTAGTTTTTGGTTTATCAAAATCGAACGCGGACACTAAATTTTATGTGGTAAAAGAAGTATCGGCTTTTTTTCCAAACAAAATTTAAACAAGCGCTTAATAATACCGAAATCATTTTTCCTATCCATACTGTTTTTACCACCCTAAAAACAGTATCACTTTAGTTTTTTCAAAACCGTTCGTCGGGATAATGCTATAACTCATCCAAAAGCTCTTGGGCAGTTTTTAGTTTGATTTTCCCTTGTTTGTGCAAACGCACTTCATCCGCCGCTGCTTTTAAATCTTCCCAAAGCGCCACTTTCGCGGCAGACATCGGCTTTGCTCTTTTGACAAAAGAAAGGCTTTGCAATACTTTCATGCCAAAAGAAGCTTCGTTATCCGGGATTTCTACTAAAACTTTCATAATGTTGATTGGGTTTTCTAACCCAAATTTACTCAAAACTGGCGGATTAATTTCCCCCATCCATACTGTTTTTACCACCCTAAAAACAGTATCACTTCAGTTTCTTCAGCACCTGCTCAATCACTTTTGGATAGTGTTGATGCTCCAACTGCTGGATTTTAAAGCGGATGTTTTCCAACTGGTCGTTCGGTTCGATTTTAAAACGGAACTGCTGGATGATTTCGCCTTTGTCAAAATGTTCGTTGACATAATGGATGGTAATGCCCGATTCTTTTTCTCCCGCAATCAAAACGGCCTGGTGCACATAATCGCCGTACATGCCTTTTCCGCCAAAAGCAGGCAACAAAGCCGGATGGATATTGATAATGCGGCCTGGAAAAGCATCCAACAAGTTTTGCGGAACCAGCCACAAAAAACCGGCCAGCACAACCAAATCAATGTTTAAATTTTGCAGCAGTTTCAGGATTTCATCGCTCTGGTAAAAAGTACGGCGGTTAAAAACATGCGCCGGGATTTCAAAATTATCGGCACGCTGCAACACGTAAGCTTCGGGGTTGTTGGTCAAAACAAGCGTAACTTCGGCCAGCGGGTTCTTTTTAAAATGCTCCATAATTTTTTGGGCGTTGGAGCCGGAACCGGAAGCAAAAATGGCGATGCGCTTTTTAACGGTTGGGGCAGGATCGGTTGTTGCAGCCATTATTTCGGGGTTAAAGGCAATTTACTTGCTGTGTATAAAACCATACCGGTAAACCACAACCGTATCGGTTTTTTTGTAATAAGTATTTTGATTTCCGTAAACATAAACATCGTCGGCATCAAAAATCAAAGAGTACTGGCCGAGGTTGATAATATGCGCCGGGTTTTGTATGCCTTTTGAATTTTTGGTGATGCTTTGGTCGGTATTCAAATACAACAAGTCCGGGCTAAAACTCCAGTTGCCGTTCAGGTTTCCGGTTTTGCAATTGTAGTTGGTAAAAGTAAATGTGTTGTCTTTGCGAAAAGTCAATTTTTGGTCCAAGGCACAACCGATGTTAACCGTATCCGTTTTGACCAAAGCCTGGTTAACATATTTAAAACGCTGCGTTATAGCCAGGTTCCAAACGCTTTGCGTCAGAAAAGAACTGACCGAACTCTGCCCGTCTTTTTTGCAGGAATAAAAAGCGCAGCAAAGCATCAGCAAAAAAAGTACCGGTAAAAGAAGCTTCGGACGTTTGATCATAAACAGCATCAAAAGTAACAAATCTGCTTTTAAAACAACAGCGGTTTAAAAAGCTGCATTTCGGGCCATGCTTCTTTTAACCCGCCAAAATTTCCCTGAACTTTTTTTGAAGGATGGGCTTAACGATCAGTTCTTTGATATGCGGGTTTTTTTCGGCGCGTTTGCTGTCTTCTTCCCAAATGGAAGAAGTAACCAAATAAATGCGGATGTTTTTGTTGAGATGTGGCGCAACCGTTGCAAAGTTTTCCATAAAAGCCCAGCCGTTCATCACCGGCATGTTCAAATCCAGCAGCAAAATATCCGGCAAGGCCGATGCTTCTTTTACCCGTATAAAATCCAGGGCTTCTTTTCCGTTCTCAAAAAATAAAACCGGATTTGTGATCTTCCAGCTTGTAAACAAATTATTTAGGGCTTGGATATAAATCGGGTCATCATCAACAACAGCAATGGTTTTAAGGTTCGGCATTGGTTTTAGGTGGATAAAAGAAGTATGTCGGTTTAAATTTTAGTCAGCGTATTGAGGTAGCCAACGGTTTGGTTAAGGTTTTGGCTGATGGTTTTGATGCTGCCGATCAACTCCTGCATATCGCCGCAAATGGTTTTATTTTGAACGGATTCGATTACCATTTGCAGGTTTGCCGTATGCGAACGCAAATTGTGCGAAACAATGCGGGCAAAATTGTCCAGCATTATTTGTTGTGTTTCCGTTTTTTCGGACGCAATTTGCAAAGGGTTTGATGGGTTTTCCGCTTGTGTTTCCGTTTGCAAAGTTCCTTTTATGGCGATACATTTTCCGTAATCATCATAAACCGGAAAACCAGTGGTACAAATTAAAATCACTTTATCATTGTCCGTAAGCGAAGGCAGTTGCAGTTGGAAAGGGGTTCCCTGATGGATGGCGCGGCTAAAAGCGGTGCGGATGTTTTGTTCCGGCCCGAAATACTGCATCAATTGCGCTAAAGTTGGCGTGTACGGTTTTTGGAGGCCGAGCAACTGGCACATCCCGTCCGACCAATGCAGCAGGCCAGTGTACAAATTGAGTTCCCAAAAACAGTTTTCGTCTAAACTGGCCGTGTTGGAAATCCCCTGATCGTTTGTTTTCAATTTTTTGGTTTACTGCTGCCTTGCCATAATTGCGCCAATTGGTTTTTGCAGGAAGTTGAAGCAACAGTGAAACAGAAAGGCCCGGATCAATGAGGAAAACTTTCCGCAACAATCCGAGCCTTTTCCCCAAATGCTTCTTTTACCGGGTAAAAATCTTGGCTTACCGCATCGCCACAAACTTTAAACAAACCGGGTGGCTGATTGCCAATTTTTCGCCAAGGCGGCTTAATTTGCCGGTCGTTTTGTTGATTTTGAAAGTGTAAACATCATCGGTATTTTGATTGGCCGCTAATAAAAAATTCCCGGTCGGGTCAATCGCAAAATTGCGTGGCGCATTGCCAAAAGTGGATTGCCGCTGAACGAAAGTCAGTTTCCCGGTTGTTTTGTTCACTTTGTAAACAACCAAATCGTTTGCTTCGCCGCGGTTGGAAGCGTATAAAAAGTTTTCATCCGGCGATAAATGGATGTCCGCTGCCCCGTTTACGCCTTTAAAATCCGGCGTTTCCATGTCAATGTTTTGTATCGAAACCAGTTTTTCGTTGGCATAATTAAAAACCCTAATCTTTGCGCTGATTTCCTGCACCAAATAAGCATGGTTCGCATTTTTAGTAAAAATTAAATGCCGTGGCCCGCTGGCCGGGTCAACCGTAACCGTAGCTTGTGCCGCCGGTTTCAAAGGTTTTTTAGCGTTAGGTTGATAAGTGTACTCGTAAACCTTATCCGTGCCCAAATCATCGGCTATCAAATACTTTTCATCTGGAGATAAAATGACGGCGTGCACATGCGGCGTTTTCTGGCGCGTGGCATCCACACTGCCGCCGGTATGCTGGATGGTTTGCAAAGTATCGGCAATACTGCCATCAGTTTTTAAACCATAAACAGTTAAATTACCGCTGGAGTAATTGGCAACAAATAAATTTTTGTTGTTTTTATCAACACTTACATAACACGGGTCATTGCCATAAGACGGTAATGCATTGATGAGAGTAAGTTTGCCGCTGCGGTCGTCGAATTTAAACGCGCTCACGCTGTCGCCTTTCGGGTTGTGGCTTTCATTTACAGCATAAACAAACTTTTTGTTGGCAGAAACCGCCAGGTACGAAGGGTCTTTTACGCCTTCCGCAACCTGTTCCAAAGCAACTTTACCCGTTTGCGTATCAAACTTGTAAACATAAATGCCCTTGCTGGTGCCGTTGGTGTAAGTGCCGATGAGCAAATGGTAATAGCGCGAGCCTTGCTTTTTTTGTGCCTGCAAAAACAGTGGCATTAATAAAGCAAGCATCAAGGCAAATAACCGGGTTATTGGTTTTGGTTTCATGTTGAAAAATAAAGGTTGATGCCCAAACATACACAAAAAAAGCCGCTTTGGTTTGAACAGAAGCGGCCGGTATTTTTATTTGATCAGATGTTTCAACTGGATAATTTCTTTTTCTTCCAGATAGCGCCAACGACCTCTGGTTAAATCTTTTTTAGTGAGGTTACCATAAATTACACGGTCTAACTTCACGATTTCGTAACCCAGATGTTCAAAAATGCGACGAACAATACGGTTTTTTCCGCTGTGGATTTGGATGCCCACTTCGCGTTTGCTGCCACCGGTTACATAACTTACGGCATCTGGTTTGATCAAACCATCTTCCAGTTCCAAGCCAAAAGCAATCTTGTTCAAATCGCCTTGCGTTAAGCTTTTGTCCAGTTCAACATTATAAATTTTGGTGATGCTATTTCTTGGGTGAGAAAGTTTATCGGCCAGTTCGCCGTCGTTGGTCATCAGCAAAAGTCCGGTCGTATTTCGGTCCAAACGGCCAACCGGATAAATGCGTTCGCGGCTTGCTTTTTCCACCAAATGCATCACCGTTCTTCGTTCCTGCGGGTCATCGGTGGTGGTGATGTAATCTTTTGGTTTGTTCAGCAGCACGTAAACATTTTTCTCACGCTTCAATGTTTCACCGTTGTAGCGGATGACATCTTTTATCGGGTCAATTTTTGCGCCCAGTTCTGATACCACTTCGCCGTTAACCGAAACCACGCCGGCTTCGATCAATTCGTCCGCTTTTCGTCGCGAACAAATACCAGCGTTGGCGATGTAACGGTTCAAGCGGATGAGTCCTTTGTCTTTATTATTGCTGCTGCTTCCGCTGCCATCCGCCGGTTTATTGCGCGAACGCATAATTTTTTTATCATCAGCCCCGCCGACGGCACTGTCGTTTCTTACATAACGTTTTTCTTTTCCCATAAAATCTTTTTGGTACGGCCTGCCGTCAGAATTGCTGCTTTTGTACGGCCGGTCTGCTGATCGTCCGCCTTCATTAAAACCTTCTGCATTTCTGCTTTTAAAAGGTTTGTTGCCACGTGGTGCGAAAGATGGTCTGGAAGAAGAAAAACCACGCTTTTCAAAAGGTTTTCCTTCGGTATTGCTTTTGCGGAAAGGTTTATCTTCTGCTGATTTTTTGCTGGTAAAAGAAGCATTGCCTTCGCCGCGGCTTTTAAACCGGTTGTTTTCCTCGGATGGCCGGCCAAAACGTTTTTCGGCCGGTGCTTCTTTTGCACTGCCAAATGTTTTTCGTGGCCCTCCGAAAGCGGAAGGTTTTTTCCGGAAACTGCCTTCGCCTGCCGGCCTTTCATTTCTTGCCGAAGAAGAAAAATTACTGCCCGAAGTTGGTTTGCCAGTCATTCTGTTTCGTCCGGCGGATTTGTCATCACGACTGTTCCCTTGTTTTTTGTAAGCCATTTTTTACTGATTATCCGGTTTTTTCGCCGGGGCATCAAAGGTAGCTTATTCAGCCTGTTCCGGCAAATCAATCGGTTTTATTACAGGTATTTATCATTGGTTTTTGAACTGTATTTTCGGCTATAATTACAGCGGTTTTTGAAGGCTCTTTTGTAAGTGTTTGACAATCTGAATTATATCTCTATCTTTGCCGGCGTTAACCCGTATTTTATAACTAAAACCAAAAAGAATGATGTACAAAAAACACTTAATTACGTGCTCCGTAATCGTGGTGCTGTTTGTCATGTCAAAGTTGTTTATCTACAGTACAACGCTAAAAAAAACAGTAGCAAAAGCAGAACCAAAAGGCGACAATGATGTAACCGTTGCCGATGTTTCCGAAGCTTCCAACGAGTTAAATTTTGCCAATGAAGCCGTTCCGATGAAAGACCCGAAAGTGGCCGTAAAATTGAAACATTCGTTAAAAGAACACAGCTTTAAAAAACTGCAGACCAACTTGCTGCACTTCCGCGCAGCAAAACTATTCAAAGTAATCGAGCCGATCCTGAAAGTTTACGGCATCCCGGATGATTTCAAATACATCCCGGTGGTAGAATCGAGCTTAGAACAAGGCGTTTCGCCAAGAGGCGCAAAAGGTTTGTGGCAGTTTATGCCCGGCACGGCGCGCACTTACGGCTTGAAAGTCAATTCTTCTAAAGATGAACGCCTCAACCTGAAAAAATCTACCGTGGCCGCCTGCATTTATCTGCGCGAACTGTATGACGAGTTTCATAACTGGACGCTGGTTGCCGCCGCTTACAACACCGGTTCGATTAAATTGGCCAAACAAATGCGTGTGCAGAAAAAACGGAACTACTTTCGGATGCACTTAAACCACGAAACCGGACGCTACATTTACGATTTGGTTGCCGTGAAGCAAATCATCACCAAGCCGAACGATTACGGGTACAAATACACCGACCCGGATTACATCGCATTCAATTAATAGAAAACCCACAAGGAGCACAAAGCAAAAAAGCTGTCCATATTTTTGGACGGCCTTTTTTGCTTATTTTTGCAGCCGGATAAACAAAAATTTATTAAGGCAAAATTGTTTCGGTTTTTGGATGCTTCTTTTAGCACCCTAATTTTTAGGTGGTAAAAGAAGCATCTGTTTCATTAAACAAGGTTCGCAAAAAGCTTTTAATAAAATCATTTTCTAAAATTAAACATGACTGAAAAAACGATTGATCTGGGCGAGCAAAGTGAGGTGGAAGTTTACGGTGCCCGGGTGCATAATCTAAAAAATATTGATATTTCTTTTCCGCGCAACCAGTTGGTTGTTATCACCGGATTGAGCGGCAGCGGTAAATCTTCCCTGGCTTTTGATACGATTTATGCCGAAGGACAACGCCGCTATATGGAAACTTTTTCGGCCTACTCGCGCCAGTTTATGGGCGGTATGGAGCGGCCGGATGTGGATAAAGTTTCGGGATTAAGTCCGGTTATCGCCATCGAACAAAAAACCACAAGTAAAAATCCACGCTCAACTGTTGGCACCATTACCGAGATTTACGATTTTATGCGTTTGCTTTTTGCCCGTACCGGCGATGCGTATTCGTATGTTACCGGCGAAAAGATGGAGCGTTTATCGGAAGACCAGATTTACAAAACCATTTTCGAAAGGTACAACGGTCAGCCCATCAACATTTTAGCGCCGGTTATCAAAGCAAGAAAAGGCCATTACCGCGAATTGTTTGAGCAGATACGCAAGCAAGGTTATCTAAAAGTTTGGGTGGATGGCGCGATACAGGACGTGGAACCAAAAATGCAGGTTGACCGCTACAAAATCCACGATATTGATATTGTGGTTGACCGTTTGGTAATTACCGAAAAAGATGAAAAACGGCTGCACACTTCCATCCAAACGGCTTTAAAAGTAGCAAAAGGCATTATCCGCGTGGCCGATCAGCAAAACCAGGTTTCTTATTTCAGCAAGTTTTTAATGGATCCGGTTTCCGGGATTTCATATGACGAACCTCAGCCTAACACGTTCTCGTTCAATTCGCCTTATGGTGCTTGTCCGCGCTGCGATGGTTTGGGTTATATTTCCGAAGTGGATGAAGATTCTGTCATTCCTGATAAAAAACTCAGCATTTTAAACGGCGGTTTGGCTCCGCTGGGCGAATACCGCGAAACGTGGATGTTCCAGGTTTTAAAAGCGCTGGGCAAAAAGCACGAGTTCTCATTAGCCACGCCGATTGAAAAACTCTCTCCGGAAATTTTAAAAATCATTTTAAACGGTTCTCCGGATATGATTACAGTTCCCGTGGAATATAATAAATACAACGTACAAAATTACCAGATCAATTTTGACGGCATCATCAAAATGCTGGAAGAGCAGCAGGAACGCAAAACCGAAGACCAGGGCGACGATCTGGACAATTACCGGACCGTAAAAATTTGCCCGGAATGCAACGGCGCGCGCCTTAAAAAAGAATCGTTGAACTTTAAGGTTGACGGCAAGAATATCTTCGAGCTGGCCAACATGGATATTGTTGCCCTCAGCAATTGGTTTGTAGGGATTGAAGACCGTTTGAGCGAGCGGCAAAACATCATCGCCAAAGAAATTTTAAAAGAAATACGTGCCCGCATCGGTTTTTTGCTGGATGTTGGTTTAAGTTATTTAACGTTGGACCGTACGGCGCGGACACTTTCGGGCGGAGAAGCGCAACGCATTCGTTTAGCAACGCAAATTGGTTCGCAGTTGATGAACGTGATGTATATTTTGGATGAGCCGAGCATTGGCCTGCACCAACGCGATAACGACCGTTTGATCCATGCTTTAAAAAACCTGCGCGATCTGGGCAACACCGTTTTGGTGGTGGAGCACGATAAGGAAATGATTTTAGAAGCCGATTACGTGATTGATATGGGTCCGGCAGCCGGTGTTCACGGCGGAACAGTGGTTGCGCAAGGCACACCGCAGGAACTGATGTTGCAGCAAACGCTGACTACTTCTTACCTAAACGGCAGCAAGGAAATTGCGATTCCAGAAAAAAGGAGGGAAGGCAACGGCAAATTTTTATCGATAAAAAAAGCATCGGGCCATAATTTAAAAAACGTTAATGTTGAATTTCCGTTGGGAAAATTGATTGGTGTAACCGGCGTTTCCGGCAGCGGGAAATCCAGTTTGATTACCGAAACTTTGTACCCGATTTTAAACCATCACTTCTTTCGCGCCAAAAAACAACCATTGGCTTACGGCAAAATTGAAGGTTTGGAACATATTGATAAAGTGATCGAGATTGATCAAACGCCCATCGGCCGCACGCCGCGCTCCAATCCGGCAACTTATACCGGCGTTTTTTCCGACATCCGAAACTTGTTTGTCGGTTTGCCAGAAGCCCGGATCCGCGGTTACAAACCTGGCCGTTTTTCTTTCAACGTAAAAGGCGGAAGGTGCGAAACCTGTCAGGGTGCGGGCGTCAAACTGATCGAAATGAATTTTTTACCCGATGTGCAGGTTCCTTGCGAAGAATGCGGCGGCCGGCGGTACAACCGCGAAACGTTGGAAGTGCGTTATCGCGGCAAATCCATCAGCGATGTTTTGGATATGAGCATTGAAGATGCCTGTGCTTTTTTTGAACCCATTCCTTCTATCTACCGCAAAATCAAAACGTTGCAAGATGTTGGGTTGGGTTATATCACTTTAGGACAATCATCAACCACGCTTTCCGGCGGAGAAGCACAAAGGGTAAAACTGGCAACCGAACTTTCTAAAAAAGACACCGGTAACACCTTTTATATTTTGGATGAACCCACAACCGGTTTACATTTTGAAGACATCAACGTGCTGCTTGGCGTTTTAAATTTATTGGTTGATAAAGGCAACACGGTTTTGGTGATCGAACATAATTTGGATGTGATCAAAGTAGCAGACCATGTGATAGATTTGGGTCCGGAAGGTGGTTCTGGCGGTGGTAAAATTTTATATTCGGGCACACCGGAAGGTTTGTGCAAGGTGAAAGAAAGTTTTACGGGCAAGTTTTTAAAAAAGGAAATGGGTTTGGCGGTTTAAAAAATAGCTTCAAATTTTTCCTTAAAGTCTTAAAGCCTGTTTAAAAACTGTTCAAAATATATTTTTCATTGCCGTTGGCTTTAGCCAACGGGAACAAAAGCAGTTACCAAAAGGCTTTAGCCAAAAAATGCTCATCTTATTATCTTATTGGGCTAAAGCCTGTTTTACAATTTACTGCAACCGTCCCGTCAACGGGACGGCAATGAATTTCTTTCGTTCTAAATCCTTGAAATCAAATTAAAACAGCTTCTTAAGCTGATACTAAATTTATGCCGGTAAAAGAAGCATCAGCTTTTGATAAACATTGCCCCTGTAAATCTTGTTAAACTTTCATGCTTAAATTGCTCACCTCCGCACAAATGCACCAGGCCGATGCGCAAACCATCCAAACAGAACCCATCACTTCTGTTGATTTGATGGAACGCGCCTGCAAAGCTTTCACCAGTTTTTTTTGCAACCATTTCCCTGATAAAAACAGCCGGATTGCAGTTTACTGCGGAACCGGAAACAACGGCGGCGATGGTTTGGCGATTGCACGTTTGTTGAAAGCCGATCAATATCGGCAGGTTGATGTAAAGGTTGCCCGTTTTTCTGATCGTTCCACACCGGATTTCGACACCAATTTTAATAGGGTAAAAGAAGCATCAGTCCCTTTTATCGAATTAAAACCAAATGATTTCCCGCAGGAAAACGCCGAAATTTTAATAGATGCTTTGTTGGGAAGCGGTTTGAATAAACCGCTAAACGGTGCTTATGCTGATTTGGTTAATCATCTAAACCAATTAAAAAAACAAGTAATTGCCGTAGATGTGCCAACCGGGTTTTTTACCGAAGGCGTGGTTGACCCAAAAGCAGTGGTTTTAAAAGCTGAACTGGTCATCACTTTTCAGTTGCCAAAAATCAATTTCCTGCTGCCTGAATCTGCTGCTTTTATGGACGATTTTGTGGTGTTGGATATTGGTTTGGATAAAGATTTCTTAACCAATATTGAAAGCGATTACCTTTTGGTCGAGGAAAAAGATGTGGTAAAAACAGTATCGCCGCGCAAAAAATTTCAGCATAAAGGAACATTCGGACATGCTTTGTTAATTGCCGGGCAGGCAAAAACCATGGGTGCGGCTTTGCTTTGTTCTTCGGCTGCGGTTTATGCTGGCGCAGGTTTAACTACGGCTTGTATTCCGGCCCCGGGTTTAATGGCTTTAAACGCTTATCTGCCCGAAATTATGGCACTTTTGCGGGAAGAAAAGCAATTGCCGGAAATTGAATGGGCGACATTTACGGTGATAGCCGCCGGGCCGGGATTAGGAAAAGATGCGGTGGAACTGTTGGAAGCATTATTATCCAACTTTAAAAAACCAGTTGTGCTGGATGCAGACGCTTTAAATATGCTTTCCGAAAACCCAAATTGGTGGAAACTAATCCCTGAAAACTCCATTATTACGCCGCATATGAAAGAGTTTGACCGCCTATTTGGCGAGCATCATTCCTGGTGGCAAAGGCTGAAAACGGCCAAGCAGCAAGCGGTTGAAAAGAAGATTGTGGTTGTTTTAAAGAACCAATATACCATTATTGCCACGCCCGATGGCCAGCTTTACTTCAATCCAACCGGAAACCCGGCGATGGGCACAGGCGGTATGGGCGACGTGCTGACAGGAATTATTACCGGATTATTGGCTCAGGGTTATCAGCCAAAAGATGCTGCTTTTATCGGTGTTTTTTTGCACGGAAAAGCTGGTGATGAATTAACGTTTTCAAAAAATTTATCGGTTGTTTTGCCGGAGCAGGTTTCAAAACAAATCCCCCTAACTTTAGGAAAATTGATGGCACAAAAAAATGGCTAAGTATTCACTTGGCCGTTTTTGAATAAAAAGTTGTTTAAACTTTTTATTACTCATTTACAAATACTTTTTACAAGACACACTCCTAACCCCTCTCGAGAGGGGAAGCATAGCTTGCTATCTTTCTAACGTTTGGAAAGGCGTCGTTTGCAGGTTCCCCTCTTGAGAGGGGCAAGGGGTATGTCCTTTATTTTTATGCCCTAAAAGAAGCATCAACCAAAAGAATTAGGTTTATTAAATATGTTTTAAAGCTTATTTATGTGCAATCCCCATCACTACCATTTGTTTTAAAGTTGGCTTTTCGCTGCCGCCGCGTGGTTCAAGCGTTACGGCAAAGGCGGTTGCACCTTCAACAGAAGTCATTTTTTGTAAGATAGAATCTTT
Organism: Mucilaginibacter sp.; assembly: GCF_041088075.1. Classification (GTDB taxonomy): domain Bacteria; phylum Bacteroidota; class Bacteroidia; order Sphingobacteriales; family Sphingobacteriaceae; genus Mucilaginibacter_A. The sequence continues at coordinate 8,508 of NZ_JBGCVY010000035.1, read as the reverse complement.
TTTGGTAATGTCAAAAACACCTAAACTAACCGGCTTTAACTTGGTAATGGCCCATAATTGATACTGGTGTTCAGGATCGTTGGCCGGCAAAGTAGATGCCCTTTTGTTGATCCACAATTGGTTTTTTTCCGGGTTCCAGGCCACCATCAAATTAGATTTCGGTGAAAAAGGCAAACCTTTCAGCCTGATAAAACGGCTTGTTGAATCCGAAAGAATAGATACAATATTATTACTTTGTGATTCTAAAACGGCCAGCTTCTTTTTAGAATTTTTAAGTTCGCCGGCCTGCAAAGCCAAACGTTTTGAAAAGTTTTGGTTTTGCTGCTGCAATGCAATCAATTGTTGTTCATTGTTGCCGGATGAGCGGACACTATCGGCACCCGGCACTAAGGTGTTTGCTTTATTGCTTAATTGTTGTTTGTATTGGTTGAGTTGGTTTTCCTGAAAATTAACGCGGTTTGCAAAGCTTTGATTTTGTTGCTGCAGGCTGACCAATTGCTGGCGAGATTCCTGCAACTTGTTATAAGTGTTAAACAAAGCAACCAGGCTTACCAAAAACAAAGCCACACTGGCAGCAAAAGCATATTTATAAAAATTTGTCTGGCGGGCAGGCTGTAACGAAACAACCTTAGCATCGGTAGTTGCCTGTTGTGAAGCAATCGGGTTTGTACGGGTATATTCTAACTGGCCTAAAATTTCCGACCTTAAATTATCGTGTGGTTCGATTGCATTTTCTACGGCAAATTGTTCCATCGTAGCCGCAATTTCGTTCAACTCTTTCTGAACTTCAGGATAATTTCGGGCCATATCTTCAACCTCCAACCTTTCGGCCGGATTAAGATCGCCCAGAACATAAAGTTCAAGTATCCCGGATTCAATATATAGTTTAATGTCTTCCACGCTAATTAAAATATTTCCTCAATTGTAATATAGCCATCCTTAAACGGGTTTTTATAGTACCCAGAGGAATACTCAACTCATCGGCTGCTTCTAAATGGGTATAACCTTTAAAATAAACCAAATCCAAAATTATTTTTTGTTCGGGCCGAAGCTTGTCTACCAAATCTTTAACACCTAAAAGTTCTGGTTTGTAGCTTGTGTTTCTGCTGGCATCAATAGAAGTTACGTTTAAATCAAGTTCATGGTTTTTGACCTGGTTTTTAAAATCCTTTGACCTTATTTTATCAATAGAAAGGTTACGGGCGATATTGACCATCCAGGTAAACAGTCGGCCTTTATCCGGGCTGTAGGATGAAAAAGAATTCCAGATTTTTACAAAGGTTTCCTGCAACAGGTCTTCTGCAAGCTCATTATTTTGTACGATTCTGATAATAACGCCAAACAGCGACGCCGAGTACATGTCATATAATGCCTCGGCAGCCACTTTTTCACGTTGCCGCAGCGCTACTATAAGTTCTTCCTCAGAAAGTGATATTTTACGCTTCTTGGTCAAGGAATCAGGTGGTTATGTACTGGTATGAATATTAAAATTCAAATAGGTGTTTTTCTGCGTGATAAGAAGACCGTACCAACGGGCCGCTTTCCACGTACCTAAAACCCTTCTCTAACCCTATTGTTTTGTAAAACATAAATTGATCGGGATGGATCCAATCTACAACCGGGTGATGGTTTTTGGTTGGCTGTAAATATTGCCCTAAAGTAAGGATGTGTACACCGGCTTCCAACAAATCGTCCATCGCTTGCAAAACCTGGTCTTCCCTTTCGCCTAAGCCCAACATGATACCGGATTTTGTACGGACGCCTGCCGCAGAAATCCGGCTTAAACATTCCAAACTCCGGTCGTATTTTGCCTGAATACGCACTTCTTTTGTCAGTTCGCGCACGGTTTCCAAATTGTGCGAAACCACTTCCGGCCGGACAGCTAAAACACGGTCTAAATTATCCCAAATGCCACGGAAATCGGGAATCAAGGTTTCCAATGTCGTTTCCGGGCTTTCCCGGCGGATGGCATTGATCGTTTCAGCCCAAATAGTAGAACCGCCGTCTTTCAAATCATCACGATCAACGGAGGTAATTACACAATGTTTTACCTGCATTAATTTGACTGAACTGGCCACGCGTTCCGGCTCGTTCCAATCAACCGCTAATGGCCTTCCGGTTGCAACGGCACAAAAAGAGCAGGAGCGCGTGCAGATATTCCCCAAAATCATGAAAGTGGCCGTGCCCGCGCCCCAACATTCGCCCATATTCGGGCAATTGCCGCTTTCGCAAATGGTGTGCAGTTTGTGTGTATCTACTAAGCCTCTAACGTGTGCATATTCTTTGCCAACAGGTAATTTTACCCTTAACCAATCCGGTTTACGCTGTGGCTGAACAGCAGGAACAACTGGTAATTCAATCATAGCACAAAACTAAATAATTATGGATTATTAAGCGAAAATACTGTTCGCGCAAAAAGTTAATGACGGTTAACTGACGGCAATTTTTTAAAGCTTGTTTTAAATTTTTATCCAATTTATTTTTGATGCTTCTTTTACCACCTAAAAATTAGGCAAGTGTTTTATTTTTTAGTTTCTTTAAAAGGAGCAAACACCAATTTTTAGGTGGTAAAAGAAGCATCGGTTTTTACTTGTATTAATTTAAACTGGTGCTTAAATTTCCAACCGAAATTAATTTAAGATGGCAACAATAGAAACGGTTTACCAGGGAACACTGCGGACGCAGGCAACACACGTACAATCCGGGACAGCAATTTTGACCGATGCGCCAGTTGATAACCAGGGAAAAGGGGAAGCTTTTTCGCCGACAGATCTATTAGCGGCGGCTTTAGGAAGCTGCATGTTGACGATCATGGGTATCGCTGCCAAACAACATCAGCTTAATATTGATAACACCACATGTTCCATCACCAAAGTTATGGCTGCCGAACCACCACGACGTGTTGGGGAAATAGTGGTCAACCTGAAATTTCCGGGAACCAATTACACAGAAAAGGACAAGAAAATACTCGAAAGAGCAGCATTAACTTGTCCTGTTTATTTAAGCCTGCATCCTGATATTAAGAAAACGGTAAATTTCGGTTGGTAGGTATCAGCCATTAACTGTCAGCAATTAGCCATGAACAATCGGATATCAACTATTTCCAATCAACTATGAACCATTAACTATTAGCTATCAACCAGGAACCATCAACTACATCACTTCAACTACTTCTTCGGCAGAAATGGAAGAGTGCGATTGGTCTAAAACGCATTCGCCGTCTTTAATCAACAGCAATTGCGGAGATTCATGCTGCACGTTAAAAGTTTCGGCAACGGCTTTAGAAAGTTCGCGGTATTTAATCAGGTCGAGAAAATAGAGCGGCGTAGTTTCGTCGAATAACTTTTCTTCCAACTCAAATTTTCTTTTTGCCATCATGCTGATGGGGCAACGGGTGCTGTGTTTAAAGATGATGCTGTAGCCGGTAGCAGCTTTAATGTCATCAATTTGTTGCGGGGTAGTAATATTTATCCAATTCATTGTAAGGGACAAAACTACAACGATGCTTCTTTTATCACCCTAAATATTTTTTTAATTGACAGTATGCCGATGATTAACGGTGGTGCGTATTGCCGTAAGCAGGGCAAAGTTTTGATCCGCAAGACGACAAAGAACCGGTTAAAGCAGCGGCCAAAGCGGCCATCAGGATAATTTTTCTCATTTTGGTAAGGTTGTTTTTACAATCTTTTTTTAAAACTGATATACTCTTTTTATCTACTTAAAGTTTCAGCCATTTCAGCCATTTTTATCGCTGTAATGGCGGCCTCGTCGCCTTTGTTGCCGTGTTTTCCGCCTGCACGGTCCAAAGCTTGTTGCTGGTTATCGGTTGTTAATACGCCAAAAATAACCGGTTTGGTATATTTGATACTAACATTGCTGATCCCGTTGGCCACCGCATTACAGATAAAATCGAAATGCCTCGTTTCGCCCTGGATCACACAACCTAAACAAATTACGGCATCCAAATCTTTGTTTTTCAACAGCAAATCGGCCCCCGAAATCAACTCAAAACTTCCCGCAACCGGATAAGTGATGATATTTTCTTCCTTGGCGCCGTGCTTAACCAGGCTTTGGTAAGCGCCATCCAGCAAAGCCCGTGTAACTGCTGCATTCCACTCGGCAACTACAATGCCGAAACGGAAATTTGCAGCCGATGGTACAACCGTATGCGAAAAATCAGATAAATTTTTAAGTTGGGTAGCCATCAGAGTAGGATTAAGTGCGCCAATTTTTACCCGATAAAAGAAGTATCAGGCAAAAATTTGCCCAAATTATTTTTGTTGTGCTTCTGCGCGGGCAATGTATTTATCAATGCTGGCCGCATCGCTACTTTCCGGGAAATCGGTTTTTATTTTGCGGTAAGTATCGGCTGCATCTTTAAAGTTTTTTTGCGCTTCGTAAACCAAGCCTAATTTTTTCAAATACAAAGGTGAAACGAAACTGTTGTTGCCTTTGTCGGCCGCTTTTTTATAATAAGTTGCCGCTTTATCGTAATCTTTCAATTCTACATAGGCATCGCCGGTATCGCCCATAGCTTGTGCAGCAATAATCAAATCATCGCCGCGGTAATTGGTGAAGTTATCAACCGCTTTTTTGTACTCGCCTTTGTTTAAATACGCAACGCCCAAATAATAAAAAGCCAGGTTTGCAGCTTTGGTATTGCTGTATTCGTCAACGATTTTTGCAAAACCCGGGTAACCTGCATCGCCGTTAATGGCTTTGTCCCACTGTTTTTTGTCCCAATAATCCTGCGCCACATACATTTGGTTGGAAGCTTCCGTTTCGCGCGGGGCGAGGTAAAATTTTTGGTACGCGAAATAAATAATGATCAAAGCGATCACCGCCGAGCTGATAAAAAGCAAACTTTTCTGGTTCTCCCGCACAAAATTTCCGGTTTGGGCCAAAGGTTTTGGTTCCGCAGCAGGTTTAACTTCCGTAACAACTTTAGTATTGGGTTGATTGATTGACATTTGTATCCAAAAATTTAGTGTGCAAAAATACAGTTTTAACCATCTTTAACAATACCTATTTCAATCAATTTAAAACAGTTTTTTACAAATGGTTGTTACGGCCGGAAAGCGCAGGATTGCTAACTTTGAAGTCCAAACATGCACTTAACACAGCTTTCCCTGCTTAATTTTAAAAATTATGTGGAGGCCAATCTCAATTTTCGGCCTGGCGTAACCGTTTTTGCAGGCGATAACGGCGCCGGGAAAACCAATCTGCTGGATGCCATCCATTACCTTTCGTTGTGCAAAAGTTACTTTAACCCGATTGATAGCCAGCAAGTTTTGCAGGGTACTGATTTTTTTATGGTAAACGGAGTATTCCTTAAAGAAGATCAAAAAGATTCTGTTTCCTGTGCCGTTAAACGAAACCAGAAAAAGCAGTTCAAACGCAATAAAAAAGAATACCAGCGATTGGCCGACCACATCGGTTTGTTTCCGCTGGTGATGCTTTCTCCTTACGACATCAACATTATTATGGAAGGCAGCGAGGAGCGGCGAAAGTTTATTGACAACGTGATTTCGCAAACCGACCATCAATATCTGGACGAACTGATTACGTACAACAAAACTTTACTCAACCGAAACCTGCTTTTAAAAGGCATCGCCGAAACCGGGAAATACGATCCGGCTTTGCTGGAAGTTTTTGATGAACAATTGGTGGCTTCCGGCAAAATTATCTTCCGAAAAAGAAAAGTTTTTATGGAAGCTTTTACGGATATTTTTAACCAGCATTACCAATATTTAAGCGAAGATGCCGAGCGCGTGGAACTTGTTTACGAATCGCAGTTGTTGCAGGAAGATTTTGCCGCCATGTTGAAGAAATCAACCGAGCGCGACCGTGTTTTGGAACGGACGAGTGTTGGCATCCACAAAGATGACCTGCAGTTTTCCATCCACCAAATGCCGATGAAAAAGTTTGGTTCGCAAGGCCAGCAAAAATCGTTTTTGGTGGCGCTGAAACTGGCGCAGTACAGCTTTTTATATCAGCAAAAAGGCTTTAAACCACTACTTCTTTTAGATGATATTTTTGATAAGCTGGACGAAAAACGCATCCACAAACTGATGCAAATGGTTTCTGATAACCATTTCGGTCAGGTTTTTATCACCGATACCAATGCCGAACGGATGCAGCAAATTTTTGACCGGATTGGTGTAGAAGTAACTATTTTTAACGTACACAAAGGACAAGTAAATGGGCCGCACCAACGATAAAACGGTAAAAGAAGCTTTGGGCCTGATGCTGAAAGTTTACAAAATCAAGCGCAAGTTTGATGAAACCGCCGTAATTGCGCATTGGGCAGATTTGGTTGGAAAACCAGCCGCCAATCGAACCAAAGAATTGTTTATTTTAAACCGAAAGTTGTTTATCCGGATGGATTCTTCGGTGATTAAAAATGAACTGGTGCGGATGCGGCTGGATATTATCGAAAAAATAAACGAACAGGCCGAAACAGAACTGATTACGGAAATTATTTTGTTGTAAGGAATTTATACCGGTAAAAGAAGCATTTACTGTCATTTCGACCGCAGGGAGAAATCTTCATCAAACATAAAAATCGTACTGCTTAAAAGAAGATTCCTCCTATCGTCGGAATGACAGCACGGCGAAAATAGCAATGCTTCTTTTATGCCTGTTAATTGGTGAGGTTTTGTCATTCTGAACTTGTTTCAGAATCCCTCGTGAAAAGTTTTTACATTTCTAATGAGATGCCGAACCAAGTTCTGCATGACAAATGCAATGCTTCTTTTATGCCTGTAAATTTGGTGAAGTTTTGTCATCTCGACCGCAGGGAGAGGTCTTCTTCGAAGCGACTCATACTTGTAAAGTTTGAATAAGATTTCTCCCTGCGGTCGAAATGACAGCAATGCTTCTTTTACCGCCTATTTTTAAGCGTAAATTTCTTTTCGTGCTGCGGCCAAAGTGTTTTTTAACAAACCAATAATCGTCATCAAACCAACGCCGCCCGGAACAGGCGTAATCCAGGAAGCTTTGGGTGCCACGTTTTCAAAATCAACATCACCATACAGTTTATAGCCGGATTTGGTTTGGGTAGAAGTTTCGCGGTTCATGCCAACATCAATCACAATTACGCCGTCTTTCACCATATCGGCCGTGATAAAATTCTTTTTGCCGATGGCAACGATCAGGATGTCAGCTTCCAAAGTATATTTTTTAATGTCCGGCGTGCGGCTGTGGCAAATGGTAACCGTGCAATTTCCGGGATGTGCATTGCGCGACATCAGCACGCTCATCGGCGAACCAACAATCGTGCTTCGGCCCACAACCACACAATGCATTCCGGCCGTTTCAATGCCGTAAGCTTTCAGCAACAACGTAATGCCATAAGGCGTTGCCGGAACAAACGAAGGCAAATTACGCAGCATCCGTCCCAAATTAACCGGATGAAATCCATCTACATCTTTGCGGAAATCTATCAGGTCGGTTACTTTGTCGGGGTTGATATGTTTTGGAAGCGGGAGTTGAACGATAATGCCATCAATGCCATCATCATTATTTAATTCGGCCACTTTTTCCAGCAGTTCTTCTTCGCTCACGTCATCTTCATAACGCACCAGCGAAGATTGAAAACCAACTTTTTCGCAGTTGCGCATTTTGCTGGCCACATAAGTTTCGCTGCCGCCATCATGCCCGACCAAAACGGCAACTAAATGCGGTTTGCGGCCGATGTGCGTTAACAGTTCGGCTGCTTCTTCCGCAATTTCAAGTTTTAGTTTTTCAGAAATGATTTTACCGTCGAGGATTTGCATCGTTATATATATTGCTTCTGAATAGTAAAAATTATTTCATACAAATTCTACTAATAAATCTTTTAAAATTTCTTCGGGAACACGTTTTATATTTAATCTTTTTTCGATCAGTTGAGTATATTCTTCAGACATATCTGATAAAATACACTTTCTACCATGTGTTTTACAAACTGCACCTGTTGTTCCTCCACCAGCCATTGGATCATAAATTAAATCATCTTTTTGTGAAGTCATTAAAACTAATTTTTCATAAACTTTTTCTGGCTTTTGAGATGGATGTCCCGTCTTTTCTTTTTTTCCGATAAAGCCAACTAATAATGATTCTTCAATTACTGATGTTGGTCCCGGAATAAATCGCATATTCTTTTCTTCAAAACGAAGTTGTTGTTGAGAATTAAAAAAATTTTCAGGATACATTTTAGCTTTTTTAACTGCGTAATGTAAGCAAGCCTGTTGGCTGGAACGCCATCCACGAATTACTGAAGGATTATTTTTATAATACCATGTTAACCAACATACAAACTCAAGAGGGTTTGAAATTTTATTTATAAACAAAGCAACAATCTCTGGAAACCCCCATAAAAAAAGATGCTTAGTGTTGTTGGTTACATTTTCAATTATTGATAAAATGTAGTCTACATAATCTTCACGAACACCACCTGTACCTCGATTATACCAAGGATCCAACATAGTCATTTGCGGACTATAGTTTAGTAATTTTATTAATTGC
>NZ_JBGCVY010000034.1:0-40867 GCF_041088075.1 Mucilaginibacter sp. | reverse complement strand
ATATTTTTCCTTCAAGGATAAAATTTTTGCCCTGATATTTTTCAATATCAACTGTTTGAAGAATTTGATAAAATTGTCCATAGGTTTTAAAAGAGATCATAAAAAATAGCAGGACAATATATTTATGATATGACATGGGCGATGTAAAAAAGTGGTAAAATTCTTTATTTATTAGGTGATTTTATGATTTGGGTAATTATGAGCCTGTTTAAATTTTATTCAACATATTTTGTATGCTTCTTTTACCACCTAAAAATCATTGTCTTTTTGTAATTTCTGTACCAATTAATATCCAAACACAGAATTTATAGGCATAAAAGAAGCATTGTAAATTTTTACGATAGAAATTTAAACAGGCTCTAAATTAAAAAAGATTTAAAAGTTGGCAATTTTCACGATTATGGTAAATAATAGATTTTCAAAGATTTTGTCATTGTCATTGTAATGCAGGATATCAAACCGGAAAGGTTAACGAAGCAGCATTACTTATATATCGATTAACAATGTATTAAAGCATAAAAAAACCCGGACCAGAACGAAAATGCGAACTGTATCCGGGTTTGTACCCAGCGCCGGAGTCGAACCGGCACGGTTTCCCACAGGTGTTTGAGACCAGCGCGTCTACCAATTCCGCCAGCTGGGCATTGCTTTGTCAACGGGCTGCAAATGTATTCAAACTCTCCTGAATTCGCAACAAATATTTTCGCCGATAATAGATATCTAAGATTTTTTTTAACGCTGCGCTTTGTTCTTCTTTTGATTTGGTGCTGAAATCCTTGGTTTGCTGCGCTTCTTCAGCATCTAATTGAGTTGATGCTTCTTTTACCGATACTTTTATTTTGTTGATTGTGTCTTCGTCTTCGGCATCCATCACTTGTTCGTTCAGCTCCATCATCTCCATTAAAAAATCGGGTGCCAACGGATATTTGTCGCCTTCGGCCAATAAATGATGTTCGCGCAAAATATATTCCGTGCGTTTTGCCGGATCGGATAAAACCTGGAAAGCTTTGTTGTTTAAAGTAGAAAGCTGCAAAACTTCTTCCTGCTTTTCTTCACTTTCCGAGGCATAAAAATCAGGATGATACTTTTTGCTCAGCTCATAAAATTTCTTTTTTAACTGCGCCGCATCCAATTCAAAAGATTCGGGCAAGCCGTAAAATTCAAAGTAATCCATTTTAGGTTGAATTATTTGTTGATGACGTGGCGCACAATGTCGTTGCCGTAAACAAAAACCATCAGCGCAATCAGGATACAAAAACCAACAATTTGTGCTTTCTCCATAAATTTATCGCTCAACGGTTTGCCTTTAATCATTTCGATAATCAAAAACATCGCATGTCCGCCATCCAAAGCCGGAATCGGCAGCATGTTCATCAAAGCTAAAGCCATAGACAATAAACCCACCAAACTCCAAAATTTTGCGGCATCGAAATGACTGCCAAACATCGTTGCCATCGTAACCGGGCCGGCAAAAGCGCGGTTCGCTTTTATCTGGCCGGTTGCCACGCGGCCAATTCCTTTGGCATTATCAGAAAAAGAACCCCAGGCTTTGGAAGCGCCAACCGGCAACGAAGACAAGAAACTAAACTTAGCTTTTTCGATCACCGGCTCGTCTCCTTTTGCGGCAAAACCAAGCGTTCCCTGTTCATTCACCTGCGCATTCAGTTTTACCAGTTCGTTGTTACGTTTAACTTCCAATTCAATTGGCTTGTTTTTGTTTTCCTTAATCAGGTTTTGAAACTGGTCAAAGAAAACAATCGGTTGCTGGTTAATGGCTTTAATACTATCACCTTTTTGTAAACCGGCTTTTTGTGCGTTGCTGCCTGCAATCACAGAATCAACCATAAATTTGGTACGCAATTGGATAAATTCGCCAATGCCGTAATCTGCAACTTCGTTATAAATATTTCCGGGAACATTTAGGTTGATGACTTGATTATTGCGGTCAACTGTTAATTGTGAATTTCCCAACAAAACTTTCGAACTGATCAATTCTTCAAAACGGACAATCTTTTTGCCATTTACCGCCGTAATTTTATCACCGGGTTTTAAACCAATTTCGCGGCCGATAATCCCCGGAACGATACCATATTTTACACTTTGGTTCGGGATGTAGCTTTCGCCGTATTTGATCGTCAGCATCCAAAAGATAAAAATCCCCAGAACGATGTTCACGAACACACCGGCCAGCATCACAATTAAACGTTGCCAGGCTGGTTTAGACCGAAATTCCCAAGGTTGCGGCGGCCCGGCCATTTGATCGGTATCCATAGATTCATCAATCATGCCGGCAATTTTTACGTAGCCGCCCAAAGGCAGCCAGCCAATGCCATATTCCACGCCTTTGTAGTGGTATTTAAACAGGCTGATGTTCCAGGCATCGAAAAACAAGTAAAATTTTTCGACTTTGATACCAAAAGCACGGGCTGCAAAAAAGTGACCTGCTTCGTGCAAAATCACCAGGATTGAAAGGCCGGCAATCAGTTGGCCAATCATAATTAAAGTGTTCATATAAAATTTCTTTTGTTGATGCTGTTTTTATGCACCTTTTTTTGTTATTAATTGTTGCGCTAAAATCCTCGTTTCCAAATCGGTATGTAAATAATCTTCCAATCCGGGCTGTTTGTGCAGCTTGATGCGTTGCGTGCATTCTTCAATTAGATCGCTCATCCCTAAAAATGTTACTTGTTCTTTTAAAAATCCGGCAACGGCAATTTCATTGGCGGCGTTCACAATGCAAGGCATGTTTCCGCCCGTGTCCAAAGCTGTAAACGCCAACGCTAAATTACGGAAAGTCTTCAAATCAGGTTGCTCGAACGTAAGAAACGGGAAATCTGCAAAATTGAAACGTTTAAAGTTATTTTTTATTCTGTTTGGATAAGTGAGCGCGTATTGGATGGGCAATTTCATATCGGGCAAACCCATTTGCGCTTTTACCGAGCTGTCTTTAAACTGAACCAGCGAATGAATGATGGATTGCGGATGAACGATGACATCAATTTGGTCGGCTTGCAAATCAAACAGCCATTTCGCTTCGATCACTTCCAAACCTTTGTTCATCAACGAAGCAGAATCTATGGTGATCTTTGCGCCCATTACCCAATTTGGATGCTTTAAAGCTTCGGTTTTGGTTACTGCGGAAAGAAAAGCGGCATCTTTTCCACGGAACGGGCCGCCGGAAGCCGTCAGAATAATTTTTTCTACCGATTGCGGTTCTTCACCAGCCAAACATTGAAAAATAGCCGAATGCTCCGAATCAACCGGCAAAATTTTAACATTATGCTCTTTCGCTAATTTCATCACCAATTCGCCGGCAACCACCAGCGTTTCTTTGTTGGCCAGCGCGATGTCTTTTCCGGCTTTGATGGCGGCGATGGTTGGCTGCAAACCTGCAAAACCGACCAAAGCGGTTAAAACCAGATCAATTTCCGGCGCAGTAACCACATCCGTCAAAGCCTGACTTCCGGCCAAAACCTGAACGGAAGTATGCACCAATGCTTCTTTTAGCACATAAAATAAGTTGTCTTGACCAACAACCACATATTCGGGCAAAAACTCCAAAGCCTGCATAATCAGCAAATCGGCGTTGGATTGCGCGGTAAGCACGCAAGCACGAAAAAGGGTTGGGTTTTCACGAACCACCTGCAAAGTTTGCGTACCGATACTCCCGGTTGAACCTAAAATGGCAATGCTTTTCAAAGGTGTTTTTTTGGTGAAAAATTAATTTGGTGAAGATGGAAATAAGTATTCGGCAATTTTAATTGGTTTTAATTTGATGCAAAAATCTACAATAAAATATAACTTTCCAACCCTTTGGCAATTACGCGGTCGTTTGCCAGCCGCGGAACCTTGTTTTGTCCGCCTAATTTGCCTTGCGTGCGCATGTAATCAATAAAAGCATTTCGTTTTAAAGTACGGATTTTAAGCGGCTGCAAAATATTTCCTTCAATCAAATCGGCGTAATAAATGTTTTTTTGCTGCATTTGCTGATCTACTTTTTTGCTGAAAGAAGCTAAATCTTCCGGCGCTTTGCCAAATTCCACCAGCCATTCATGAAAAGGCAGCTCTCCTGTGGGAGGATTTACTTGCGGCGCAACCGTAAATTCGATGATTTCTACGCCTTCTTTTCGGGCAACTTGCATGAGTGCCTGTTCCACTTCTTCGCCAATGACGTGTTCGCCAAAAGCAGAAATAAAATGTTTGATGCGGCCGGTAACCACAATTTTATATGGGTTTATAGAAGTAAATTTCACCGTATCGCCCAAACTGTAGCCCCACAAACCGGCGTTGGTATTTAAAATGATGGCGTAATTTTTATTCAATTCCACTTCTTTTAAGTTAAGGCGAACCGGGTTTTCATCAAAATAAGTTTCTGTCGGGATAAACTCGAAAAACATTCCTGCATCGGCAAGCAACAACAAATCGTTGGTTTTTTGCGAATCCTGGTAAGCAATAAAGCCTTCGGAAGCCGGATAAGTTTCAATGGAATCAATGGCGAAACCAATACTTTCTTCAATTTTGGCGCGGTAAGGCTGATAATTGACGCCGCCGTAAACGAATAATTTAAAGTTGGGGAAAATGTCTTTGATCTTTTTTCCGCCTGCTTTTTCTGATAAACGGTCGAAATACATTTGGCACCAGGGCGGAATCCCGGAAATCAAAGTCATGTTTTGATTGATGGTTTCTTCCACAATGGCATCCACTTTGGCTTCCCAGTCTTCAATCCGGTTGACGGAATCGCTTGGCATCCTGTTTTTCAGCAAATAATCAGGGACATGATGGGCAACGATCCCGGATAATCGGCCAACCGGAATCCCAGCTTTGGTTTGCAGTTCCGAGCTTCCCTGCAAAAAAATCATTTTTCCATCGGTAAAAGAAGCATGGCCGGTTTCGTGGATGTAATTGAGCAAAGCATTTCGCGCGGCACGAATATGTTCGGGCATTGAATCTTTAGAAATCGGAATGTATTTTACGCCGGAAGTGGTGCCCGAAGTTTTGGCCAGATAAGCAGGTTTCCCCGGCCAAAGCACGTTTTCTTCACCTTGAATAACCCGATCAATATAAGGTTTTAACGCTTCGTAATCGCGGATGGGAACGTGCTTTTTAAAATCTTCGTAAGTTTTGATTTTTTCAAACTGATGGTCTTTTCCGAATGCTGTTTTTATGCCTGTTTTTATCAGATCCTGAAAAATCTGTTCCTGAAATTGGATGGCATTTTTCCGCAGCTTGTTAATTTGTAGGGAAACGAATAAGGCAAAAGGTTTGCTCAATGCTTCTTTTATGCCCATAAAATCAGTGCGTTTCGGCTACGTCGTCGTCCACATCCAAATTGCTGTAAACCAACTTGCGGTAAGTTACAATAACAACCACATTGACAAAAGGGTACAGCACTAAAATGGCTTTTCCGATCACCATAAAACCAAGCGCAATTACCACCACCATCATGCCCAGCAAAGCCAGCAAATGGATCATGTGCGATTTGGTGAGCAGTCGGCTTTGGCGCAAAGATTCGATCGGGCCGGAATTGTCGTCCACAATAAAACAGGCGCAAAACATGTAACGCAAAGCCGCATATAAAATCAACATGACTTCCAGCACTTGTGCAACTTTCATTACTTCTTCGGGGTAGCTTTGCAACCCTTGTTCAATTGCTAAATTAAGCGTTACAATCGCAAAAGCCAGGAAAAGGCAAATGGCAATAAAGCTAAAAACCATTTTCATGGTTGGCACTAATTGTGAAAATTCAAACTCATAATATTCGTTATCTATTAAAGTAAAAATCAGCTTGTACAAACCTAAAGTGGCATAGGTTTGAATGATCATCAGGATCAGAAAAACAATAAACTCAGCAAAAGTATCGTTGCTGACATCTACAAATGCGTTAAAAAACTGCACCACGCCCAGCAAAACAGTAGCGATGGCAGAATAAATCAGGATGGTCAAAAAATTTTTTTTGGTAACATTCCAGGCAGTTTTAAAAGTTTCTGCGATGGAAAATGGATGGTACATAGTTGTTATGACTTGTTTAAAATTATTCTTTTCCAGAAATCCTGCATGAAACCGAGACCGTAAGCGGTGAGCTGAATGAAGGCGGCAAATATGCTCAAAAATGCAACTTTTGCCGATTTATTGCTAATCCAGGAATGAAAAAATATCAACAAAATTAACAAAGCCAACAAAAAATTACATAGTTCTGTAACCGGCCAGTTAAACAAGTTTGCGATCAAGGAAAAGATTAAACCTAACGTAAATACAGCCGGAAAAAAATGTACCGGTTTTAAGCCCGACGGAAAAAATTTATAAATGTTGATGCGCGCCCGGCCAAAAAAATGGATCTGTTTGTAAAACTGCAAAAAGCTGGTGCGGCGTTTATGGTAAACTTTGGCTTGGGGGATTAAGCCAGTTTTAAAACCCATTTTGTGGATTCGGATGCTGAGTTCGATGTCTTCGCCCAAACGCGTGATGATAAAACCGCCTGTTTTTTCGTAAACTTCCCTTGATAAGCCCATGTTAAAACTGCGCGGATGGAAATCCCCAATGCGTTTTTCGCCGCCGCGGATGCCGCCGGTGGTAAATGGCGAAGTCATGGAATAGCTAATGGCTTTTTGGATGGCCGTAAAAGAAGCATGGGAAGCATCCGGGCCGCCGTAAGCATCCAGTTTTTGGGCGGTGATTTTCCGGTTTACAATTTCCAAGTAATCCGGTGGGATCAAACAATCCGAATCAAAAATGATAAAGTAATCGCCGTTAGCACGTTCAAATCCAAAGTTGCGGCTAAAACCTTGCCCGCTGTTTGGTTTTACGTAATATCTTAAGTTGAGAGTATCTTTAAAATCTTCGATAACTGCCGCCGCATCTTTTACCGATCCGTCTTCAATCACCAAAACCTCAAACGCTTTGTACGTTTGTAAAACCAGGGTTTCCAACAGTTCCCGGATTTCCTGTGGGCGATTGTAAAGCGGAATGATAATGGAAAAAAACATTTGAGGCTTAGAGAGAAGATTGTTTTGGGTGAATCAATGTTTGCTAACACACCCCTAACCCCTCTCAAGAGGGGAAATCTAACGCCTACTTTTCTAAATGCTATATATGCAAACCAGAAAGGTAGCAAACTATACTTCCCCTCTTGAGAGGGGTTAGGGGTGTGTCCTTTATACTAATTTTATACTGATAAAAACAGCATCAAATCGTTTGATCAATCTGGTAATTATTTCTTTCCGGAGAATTACGCGAGATCATCTCCGCTACAAAACCGGTTAAAAACAGTTGCGAACCTAAAATGATAGCGGTTAAAGCAATGTAAAACAAGGTATTATCCGTTACATTTCGAAATTTAACATGGTTGGAAATATCGTATAATTTTGAGCCGATCAGCCAAAAAACAATTCCCAGACCGGTTAAAAAACAAAGTGTGCCCAACGTCCCGAAAAAGTGCATCGGCCGTTTGGAAAACTTCCCAACGAAAAAGATGGAAAGCAAATCCAAAAAACCATTGATAAACCGGCTGAAACCAAATTTGGTAACGCCGTATTTCCGCGGCCGGTGTTCTACAACCTGCTCGGTTATCCGCGTAAAACCTGCCCATTTGGCCAGCACGGGAATGTAGCGGTGCATTTCGCCATAAACTTCAATGTTTTTAACCACTTCTTTGCGGTAGGCTTTTAAACCGCAATTAAAATCGTGCAAGTTGTGGATGCCCGACATACTGCGTGTTGCGGCATTGAATAATTTTGTGGGAATGGTTTTGCTGATCGGATCGTAACGTTTTGCTTTCCAGCCTGAAACCAAATCGAATTTTTCCTGCTTGATCTTGCGGTACAGTTCCGGGATTTCCTCCGGCGAATCCTGCAAATCGGCATCCATCGTAATCACCACTTCGCCGCGCGTAGCTTCAAAACCAACGTTTAAGGCTGCCGATTTTCCATAATTGCGGCGAAATTTAATACCGCGGATAAAAGGATTTTGCTCATACAAGGATTGGATTACCTCCCACGAACCGTCGTTGCTGCCGTCATCAACCAAAATAATTTCATACGTAAGGTTATTGGCTTTCATCACACGCCGAATCCAATCCGTCAGTTCGGGCAACGACTCGGCTTCGTTAAACAAAGGAACAACGACTGAAATATCCATTTTTTGTACCGGATGAACGGCTTGAATTGCCATGCTTCTTTTATCGTATAAAAATTAGTGTGTTTTGTTGGAAGCCGCATAAACAGGCGGGTCATTTTTAAACAAGGCGCCAAAAATCATCGAAGCCAAAAACAGCAGCACCACCACGATGCCAAAACTTTGCACAAAACCCCAAACGCCTGAGTTTTGCCGGTCTGTGAAATCTTTGCGCAAGGTTTTTGTTTCCTGCTCAATGTGCTGTAAACTAATGCCTTGCTCTTTTCGAATCGCTGCTTTTGTGGCTTCAATTTTGTTTTCTAAGTTGAGGTCTGTTGTCGGCTCTATCACTTTGGAAAACAGCAGGAACCCGAAAAAAAAGATCAAATAAGAAACCAAAAACATGACAAATATACCCGAAGCTGCTTGTCGAAATTGCCAATAACCGCCTATTTTTTCGCGCAGTTTGAGGCAAAGCAAAACGGCGGCGACAATGGGCAACACATTGGTAAAAATAAGCGGACTAAAAGCCGTAACCCAAAGCGGCGTGCTCACTTTCACCATAACCAAGTATGAGGCAATGTGCAGCGCGAGGATGACAACGCCCAAAACCCCGCCGTACATAGCGCCTTTAACCCTGATTTGCCGGTTTAAATCCTGCATTTTTAAAAACTGTTTTAATTAAAATTAAGCATGATGGCCAGTACCGGCATGTCAAACTCCAGGTCAACCGCGTTCTCGGCACACAGGTCTTTGGTTTCCTGCGAAGGATTTGTATCGTAAAAGAAGCACATCATCGGGTAAAAAAGCTCTTTTATTTCTTCGTCTTCCGGAAGTTTACGGGCCACGTTTCCAATTTCTTCGATGCCGCTGTCCATCAAAATCTGGTTGGCAATAACCGGTTCGTAAATGCGGTGCTCGTCCTGAAATTCGTCTTCGTCCACCAGCAAAAACTCGGTCAGGTAATCGTTCAGTTCCGGGTCAATATCCTCATCTTCACACTCGTTCAAATACAGCAAAACGTTCAGCATTTCGGTGCCGCGGTCCAGCGTTTGCTCTTCAATTTTTTCCCATTCCGGCGAATCCAAATAATCCTCGTCCAGTTTTTTTACATCAGCACTGAAAAAATTCACCAGCAGCAGATCAAAAAAAACTTCGCGCAAGTTTTCCAGCTTCGGGTTTGAATTGAAAACCTCGTCCAGCGCTTTTACCTTTTGCAAAAACTTCAGTTCCGAATCAAAAACGGTAAAAATTTCGCCTTTTATCGGTTCGATGTTGTTCGGGTTTACCGGTTTAATGTATTTAAAAGCAGCATCAATGGCTTTTTTTATTTTGGGGTCAATCATGAATATCAGATTTATAAATTTGGTTATTGTTGATAGTGAGCAGCACTTTTCCGGTCATTTCCTGCCCGATAAATGGCGAGTTGTACGATTTTGAAAGGTTGTTTTCGCGCGAGTAAAACCAGTTTTTATTTGGATCAAGGAACACCAAATTTGCCATTTCCCCTTCGGCGATGGATGCTTCTTTTATGCCTACAATTTTACGCGGATTAATGGCCATTTTCTCCACAATCAGTTCCAAACTTAAACCGGCTTTTACGGCCAGCGAAAAGGCAGCTTGCAAACCAATCATGCCAAATTCGGCCACTTCAAACTCCACTTCTTTAAACTCCACTTCGTGCGGCGTGTGCTGCGAAACGATAGCATCAATTGTTCCGTCGCGTAAACCTTGCAACAACGCATTTACATCTTCCTGGGTGCGCAACGGCGGTTTCACTTTGTACAAACTATCGAAACCCAGCAAAACCTCATCGGTTAAAACCAAGTGGTGTGCGGCCACATCGCAGGTAATTTTCAACCCTTTTGCTTTGGCTTTTCTGATCTGTTCTACCGCTTGTGCCGTCGAAACGGTGGTAAAATGCAAACGCGAATTGGTGTATTCGGCCAGGTACAAATCGCGGGAAACCATCAGTTCTTCGGCCAGTGCCGGGATGCCTTTCATGCCTAAAAGTGTGCTTACCACACCTTCGTGCACTTTTGCTTTTCCGGCGATGGAAAGGTCTTCCGGATACGAAAAAACCAAGCCTTTGAAATTTTGGGCATATAACAACGCGCGTTCCATCAAACCGGCATCCTGGATGGGAAGATTGCCATCCGTAAAAGCCAGTGCTCCGGAAGTGAACATATCGTACATTTCGGCCAAATCCTTGCCTTGTGTTTTGTAGGAAATGGCGCCAAGCGGATAAACATCAACCAGGTTTCCACGGGATTGGTTCAACAAATATTGTACTTCGGATTTGGAATGAACCGGCGGCTGCATATTTGGCATCAAAGCTACGCCGGTAAAACCACCGGCTGATGCTGCCCGCGTGCCGCTTTGCATATCTTCTTTGGTTTCCAAACCCAAATCGCCAAAGTTGCAGTTCAAATCAAAAAAACCGGGCGACAAGTAACAGCCGTTTGCTTCTATAACTTCTGCATCAGCCTGAATATCAGCAGCAATCCGAACTATTTTTCCGTTTTCCACCAAAACATCCATCACCTGTTTATTAAAAACAGAATTTGGATCAATGACAGTAACAGATTTAAAGAGCAGGTCCATCAAATTAATGCTTTTTTTAACAGCGTTTTTTCAACCTAAACGGCCACGGTTTGCTGCCGGTTCACTTTATAAAAACGGATCAGCAGCACTTCGGCAGCCAGAAATAGCAGTGCCAAAATTAGGCAAAGTTTCCATAACTGCACGCCCGAATTTACTTCGGCCACCTGCTTTGTTAAAGATAAACCGCCCGACGACAAATACGATACTGTTTTTATGGCATGAAAATCAGTCTTGAGTTCCTGGTCTGTGAGGTAATTTAAGTCGGATTCCTGCCGGTTATCGTTAAAAGCGATTTGCGCCAGCACGCTGTCTTTTCGCGTGAGCTTGTAATCCCCGGTTTCGCGGATTTGATCGGCTACATACAATATGGTGTTTCCGTTCACTTCTCGCATATCCGGGATCAATGAAATTTGCCCTTTTTGCAGGTGCAAAGGCTGCTCGTCCAATTTTGCGATTGGTGCAATTTCCATCAGTTCGTTTTCGCCCAAGGTATAAAACAAAGGCTGATTATGGCCGCTCAGCAAAGCCATACGAAACAGCAAAGGCACAAAAAGTGCGTGGCGCGGCAGGTTGCTAAAAGTTTCATCGAGCGGAACGGCCGACAAATAAACCTTGCCTTTGCCGCTGTTGTAAACGCTGAGAAAAGCGGTACGGCCGGGCAGTTCGAGCAGGTTGTTTTTCAAATTACGCTGACCGGAACTTAACCCATAATATTTTTTAATTTGCGGCAGATCCGGGTTTTGCGGCATCTTCTCAAACACCTCTTTAAAAAGCGGATGTTTTAAATTGATGGCAGTTACTTTCGTGCTGTCGTTCAATAATTTCTCCGGGAAATCGGCTTGCAAAGGCTGCAACAGGCTTTTGTAGGATGCCAGGTTTGCATCCGCCGCCGGAAAAACCACCAGCGTGCCGCCCTGCTTTACATAGTTTTGCAACTGCTGCGCCAGCCCGGCCGATACTTCTTTTACATCACTAAAATAGATGACCGGATAACGGTTCAAGGCGGAATAATTGACGTTGCCGGCGGATGAAAAATCGGCCTTAAAAAAAGCATCGGAAGCAAAAACCGCGCTGATATATTTGTTGGGAACCTGGTCTGTGATTTGCAAAACCGGCAATTGCTGCTGCACTTGGAACGTAAAGTAAAATTGGTTATCAAAAGTAACCGGGTTATCGTTTAAACTCAATTCGCCTTTTTGCCAGCCGGGTTTTAGGCCCGAAAATTGCAACGTGTCCTGCCGCACACTTTTCGCATTCAAATCGTAACTGCCCAAGGCTTTGGTTTGTCCGTTGATTAATAATTTAACCGGAACTTTTTGCGCTTTTTCATCGCCGTAATTGTGCAATTTCACGACTAATTTTTCAGCAGCGTTTGGTTGATGCAAAGGCGAAAGCAGCCAAACCGAATCAACGGCAATGTTTGGCAACGGACTGGCTTTGATCCGCACCAGCATAACTTTGGTTTTTTGATCGGCATCAATACTGTTTTTAGCCAGGTTTTTTTGAAAATCGGAAATGAGGTAAACGGTTGGAACGGCGTTGTTTTCCGACTCGAACAGTGCTTTTTGCCGCTCTAAAACCTGTTGGAAATTTCGGCTTTGCGGACTGATTTTTACCTCGTCCACCGCCTGGTTAAACTCGTCGCGGTTTAAAAAACGTTGTTGTTTGCCTTCAAAATCCTGCGTGATCAACTGAAAACGGTCGTTTACCGAATAAGCCGAAGCAACTTCTTTGGCGCGGCGTTTGGCTTCGTCCAGCAAAGAACCTTCGCGGTTTAGCGTTTGCATCGAGTAAGAATTATCCACAAACACACTCACGGCGTGCTGCTTGCCCGCGTTTTCGGGATTGCCGACGGGCAAAAACGGACGTGTAAAAGCCAGCACCAAAAAAGTAAGCGCCAGCAAACGTGCGGCCAAAATCAAACGGTTTTTTAAGTTGCTGCGCGAAGATTGCTGCTTTTGCAAATCCTTTAAAAACTGCACATTGGAAAAGTAAACTTTTTTGTACTGCCGAAAATTAAACAGGTGGATAATGACCGGAATGGCCAGCGCAAACAAAGCAAACAGAAAGCCGGGATAAAGAAATGCCATGGTTGTTTCAAAGATAAGGTTTTTGGGAAATGATGGCTGAGGTTTAATTTTTTCTGGTTTTCAACATCTCATCCAAATTCTTCGTATAAAATATTGAATTCAATTTTAATAATACTACTTTTCGTGTCTTGTAAAACCCGATAACAAACTTCTAAATGGCCATTATTATTTTATTGTTTTGCTTTATGACCTTGTTTTTTAGTACTGGTATATTTTTAAATTCAACCACCAGTAAAAAAGAACTTATACTCCATACAACGCTTATTTTTTCCGGATTGGTTGTATTGATTACTGAGATTTTAAGCCTTTTTTCAGCCATAAATTATCAAACCATTTTATTTTCCTGGACTGCAATTACCCTAATAAACCTACTTTATCTTTTTGTAAAAAAAGAGGGGTTCAATAAATTTTATATTGATCTGAAACGCCAGATCAATGAAACTTATAAGCACCTGAAAGCAAAAAAGCTTTATGAAAAGTGCTTGTTGTTTTCGGTATTCATTATTCTTTTACTGGTGTTTGTACAGGGAGTTATTTATCCTCCTAACAACTGGGATTCGATGAACTACCATTTAGCACGTATTCCAAGTTGGATCAGCCATCAATCTGTTGCACATTATCCAACTGGCGCAATCAGGCAAATTTATCAGCCACCATTTGCCGAATATGTAATCCTTCATTTTAACATTTTAAATAAAGCAGATTATTTTTCGAGTACGGGTCAGTTTTTGTTCCTGCTGTTTACGGTTGTTGGATTGGTTGCAATAGTAGAACATTTCGGTTTAAGCACTTCAGCAAAAATCCTGACTGTTTTTTTAGCCTTAACCATACCCGAAGTTGTTTTACAAGCTACCAGTACGCAAAATGATATTGTAGTTGCTTTTTTTGTGGTTGCTGCTTTTTATTTTGCGTTAAAGTCTGTTCAAAACTTCTCCCTAAAAAACGCCTTCTTTTTTGGCTTAGCCGTAGGAATCGGCATCTTGACAAAAGGAACGGCTTATGTTTATATGCCTGCAATTTTGCTGATTTATGGCATCACTGTTTTGTTGATTCTGTTTCGTTCTAAAAATTACAACTATGCTTTGTATGCTGTTTTTGCCGGCATAATTTTCCTGTCCATTAATATTGGATTTTACTACCGAAACTATCAACTAACAAAAAATTTATTAGGCGTAGATCAAAAAGAATACGGCACTTATTCGAATGAAAAGATGAACGGCAAGTTGTTGATTTTAAGCATGGCAAAAAATGCAGGAAACCACATGGGCCTGTTTCATCTCAAGCCGCTTTCTGTTATATCAGCAAAAGCCATTATAAAATTGCATCGAATAATGGGTGTTGATATCAACGACCCGGCAACAAATTATTATAAAGATAAATATGATACACTTTATAATCCGGACCATGAAGATGCTGCTCCCAATTTCATTCACCTTGTGTTGATTACCATTGCTTTGATTGTGATTATTGTAAAATCATTTAAGCAAAAAATACCTCTTGCAGTTAAACTACTCGTTTTTACAGTACTGTTTCAAGGTGTGTTTTTTAGTTTTTATTTAAAGTATCAGCCTTTTCATACCAGGCTTCAAACGGCCTTGTTTCTACTGTCGGTTCCGTTGATGAGTTATGCTGTTTATCTGCTCAATGTTAACTTTAGAAAGCTTTTTTACTGGTCGGCACCTTTTATTTTTGGCTATGCTTTCATGGTTGTTTTAGGCAACCTTAACCATCCATATAATAAAGCCATTAAGCAAAGCCGGTATCAAAAATACTTTATGGCAAAGCCTTGGTTGTATGATGAGTACAACGGCGTTACACAACAAGTTCAAAATCTAAATTATCAAAATATTGGTTTGATGATGGGCGATGGAGATGCTGATTTTGAATACGCAATATTTACAAATTGTTATAGCAAGCCGTTGAAACCGGTTTACATCAACGTTAACAATTACACCAAACTTAGTAAACCGGAAAGTTTAAAAGTTGACTGTATTTTGGCAACCGAGGTTAATAATGAGTATATTAATTATCAGGGCAAACGCTTTTACAATCAGGATCCGAAAAACAAGTTTATTCATTTGTACCGATAGCAAAAAATTACTTTGCAAGCGTATTGAATCTTTACAAAACAATCCCCGCCTTAAGTTTATTTCTTTTGCATAAAATTTATCCGATAAAAGAAGCATCATGCAGCTATCGAACAATACGATTTTAATAACCGGCGGCACATCAGGCATTGGTTTGGCTTTTGCCGAAGAATTTATGGCGGCAGGCAGCAAAGTGATTATTTGCGGGCGCCGCGAAGAACGTTTAAAAGCGTTAAGCGAAAAATATCCCGGGCTTATTATCAAAAAGTGCGATGTTTCCAGTGCTTTAGAACGTGAAGAACTGGCAACCTGGGTTTTGCAAAATCATTCCGAAGTAAATGTGTTGATGAACAATGCCGGCGTTCAACTTTTTGCCGATTTGACGAGGCCGGTTGATTTAGGTCGGATTTATAACGAACTTGAAACGAACTTGGTTGCGCCCATCCATTTAACTTCGTTGTTTGCGCAGCATTTAAGCACGAAACCGGATGCCACGATCATCAATATTTCGTCTGGTCTGGCTTTTGCGCCGATGGCTTTTATGCCGGTTTATTGCGCCACCAAAGCGGCCGTGCATTCGTTAACGCTGTCGCTGCGCCATCAGCTTAAAAATACTTCGGTCAAGGTTTTTGAAATTATTCCGCCTTCTGTAGATACCGAATTGGGGCATGACAGGCGCGAAGATAAAAGCCAGTCGCACGGCGGAATGCCGATTGCCGATTTTATTACCGAAGCGATGGAAGCGTTGAAAAACGATATTTACGAAGCACCAATCGGACAATCAAAAGGGTTGCGCGAAAAACGTGAATTGCTTTTTGAAGTGATGAACAACCCGGCTCCTGAATATTTGCCTGTTAACCACGAACAATAGAATCAAAGCCTGTTTAAATTTATACGAGAAAAAACGATGATGCTTCTTTTACCCTATAAAAATTGGTGTCCATATCAATCTAAATAAATTAAAACTAAATGTTTACAATTTTTAGGCGATAAAAGAAGCATCGGAAAATATATTCAGCAAATTTCAAACAAGCTCTTAAACTAAAACCAATCCTTTAACCATGAAAAAAATATTTACCATACTTCTTTTAGCAGGCATTTTTGGGCGAAGCTTTGGCCAGCCTGCTTCTAAAAATGTTTCGGCCGTCAACCCGCCAGGATTAGGATTGATAAAAGAAGCAGACATCAAAAAAGACATTTTTGAACTGGCGGGAGATGCCTTCCGCGGAAGGCGTGCCGGAACTTTGGACGAAATGCGTTCTGCCGTTTGGGTAGCGCAAAAAGCCTTGGAAGCCGGGCTGAAACCTGCCGGAGACGACGGTACGTACTTCCAATTTTATAATATTAAAAGAACAGTTACCGGCAGCAACGGCACGTTTTCTATCAACAATAAAAACCTGGAATTGTGGAAACAGGTTTGGCCAACGCAACCCGTAGAAACGCATTTAAACGGCGCAGTTTTGTGGCTAAATTCTATGGCAGACACAACCAAAGATTTAACCGGAAAAATTGTGGCGGTGAAAATTGTGCCGCCGTCGCCGCTACCAGTTTCGTGGATGAGTTTGTGGGGATTGCGTTACACTTCCCTCGCCGTGCGCCAGCAAAGTTTGGCTTTACGCCGAAAAGGTGTGGCAGCCATTATTTTAGTGGCCGATCAGCAAACGGAAGCCTCGTTGGGTTTTGTAGGCCATAATTACCAGGAAGGTTTGTACCAGTTGGAAGGAACGCCCGCTTCAACCCAAAAACCAATTCCGGTGATTGTTACGCTGGGTTCTTTTGCAGGAGATTTTCAACAGGCCAATGCGATGGTTAAAGCAGATTTTAGGGTGGAAGTTTCTATGTATCCATCGGTAAATGTGGTGGCAAAAGCAGCAGGAACGGATGTTGCTTTGAAGAACGAATACGTGTTGTTTAGCGGCCACCACGACCATGATGGCGTTGGCGTTCCGGTTGACCGTGATTCCATTTGGAACGGTGCCGATGACAATGCTTCGGTAACGGTTGGGATGCTGGCCATCGCCCGTGCTTGGTCGGCCAAACCGGGGAAACGTTCGGCTTTGTTTGTCTGGCATGGTGCTGAAGAACGCGGTTTGCTGGGTTCGCGTTGGTATGCCGCACATCCAACCGTAAAAAAAGAAGACATTGTAGCAGTTTTAAACGGCGATATGATTGGACGGAATGCGCCTGATTCTGCGGCTTTGCTCGGCACAACTTCCCACAAAAACTCTACGCAATTGGTGGATATGGCCATGAAAGCCAACCAACAGCAAACGCATTTTAAGGTTGATTTTTCCTGGGACGATGCCAAGCATCCCGAAAACTGGTATTTCCGCAGCGACCATTTGCCTTATGCGCAGGCTGGCATTCCGGCTATCTTTTTTACCACTTTGCTGCATCCCGATTATCATACGCCAAAAGACGAACCTTCGCGCATTGATCTAATTAAATTAACCAAAATGGCCAAGTGGATGTATGCGACGGGATGGCTGGTTTCGCAAACACCGCAAAAACCAATGTTGGATAAACCGCAGTAGTTATGCCCGATTTTAATCCCAAACAAATTTTATACACGGCAGATGCGCTGAACGACCGCGCCAAAGAACTGGCCGGACGATTTCCTGATGCAACCATGCAGGAAGTGCAGCAGCACAACAAGCTGCCGGATATGGGTTTGAAACATTACAAAGCCAAATCGGATTTGCTGGTTTTGGGGAAATTGAAAACAAAAACGATCCGGGAAAGCGGCCGAAGTTCTGATTTTATCGCGCCGAGTTTGGCCAACGGTTGCTACGGCGGTTGCGCGTATTGTTATGTTGACCGCCATAAAGACATCAACCCAATCACGATTTTTACCAATGTGGATGAGATTATGGCAGCGGTTGACCGGCACGTGATGAAGCAGCCCTGGCCGAAAATTCCAAATCAAACTGACCCGGTTTTTTATACTTATGACGTCGGTTGCAACTCTGATCTTTCTGTGGATTACGCCATTTCTAAGAGCATAAAAGAAGTATTGCAATTTTACAAAAACCATCCGCGCGCCAAAGCCACTTTTGCCACCAAGTTTGTAAACCGCGATTTGCTGGAGTTTAATCCGGAACGAAAAGTGAGGATTCGTTTAAGTTTGATGCCTGTTGAAATCAGTAAATTAGTTGATGTGCGGACAGACAGTATCGAGAAAAGATTACTGGCGATCAATGATTTTTATGATGCCGGTTATGATGTACACGTCAACTTTTCGCCGGTAATTGTTTATAACAAGATCGGAAACCAAACCCGCGACTGGCGTAATGATTACCGCGAATTGTTCAGGCAGTTAAACGAAGCCGTGCGCGAGGATGTAAAAGTGCAGATGCAATGCGAAGTGATTTTTTTAACGCACAACGAAGCGCAGCACATTGTTAACCTGGGCATCAACCCAAAAGCCGAAGATTTGTTGTGGATGCCCAATTTCCAGGAAACCAAACAAAGCCAATTTGGTGGCATCAACATCCGTTATAAAGTGCAAATGAAAAAAAGGATGATTGACACGTTCATCAATATTTTGATGGAAGAAATCCCGTGGTGCGGCATCCGTTATATTTTTTAGATTAAGTGATGGCAGAAACCCAACAACCGGAAGTTTGGCTTCGCGGTCCAATTCATGATTTTCCTGTTTTACTTCAGCCCATCGCTTTTGCGCTGCTGCAAGCGCAGGAAGATGTGAACAAAATGATGTTTGGTTTCCCTAATGATTTACTTTACGAACGTCCCGGCGGCGCAGCTTCCCCGGCTTTTCACCTGCAACATTTAAGCGGCGTTTTAGATCGGATGTTTACTTATGCCGAAAATATGATGCTAAAAGAAGCACAGTTAGTCTGGCTTCAATCAGAAGGAAAAATTCAGGAAAAACCAAATTCTGTTGATGAATTAGTCGGGGTTTTCAACCGGCAAATCGAAAATTCCCTTCAAAAATTGCAACAAATAAATTTACATACTTTAACGGAACCAAGAACTGTTGGCCGCAAACATTTGCCTTCTACCGTTTTTGGTTTGCTTTTTCATGCCGCGGAACACACGCAGCGGCATGTTGGCCAGCTTTTGGTAACGGTTAAAGTTTTGAAAGCCCGTTAGAAAATTATTTTCGGCACCAATTTTTGCCTGATAAAAACAGCATTCCGTCCAAACTTTTATATATTTAAAAATGCCCTCACCAGAAAAATTAGAAGAAGCATTTGCGAAGTTCGACGCTTACAACGCAACCGACCCAAATCAGGAAGTTTTTGAACGAAAAACCTGCGCAAAAGAAGTATTGTATGCCGAACGGATGACGAAGAAGCTAAACGATTACGCGCCAAACGCACCGGAATACATGCAATTGGCCGTTCGTTGCCAGCATATTGGCCGTTGGGAAATTGCGCGAAATGCTTACCCAATGGATCGTGCCGGTTATTTAATGTGGCGGAGCCAGCTCAAATTGCACCATACCAAAATTGCCGAACCAATTTTGAAAGCTTGCGGTTATGATGCCGAAACAATTGAAAAAGTAAAAGCTTTATTACTGAAAAAACAACTCAACCAAAACCCAGACACGCAATTGATCGAAGATGTAATTTGCTTAGTTTTTGTGGAATTTTACTTGGACGATTTTGCCAAACAGCACAGCGAGGAAAAGATGGTTGATATTTTAAAGAAAACGCTGAAAAAGATTTCGCCGCGTGGGATTGAGGAAGCCTTGAAAATCAATATGACGGAACATGTAAAGGAATTGATTTTAAAAGCCGCCGCCTGAGAATTATCATTTGAGTGTTGAATGCAAATAATACGTCAAACAAAAATTCGTAATTACTGCTTTTATCAGCATAAAATTTAAAAGTTTAAACACGTATGAAAAGAAATGCAACCGCCGTTTGGAACGGTACCGGAAAAGATGGAAAAGGATTAGTGAGCACGCAAAGCGGCGTGCTAAAAGACAGCCAATACTCGTTTAAAACCCGTTTTGAAGATGGCATTGGCACCAACCCGGAAGAATTGATTGCTGCGGCACATGCAGGCTGTTTTTCCATGAAATTGAGTTTTAATATTTCTGCGGAAGGCATTACGCCGGAAGAAATCACGACCAAAGCAGCCGTAAACCTGAACCCGGAAAAAGGCGAAATTGATACCATCCATTTAGATGTAAAAGTAAAAGCAAGCGGTTTGTCTCAGGGAAAATTTGAGGCTTTGGTGGCCGATGCCAAAGAAAATTGCCCGGTTTCTAAAGTTTTAAAAGCAGCAGAAATTACGGTCAGTTCTGAATTGCTTTCTTAATTTTTAAAAATAGATTTGATGAAAAGTGAGGCTGGAAAGCTTCACTTTTTTGTTTGTGATAATTACTTTTTCTTCAATAATTTATATTTGACTAGAAAACTGTTTTTACATTTTTGATTTTTTTTATGTCCAAAGGCAGGTATAATATATTTTGCTAAAATATCAAAAGCTTGTTTTGCTTTCCAGATGCCATAATTCCCTTGCGTAAATACAACAACGAGGTCTAAACTTTTTATAATCATAATATATTGTCCTCCATTTCCAGAAGCAAAAACAATATTTTCAGAAAGCTTTTTTGTTTTAAGTCGTTCATTGTACCAGTAATAACCATAATTAGTTGGTTGGGGAAAAGCAATTTTACTTTTACTGAATTTTACAAAAGAGAATTGAGGAATTGGAATAGTTGCCGTGGTTGATTCTTTAATCCATTTTGCAGAGACAACCTGTTTGCCTTTGTAAACTCCATCATCTCTTACCAACATTCCAATTTTCAACATGTCTCTTGGTTTAATATAAAACGATCCCGCTGTCATGCCATTTCCAGATGAATCTACTGTCCATTTGTAATTCGTAATTCCCATCGGATCAAACAGGTTATGTTTTGCAAAATTCATTATAGAAGTATGAGCAACATTCCTGATTATACCACTAATAATCATGGGATTACAAGAAGTATAAGCCCAAACTTTTCCCGGTTCATTATTCATAGGTAAGGCTAAAGAAAATTTCACCCAATCTTTAGTTGTGGTCCTGTTATCCTCACAATTCTTGGTATCGTTAAATTCCTCACAATCCAAACCAGATTCCATCTCCAACAAGTTTTTAATTGTTATCTTCTTTTTTCTTTCATCATTTTCAAAAATTTGTTTGTTTTCAGGAAAATAAGTGTACACTTTTTGATCTACATTTTTAATTAAACCCTTGTCAATAGCAATTCCAATCAGCAAACTCGTTACTGATTTAAATGATGATCTGGAATCATGTAAGGAGTTTTTATTAAATCCGCTAAAGTAATGTTCATACATAATGTTGCGACCTTTAGAAATTAATATACTATGAATGTTTGGGTATGTACTCTTTTCTACTTCTGCTGTCAAATAATTCATTAATGCTTCTTGCTTTTTATTATAAACTTGGCTAACAGCTTTTAAATGCATTAGAACCAATAGTACAATTACGAAGATTATGTTTTTCACGGGATTTTGAATCAATTGCTCAAAGTAAGATTTTAAAATAGAAATTTTAATAAGTTTATTTTAAAGCAATAATTTACTAACTGAGCCTGATACTGTTTTTACAACCTAAATTTCTGGTTTATCTTTGCAAATGATCCTCCCGCAGCAAAACGCCATTTTTTCTATTGCAAACGAAGCAGATTTTTTAGAAACTGCTTTGCATGTTTTTCGTTTTCAGGCCGAAAATTGTGCGGTTTACAAAACGTATTTATCGCACCTAAAAACCAATCCGCAGGAAATAAAAACGCTGGAGGAAATACCTTTTTTACCGATTGAATTTTTTAAAACGCATTCAGTTCTCAGCCAAAATCAAAAACCGGAAGTCGTTTTTACAAGTTCGGGCACAACCGGAATGACGACAAGCCAACATTTGGTTACCGATGTTTCCTGGTATCAAAAAAGTTTTCGGCAAGGTTTTGAATTGTTTTACGGCGACATTAAAAATTATGCTTTTCTGGCGCTGCTGCCTTCTTACCTGGAACGTTCGGGTTCTTCGCTAATTTATATGGTTGAAGATTTGATTGCGGGAACGGAAAACCGAGACAGCGGTTTTTACCTGCACAACAATGAAGAATTGTACCAGAAACTCATCCATTTGCAGCAGCAAAAACAGCCAACAGTTCTCATCGGTGTTACGTTTGCTTTGCTGGATTTTATCGAAAAACACCAAATTAATTTCCCGGAATTAATCATTATGGAAACCGGCGGGATGAAAGGCCGGCGCAAAGAAATGATCCGCGAAGAACTGCATGAAACGCTTTGCCGTGGCTTTGGCGTTCCGGTCATCCATTCAGAATACGGCATGACGGAATTGCTTTCGCAGGCTTATTCTTTGGGCGAAGGTTTGTTCCGTTGCGTTCCCTGGATGAAGGTTTTGGTCCGCGATACCAACGATCCGTTTACTTTGCTTCCAACAGGAAAAACCGGCGGCATCAACGTGATTGATCTGGCCAATATCAACTCCTGCTCGTTTATTGCCACGCAGGATTTGGGCAAGATCCAGGAAAACGGCGCTTTTGAAGTTTTAGGCCGCTTTGATTTCTCGGACATCCGCGGCTGCAATTTGCTGGTTGGCTGATGCTTCTTTTATCGTGCAAAAATTGGTGTTGTCATCCTGAACTTGTTTCAGGATCCCTCTTCCAAAATTACAGCCTTTCTGAGGGGATGCCGAAAAAATTTCGGCATGACTAAATGCTTCTTTTACCGTGCAAAATTTAGTGCTGTCATTCTGAACTTGTTTCAGGATCCCTCTGATATATTGTAGTTTTTCTGATGGGATGCCGAAAAAATTTCGGCATAGCCTAATGCTTCTTTTACCGTGCAAAAATTGGTGTGGTTTATGCTATGTTTGCCAAACAAATTTCACACAAAAATGATCGAACAGTTTCTGAAAGACCAGCAAGAGCCGAAAGCCGTTGAAAAAGTTTATTCCCGTTTAAACGATTTGCTGAACAGCGGCGAAGAAATTATTTACATCGCTGTGCAAAAGAAACCGCTGGTGAACATCACGCCGGATTGTGTGGCCATCACCAACAAACGTATTTTCTTTTTTACGGCCGCCAACCTCGGGCTTTCGATCAAATTCATGGATTTTGTGTGGAAAGATGTGGTCGAAGTAAAAATTAAAGAAGAACTGCTGGGCGCGGTTTTCAGCATTAAAACGTTGAACGGCGCCGAAACCAGTGTTGATTTTTTGCCGAAAATACAAGCGCGGAAACTGTACCAATACGGACAGGAACGCGAGCAGGCCGAACGCGAAGAACGCCGCCAACGTGATTTGGAAGAAAAACGTGCAGCTTCGGGAACGATTCACGCTGATTTGCCGCGGTTTGCTTCAACCCAAAACCAGCCGGAACCAATTGCGGCACCAAAACCACTTGAAACGCCAAAACCTGCGGAAGAAGTGAAACCAGATGAACTGACGGCAAAATTGAAAAAGTTAAAAATGCTTTTTGACAATGGTTTGATTACGCAGGAAGAATACAACCAGAAGAAAATGGAGTTGCTGAGTGAGTTGTAGGCATTAGCGACTTAATCCTATTAACATCGTCGAAATCAACACCAAAACGATCACCACAAAAAATAACAATTGTATGGTTTCAATTTTACTTTTGTTGATTTCAGAATAAAACTCAGTTCTCAATTTAGAAAGTTCCAGCCTTCTTTCAAAATCAGCATTACTAATTGTAATTTCTGATTTTCGATTCGGTTGCTTTTCAATTTTAGTTTCGATGTATTCTGTTATGGTTTTAGCTTCCTGTTCGCCAACCTTTTCCTTTAATATTTGAAACAATTGAATGTCTGAAACTTCCATATTCAAATTTAAAAAAATACAATTACTCCGCAACCAGCAAAAAGTAATTCTTCTTCCCTTTTTGCACCACCAAATATTTTTGGTTGATCAAATTTTGTGTGGTAAAAACAGCATCAGGCAAAACTTTTACTTTGTTGATGGCCACACCGCCGCCGGCAATCATCTTTTTCGCCTCGCCTTTGGATGGAAAAGCTTTTGCTTTTTCGGCCAATAAATCTACAACAGCAACGCCTTGTTCCAGTTCGGTTTTGTTGATGAAAAAGTTTGGAACACCGGCAAATAAAGCTTCCGTTTCTTCATGGCTCAGTTCGTTCAAAAATTCAATCCCAATGTTTCCAAATAAAAACTCGGAAGATTTGATGGCTTTATCATATTCCACTTCGCCATGAACACGTACCGTAATATCTTTTGCCAACGCTTTTTGTAAGCTACGCAAATGTGGCGTGGCGTTGTGTTCGGTTTCTAAATCTTCGATTTCCTCTTGGTTCAGCAATGTAAAAATGCGGATGTAACTTTTGGCATCTTCATCACTAGCATTTAGCCAAAATTGGTAAAATTGGTACGGTGATGTTTTTGCAGGATCGAGCCAAATGTTGCCACCTTCGGATTTACCAAATTTACTGCCGTCGGATTTTTTGATCAATTGTGTGGTCAAGGCAAAAGCTTCGCCTTGGTCTTTCCGGCGGATCAATTCGGTTCCGGTAACCATGTTTCCCCATTGGTCCGATCCGCCCATTTGCAACACGCAATTGCGGTTTTTCCACAAATAGTAAAAATCGTAGCCTTGTATTAATTGGTAAGAAAACTCGGTGAACGACATGCCGGTTTCGCCTTCCAAACGTTTTTTCACCGAATCTTTCGCCATCATGTAATTTACGGTGATGTGCTTTCCGGCATCGCGGATAAAATCCAAAAACGAGAAGTTTTTGAACCAGTCGTAATTGTTTACGATCTCGGCTTTGTTTTCGCCGAATTCAAAATTTAAAAGTTTTTCCAACTGCTTTTGGATGCCGTTTAGGTTATGCTGCAAAACTTCCGCAGAAAGTAAATTTCGTTCCTGAGATTTCCCGGAAGGATCGCCAACCATGCCCGTTGCGCCGCCAACCAGCACAAAAGGCTTGTGGCCGGCGCGTTGGAAATGAATCAGCGTCATGATTTGCGCCAGACTGCCCACATGCAAAGAGTCAGCCGTCGGGTCGAAACCAATATAACCCGAAACCATGCCGCTTTGCAATTTTTCTTCCACGCCTGGCGTGCTGTCGTGCAGCATTCCGCGCCAGCGCAACTCATCCAAAAAATCTATCATCATTTTGTGTTAAAGGCGGCAAAGATAACAGAATCAGACAAAAGCAATTTTACTGCGATGCTTCTTTTATCGGGCAAAAATTGGTATAAACTTCGTTCCGTTTTGTATATTTACAGGTAATGAACTTTTTATCGCATTTTTATTTCGACCGCAATTGCACCGATGCCTACCACGTGCTGGGCAGCGTGATGCCCGATTTGCTGCGGAATGCCGATAAACAAGCGCAAATAAAACCCGAACGCTTGCCCAAACAAAGCAACCCGGCCGTTAATTCTATTATTTTAGGCTGGAAAAAGCATTTAGAGATTGACCGCCATTTTCACTCGTCGGATTTTTTCAATTATCATGCACATCAACTCAAATTATTAATGGTTCCGGCGTTGGTTGGTTCTCCGGTAAAACCCTTTTTTTTGGGGCACATTGCGCTGGAACTGATCCTGGATAATTTGCTTTTGACCAGCCGTACTGTTTTTGCCAATGATTTTTACGATCATTTAAAAAACGCGGAAGAAGTGAATATTTCCAGGTTTTTAGCTTTGAATGGCGTTGATCCACAGAAATTCCTTTCTTTTTATGCTGTTTTTATCAACGAAAAATACCTGCACTCGTACACCAAAACCGATAGCGTTGCTTATGCTTTAAAGCGTGTTTGTCAGCGCATTTGGAAAAACCCATTTACGGTTTTGCAGGAACAAGCTGTTGCAGAAGTGGTTAATGCGTACATCAACATTCTTTCTGCCGATTTTATGCAAGTTTTTTGGGAGATGGATGCGCTTTTGCAAGAAGCATGATCCGCAAACGCAAAAAAACAGCACCTTTAGAAATAAAATCACCTAAAAATCAATGAAATAGCTTAAATATTTTTTTGATGCAACTATTAATTTTTTATTTTTGCGGTTCCAAATCATTTTTGGGAAAAGGAGATAAATTATTTAATGGCAAAAAAACAAGAAGCAGAAAAAGAACTACAAGCAAAACAAGCTGAACTTCAGGATGGCGGTTCACGCCTTTTTGAAAAAGAAAACATTGAATCAGAAGCTGATTCGTCCCTGATCGAAACGATCAAATCCAGTCTGGCGCAACCCGCTGCCGATTTTGACTGGGATGCAGATGAAAAGAAATTCGGAAACTACTCCAACGAAGACCGCGAAAAAATGGAACATCTTTACGATGGCACATTCCACTCCATTACCAAAGGGGAAATCATCAGCGGCACCGTGGTTACCATCAACTCAAAAGACGTAGTATTGAACATCGGTTTTAAATCTGATGGTTTGGTTTCTGTGTCTGAATTCCGCGACATGCCGGATCTGAAAAAAGGCGATCAGGTGGATGTTTATGTTGAGTCTCAGGAAGATGCGAGCGGACAGTTGGTGCTTTCGCGCAAACGTGCAAAAACCCAACGCTCTTGGGAACGCATTAACGAAGCTTTGGAAAAAGACGAAATCATTGAAGGTTATGTAAAAAGCAGGACCAAAGGTGGTTTAATTGTAGATATTATTGGTGTTGAAGCCTTTTTACCAGGCTCTCAAATTGATATTAAACCTATCCGCGACTACGATATTTACGTAGGCAAAACGATGGAGTTTAAGGTGGTTAAGATCAACCACGAATTTAAAAATGTTGTCGTTTCTCATAAAGTATTGATCGAGGATGATTTGGAAAACCAAAAAACCGAGATTGTTGCGAAATTGGAGAAAGGACAAATTTTGGAAGGAACCGTTAAAAACATTACCGATTTTGGTGTATTTATTGATTTGGGCGGCGTTGACGGTTTGCTGCACATTACCGATATTTCCTGGGGCCGTATCGAGCATCCACGCGAAGTATTGTCATTAGATCAAAAAATCAATGTGGTTGTTTTGGATTTTGATGACGAGAAAAAACGGATTGCTTTAGGTTTGAAACAATTAACGCCGCACCCTTGGCAAAGCCTTTCTCAGGATATCCAAATCGGTTCGCACGTAAAAGGCCGTATCGTTACGGTTGCTGATTATGGCGCTTTCCTGGAAATCATTCCTGGAGTTGAAGGTTTGATCCACGTTTCAGAAATGTCTTGGTCTCAAAACTTACGCAGCCCGCAAGAATTTTTGAAAGTTGGCGACGAAGTGGAAGCACAAGTGTTAACGTTAGACCGTGATGACCGTAAAATGTCTCTCGGTATCAAACAGTTAACGCCTGACCCTTGGCAACAAGCTGCTACCAAATATCCGGTTGGCAGCCAGCACAAAGCTGTGGTTAAAAACATGACCAACTTTGGTGTTTTTGTTGAACTGGAAGACGGCATTGATGGTTTGATCCACATTTCTGACCTTTCTTGGTCTAAAAAAGTAAACCACCCGAACGAGTTTACCAAAGTTGGCGAAACATTAGACGTTGTAGTTTTAGAATTGGACGTTGATAACCGCAAACTGAGCTTAGGCCACAAACAATTGGAAGAAAACCCTTGGGATACTTTTGAAACCATCTTTAACGTAGATTCTGTACACACCGGAACCGTAATTAAAGTTACGGACAAAGGTTCTGTGGTTGCCTTGCCTTACGGTGTGGAAGGTTTTGTGCCGACAAAACATGCTATTAAAGAAGACGGCCAGCCGTTAAAAGCAGAAGAAGTTGCTGAATTCAAAGTCATTGAATTTAACAAAGACAGCAAACGTATCGTTATTTCACACTCACGTATTTGGGAAGATGCCCGCGCAGACGCCCGTATGGAAGAGTTTGACAAACGTAAAAAAGAAGCCAAAGCTTCAACCGTTGCTGTTAAAAAAGTAAAAGATTCTGTAGAGAAATCAACTTTGGGTGATCTTAGCGTTTTGGCTCAGTTGAAAGAGCAAATGGAAGGCGCAGAAAGTGATGCCCGTAAATCCGGCAAACCGGAAGATAAATAATTAAATCTCCTTTTTAAATACAAAGCCTCTCCTTTTTGGAGGGGCTTTTTTTGTGGCTGTGGTTTTTGCTGATGCTTCTTTTATCGGTATAAAATCCGGCTTGGTCATTTTAAACTTGTTTCAGAATCTCTCTTGAAAAGCCTCAACTTTATAGTGAGATGCCGAAACAAGTTCGGCATGACTAACCAGATGCTTCTTTTATCACCCTAAAATCAGTGTGAGGTTTTCAAATAAATTCCTATTTTTGCCGAAATCCACCCGGAAATGCAAAACTTAACCCTGCTCGACGGCCCGAAATTCCAGATCACCATACAACGTCTTTGCAGGCAGTTAATCGAAAACCATAACAATTTTTCTGATTCTGTCATTCTGGGAATTCAGCCACGCGGCCCCTTTTTGGCCAAACGCATCGAAGCAGAATTGAAAAAAACGTTGCCTGAAGCAGCTATTTTTTCCGGCGATCTGGACATTACTTTTTACCGTGATGATTTCCGGAGAAGGGAAAACCCCTTGGTTCCAAACCAAACCCGAATAGATTTTATCATCGAAAATAAAAAAGTGATTTTGGTTGATGACGTTTTGTGGACGGGAAGAACCATCCGTGCCGCCATGGATGCGATGCTGGCCTTCGGCCGACCGCAAAAAGTGGAATTGTTGGTTTTGGTGGACCGAAGATATTCGCGGCATTTGCCCATCGAGCCGGATTACATTGGCATTCAGGTAGATTCAGTGGCTTCACAAAAAGTAATTGTAAGCTGGAAAGAAGCCGACGAAGCAGACAAAGTGGTTTTGTTATCAGAAAAATAAATCAATGGCCGATCAGCAAAAACTAAGTTCCCGACATCTTTTAGGCATCAAAGACCTCAACCGAAACGACATTGAACTCATTTTTGAAACGGCCACCAATTTTAAAGCCGTTTTAAACCGCCCGATAAAAAAAGTCCCTTCCCTGCGCGATGTAACCATTGCCAACATCTTTTTTGAAAATTCTACCCGCACGCGTTTATCTTTCGAGCTGGCGCAAAAAAGGCTTTCGGCAGATACCATCAATTTTGCGGCCGCTTCTTCTTCGGTCAGCAAAGGCGAAACGCTAATTGATACCGTCAACAATATTTTGGCGATGAAAGTAGACAT
The DNA here is from genome assembly GCF_041088075.1 of Mucilaginibacter sp. Lineage (GTDB taxonomy): Bacteria > Bacteroidota > Bacteroidia > Sphingobacteriales > Sphingobacteriaceae > Mucilaginibacter_A. The sequence continues at coordinate 11,811 of NZ_JBGCVY010000034.1, read as the reverse complement.
GGTGGTGATGCGGCATCCTTACGCCGGCGCCGGTATTTTTTTGTCGCGGCACATTAAAGCACAAATTGTAAATGCCGGCGATGGCGCGCACGAACATCCCACACAGGCTTTGCTGGACGCTTTTTCTATCCGCGAAAAATACGGCGAAGTAAGCGGCAAAAAAGTAGTGATTGTGGGCGATATTTTGCACTCTCGCGTTGCCTTGTCTAACATTTTGTGCTTGAAACAATTAGGTGCCGAAGTGATGGTTTGCGGCCCTACGACTTTGATCCCTAAATTTATCGGTTCTTTGGGCGTGAAAGTAGAACACAATTTAATTAAAGCGTTAAACTGGTGCGATGTGGCCAACATGTTGCGCATTCAACTGGAGCGGCAGGACATTAAATATTTCCCGTCGCTGCGCGAATACACGATGCTTTACGGCTTGAACAAGCAAATTTTAGATTCGCTGGACAAAGAAATAACCGTGATGCACCCAGGACCGATCAACCGCGGCGTTGAAATTACGAGCGATGTGGCCGACAGCAAACAATCTATTATTTTAGACCAAGTTGAAAATGGTGTTGCGGTGCGGATGGCGGTACTTTATCTTTTGGCCGGGCAAATGTAAGTAGGGCCAGTTTGAATTCTGTGCTATTTATTTCCGATGCTTCTTTTACCACCTAAAAATCATTGGGTTTCCAAGTTTTTTCTATCAACATAAAAGTACAAACACCAATTTTATAGGCATAAAAGAAGCATCATGGATTATGATGAATATAATTTAAACAGCCTCATCGTATTTTTTCAAAATTAAAATACCAGCAAAGCTTTACCGTCGTTACACCTACTGTTTTTATGCCCTAAAATTTTGTACGCGGTAATTAACCGGAAGCTACTTAATTTAGCGGCCTCGTTATGCAACAACTATGATCAAAGTACTATACGTTTCCATTACGCTGCTTTTTTTAACCACCTTTTCTTCTTTCGCACAGCAATCTGCTTACTTTAACCTCAACCGTAATTATAACGATGCAATGGAATTGCTGGACAAAGGCAAATACGTTGCCGCGGCAGAGCAGTTTCGCCAGGTTGAAATCCCCAGAAACAAAACCGGTAACCAGCCGCTTTTTGAATCGGAAACTTCGTTGCTGAAAGAAAATTCGTACTACTACGAAGCGGTTTGTGCGTTGAATCTGGGCAATGAGGACGCGGAAAGTATGTTCCGTCGTTTTATCAAAGAGCATCCCGAAAACCCGTTGGCAAAAGTAGCGTACTTCCAAATAGGAAAATCATATTTCAAACAGGAAAAATATGAGGATGCGTTGAAATGGTTTGATTTGGTGAAAGCGCCGGAACTGACCGGCCGCGAAAATGCCGAATATAAGTTTGATAAAGGTTATTCGTACTTCGAGCTAAAAGATTACAAAAACGCACAGTTAATTTTTAGTGAGATTAAGGACCGGAAAACGCCTTATTCCGAAGATGCCACGTACTATTTCGCTTACATTGCTTACCTCAACAAAGATTACCATTTGGCGTTGCTCAACTTCGAGAAACTCAAAAACTCTAAAAAGTACGAAGCCAGCTATCCGTATTATATTTCCGCGGTTTATTATTTGGATAAACGTTACGATGATGTGATTGCTTACGCCGTTCCAATCGTCAACACCACGAAACAGGTTAACGAGACGGAAATGTTGCGCATTATTGCCGCTTCTTATTTTGCTAAGGTTGATTATCCAAATGCGATCACGTATTACGAACGCTTTCAGGCCGGCGATCAAAACAAAACCCAGAACAACCAGGACAGCTACCAAATGGGTTACGCTTATTTTAAAACCGGCAACAATCCAAAAGCTGTACGGGAACTGGAAAAGTTGATTGACAAAAGCGATGTGTACAGCCAGAACGGAAACTACACTTTGGGCAACGTTTTTTTGAAAGTGAACAACAAGCAAAGTGCGCGCAATGCTTTTCAGGTTGCTTCACGGCTGGATTTCGACCGGCAATTGCAGGAAGATGCTTTGTACCAATACGCCAAATTATCCTACGAATTGCAGTTTAACAATCAGGCACTGGAGGCTATCCGTTTGTACATCAAAAATTATCCGCGTTCCGCAAAAATTACGGATGCCAAAATTTTGCTGAGCCAGATCCTGCTTTCAACCAGCAATTACAAAGAAGCGGTTGATATTTTGGAATCCATCCCCAACAAAAATGAAGCGGCAAAAGAAGCATACCAAAAAGTTACGTATTACCGCGGCTTGCAATATTACAACGAACGTGCTTTTGAAAATGCGATAGGCATCTTTTTACGGTCGTTGAAATATCCGGTTGATGATAAAATTGAAGCGTTGACGACTTACTGGATGGCCGAATCCATGTATGAAGTGCGCAAGTACGGCGAGTCGGTGGATAACTTTGAAAAGTTTTTGGATATGCCTGCGGCGAAGCAAACCAGCGTTTACAATTATGCCAATTATGCTTTGGGCTATGCTGCTTTTGGCGATGAAAAATATCAAAAGGCGGCCAACAATTTTGAACGCTTCATCAACGGACCGGAGCGCGACAAAAACACGGTGAACGATGCGACACTTCGTTTAGGCGATAGTTATTTTGTGTTGAAGAACTACAGTCGGGCAAACGAATATTACAACCGCATTTTGTCGCAACACGCGCAAGGCGAAGATTACGCTTTGTTCCAGCGCGGCATGATCCAAGGTTTGCAAGGCAGTTTGGATACCAAGATCAGCACGTTGCAGGGTTTGTTGCAGCAGTTCCCAAATTCGGATTATGCGGATGATGCCAGCTTTGAAATGGCTTATACGTACTTCCTCAAAAATAATGGCGACCAGGCACGGACAGATTTAACGGCCATGATCCAGAAATATCCGCAAAGCAGTTATGTGCCGCGCGCTTTGGTTACCATCGGTTTGATTGATTACAACGCCAACCAAGACGAGCCGGCTTTGGAAGCTTTCAAACGCGTGGTCAAAGATTATCCATCTACCGATGAAGCCAAGCAATCGCTTCGCCAAATCGAAAAAATTTATACCGATAAAGGCGATGCCAAAACTTTTATTGATTACGCGGCCACCACGCCAATCGGAAATTATAGTTCGGCGCAGCAGGACAATATTATGTTTACGGCTGCCAACAATTTGTACCTGCGCGGCGATTTTGCAGGGGCTGTAAATGCCGTAAATGCTTATTTCGATAAATTCCCGAAACCGGTGAACGACAAGCAGGCGCATTTTATCCGTGCCGAAAGTTATGTTAAAATTAACCACCCGGAGGAAGCGGTTTCGGATTACAACTATATTTTGAACGACTGGACGAGTGTTTATACCGAGAAGTCGCTCATCAGCATGTCGAACCTTTATTTGAAGCAAAAGAAGTACAACGAAGCAGTGGTTTTTTTGAAACATTTGGAAACCAATTCGGAATACAAGGCTGATTATTCTTTCGCCATCAACAACTTGCTCCTGTCCTACTCGGAAATGCAAATGCCGGACGATGTTTTGAAATATGCCGCATTGGTCCGCGCCAACGAAAAAGCATCCGAAGAAGATAAATACAGAAGCGGTTTGTATGCCGGCAAAGCGTACCTGCAAAAAGGCGATACCACCAGCGCCAGCAAAGAATTTAATTATGTGGTGAACAACACGAAAACGGTTGCCGCTGCAGAAGCAAAATACAATGTGGCCAACTTAGAATATTTGCGCGGTAATTATAAAACTTCGCAAAAAACGTGTTTTGATTTGATCAACAAACTGGGCAATTACGATTACTGGGTGGCCAAAACTTTCATTTTGCTGGCCGATAATTACGTGGCTTTGAAAGATAACTTTCAGGCGAAAAGTACTTTGCAAAGTGTGATCGAAAACTACAAAGGCAACGACGAGGTTTTGCCCGAAGCCAAAGCCAAGCTGGCCAAACTGAACAACCAAACCACCAACACCAAGAAAGAGAACTAAGCAATGAAGTTAAAATATATCCTTACCGTTTTGTTATTTAGCCCAATGCTTCTTGCGGTTCCTGCATTTTCGCAACAAAAACCGGCACAAAAAAAGACGGCTCCGGCAAAAACGAATAAAAAACCAGCAGATAAAAACAACAAAACTACGCCAGTTAAAACCACAACCCATACCAAAAAAAGTATGGTAAAAATAGCATCGGCGGACACGACGAAAAAAGGTGGAAATGCTGCGCCATCTAAAAAAGCCGACGAGCAACAAAGTAGTTTGAGCGAAGAAATTGTGGTAACCAGTGCTTACAAACCGGTTTTGGCCGATGCCGTAAAAATCCGCAGAAACCCAAATTTGGATGAAAGGCAGGATGTAAAACCTCATTTTGCTTACACCAATTTGCTGGACAAACGTTTGGAAAACACGACAGGCATTAGTCAGTTGGAGGCGATACAAATCCCAAAATCGGCCGATGACACGTTGTATAACAATTATGCAAAAGCGGGAATCGGAACTTTAAACACCACTTTTGGCGAATTGTATTTAAACAACGGCCGTGATCCGGCTTTGCAATACGGCGGCTATGCTAAGCATTTCGCACAAAACGGAAGCCTGCCAAAACAAAATGCCAGCCGACAGGAAGTGGGAATTTTCGGAAAAAGTGTGGGTGACAACAACAGCGTGAGCGGCCGGATTGATTACACACGCCGCAGCAATTATTTTTATGGTTTCGATCAGGACAACCCGCCTTCCAACTTGATTCCCGGAAAGCAGCATTTTAATGTGATTGAAGGTGAAGCAGAAATCGCCAAAAATTTTAAGGATGTAGAAAATGACTTTGTTTATGCGGCAAAAATCAGTGGTTACGCTTTTAGCAACGCTTATCAGGCTAAAGAAAACAATTTGCTGGTTGACGTTTCCATCAATCAAACCGTTAAGCAATTTTACGCCGGTTTAAACGCTTCGCTGGATGTGAGCAGCACGAAAGACAGCTTGTACAACATCAGCAATAATATTTTGCGTGCCAACCCATATTTAAAGTTGCAGGGCGAAAACTATAAAATTGATGCCGGTGTAAATCTCACTTCCGAGTTTGGCAACCGTACCAGTTTTCACATTTTCCCGGCAGCAAAGGTTGAGTTTCAGGTAATCCCGAAATATGTGCGGATTTTTGGGGAAGCCCGGGGCGATGTGGATAAAACTTTGTTGCGCAACTTATCGGAACAAAACCCTTTTTTAGACCAAAACATTGACATTAAAAACTCGATTGACCGGCTGACGATTAGCGCGGGTTTAAAAGGAACGGCCGCGCCGGGTTTGGGTTTTAAAGCTGCTTTTATCCGCCAAAGCATTACCGGTTTGCCTTTGTTTGTGAACAATTTTAATTTTAGCAGAGGCCAGAACAAGTTTTTGGTGATTTATGACGGCGGAAAATCTACGGTAACCGGCTTCAACGGCGACCTGGATTTTAAAGCATCAGAAACCGTAGATGTGTTTGGAAGATTAGAATACCGCAAATACAAGTTGGCAACCGAAGCACAACCCTGGAACCTGCCAACCACAAAACTAACCGCCGGAACCAACATCCACGTCAACAAAAAAATAACGGTAAACGGAGCATTGCTCATCCGCGGCGAAACGAACGACCGGCTTCCAACCTCGGCAACGGCTTACCGCATAGTTACCCTGCCTTCTTTTGCTGATTTAAGCGGCGGTATTGATTATAAAGTTGCCAAACGCTTTTCGATTTTTGCCCAGGCCAACAACTTGCTCAACAATAAATACCAAACTTATTTGTATTATCCAACAGTCGGATTTAATATCTTTGGCGGTTTAAGCGTTAGTTTCTGATTTTGATGTTGTTTAGTTTACCCTTATTTTTAACCGGATGGATGTAGCGGCTTATTTAAAAGAACTGCTTAACCGGGAACGTGCTGTTTACGTTCCGGGTTTGGGTACTTTTTTAACGCGGAAATCGGCCGGCGTTTACAACCGGGAACGGCAACAATTTTATCCCCCTAAAAACAGCATTGATTTTTTTGAAGAAGAAAAACAGGACCAATCGCTGGAAAACTACATCAGCCAACAAAAAAATATTTCGCCTGTTGCTGCCCGGTACTTTATCGAAAAATTTGTAGAACAGGTGCAAAATTCGGCACGCACCAAAAATATACCGGTAAAAGAAGCATTGTTCCCGGCGGAGGCAGAAGCGGTTGAAAATCCTAACCTCGCCCCTGCTTTTGATATGGAAAACTTTGGTTTGCCGCCGGTCAGTCTTCCTCTCCGCAGAAAACCAACCGAACCTGCAGAAAAAGAATTGGTGCCGGAATCAAATCCGATAGCAGCTATTAACCAGGAATTTTCAAACATTTCGGAAGATGAAGAAACTGTGCCTAAAAGAAGTACCGGTTTCTGGGCTTCGGTATTGCTGCTGCTTGCCGTAAGTGTTTTTGGCTGTTATGCTTTGTATTTGTACGACCCGGATTTGTTCAGCCGTTTTTCTGCGAATCAACCTGCGGCGGCTGTTGTTACCAAACGAATCGCTGCTGATTCAACCAACAAAAATATAGTGGTAAAAACAGTATCTACAAAAGATACTTTAACCAAAAAAGCCGCCGTTGATACACCGGCAAAAGATTCGACAGCAATTGCAAGAACGGTGCCGCCGGTTTTAAAACCGGCAGTAAAAGATTCGGTTGTTTTGGAAACAGCAGACGCAGATTTGGTAGCCAAATCGCCTTACGAAATCATCGGTGCTTCTTTCAAAACCTTAAATGGCGCCAAAGCTTTTTTAAACCAATTGAAAGCGAAAGGAATGCACCGCGCCAGAATATTGAGCAACACAGCAGGCAAACAAAAATTGATCACTTTTGGATCTTTTACGGATAAACAATCGGCACAGGCAGCGTTAGAAAAACTGCAGGCAAGAGACCCGCAATCAGAAGCATACATACAACACTACATAATTAAATGATGTTATTATTTTTTCAGGCAACAACCGATACGGCTGCAAGGGCTGTGGATACTTTGAACCGGGCAGTACAAGCAGGCGCGGCGCAACCGCACGAACTCCGTTTTGGCGATTTATTGGTTAAAGGCGGCTGGGTAATGGTTCCGATCGGGATTTTAGCCGTATTGGGTTTGGTGATTTTTTTCGAACGCTTTTTTACGATTAGAAAAGCTGGTTTAAACGAAGCCAATTTAATGTCGCAGGTTAAAGCAAATGTGAGTGCCGGCAAACTGGATTCTGCTATCGCTATTTGCCGGAACAGCAATTCGCCGCTTGGCCGTATGTTGCAAAAAGGTTTGATGCGCATTGGCCGCCCGATTAAAGATATTGAAAGCGCCATCGAAAATATTGGGCGGCTGGAAGTTTCACGTTTGGAGAAGAACATTGGCATTTTAGGAATCGTTGCCGGTATCGCGCCGATGTTTGGTTTCTTGGGAACGATTGCCGGTGTAATCAAAATTTTCTATGATATTTCTCAAACGGACAACATCAGCATGGGCGTTATTTCGGGCGGATTGTATGTAAAGATGGTTACTTCTGCTGCCGGTTTGCTGGTCGGGATTGTGGCTTTTGTGGGCTACAACATCTTGCAAATGATGGTGGACAAAGTAATTTTGAAGCTGGAAACCGATTCGGTAGAGTTTATTGATCTGTTAGAAGAACCAAGCAAATGAATTTAAGAAAACGACATCTGCGCGCGCATGCCGAGGTAAATACTTCGGCCATGAACGATATTATGTTCTTTTTGCTGCTGTTTTTTTTGATCGCATCTACCGTTACCAATCCGAATGTGATTAAGCTGATGCTGCCGAAATCCTCTTCCGGGCAAGCGGTTTCTAAAAAAACCATTACCGTTTCGATAACCAAAGATTTGCGTTATTATGTTGATAAAAAGGAAGTTCCGATAGCAGATTTATCGGCTACACTTCAATCCTACAAAAAACTGGCAACAGAATTGACGATTGTTTTGTACGTGGATAAAACCGTTGCGATACAAGATGTGGTGGAAGTGATGGACACCTCGCAAAAACTGAATATCAAATTAGTGCTGGCAACAGAACCGAAGTAAATGGTACATCAGCAGGAAGAAAATAATTATCCGAAAGCTTTTTTGTTCACGGGCATTATCCTGGGGTTGTTTTTGCTGCTTGCTTATCTGATTGTGTTTTCGATGCCGCCAAAACAGGAAGAAGGCACAGGCGGTATCTTGGTGAATTATGGCACCACGGAAGAAGGCATGGGCAACGATTACATGAGCATGGAAGAGCCGTCTGTAGCCGAAAAAGCCAACAAAAGCAAACCCGATAAAATAAAGCCCGAAGCACAGCCAACCGAAAAAGTAAGTGCCGACAACAGCGACAAAAAAGTAGTTACCCAAACTACCGAAGACGCGCCTGAAGTTGCGCCAAACAGTAAAAAGCCCAGCACAACCGTTGCCACAAAAACAGATGTAAAAGAAGCAAAGCCACAGATCAATCAGAACGCTTTGTACAAAGGCAAAAAAAATGACGGCACCGGCGAAGGCGACGGAACCGGCAGCAAACCCGGCAACCAGGGAAAGCCAACCGGTACAACCTTAACCAACAATTACAACGGCACAGGTTCGGGCAATGGCGGCAGTTTGAATATGTCGCAGCGGAACTTTTTAACCAAACCAAGTGTTTCTGATGACAACCGCAGGGCTGGTAAAATTGTGGTGGATATTCGGGTGGATAAAAACGGCAATGTGGTTTATGCGCGCGCCGGTGCCCGCGGAACCACCATCAGCGACAGCGATCTGCTCCAAAAATGCGAAACTGCGGTAATGAGTTCAAAATTAAACGCTTCCGAAAACGCACCGGACACACAAATTGGAACGGTGGTTTTTGTGTTTAAGGTGCAGTAGAAATAGTTGATGGTTAATAGTTCATGGTTCATTACCATAACCTATCAACTATTATCCATGAACAACTAATCCATTGCACAGTCCCATGAACTATTTCCCATGAACCATGAACTCCTACCATGACTTACCAGCAAACGCTTGATTATTTGTACCAGCAACTACCGATGTTTACGCGTGTTGGCACTTCGGCATTTAAAAAAGACCTGACCAATACCTTGCTGCTTTGCGAAAAATTGGGCAACCCGCAGTATCGGTTTAAAAGCATACATGTGGGCGGCACCAATGGCAAAGGTTCAACTTCGCACATGCTGGCGGCGGTTTTGCAAACGGCAGGTTATAAAACAGGTTTGTACACCTCGCCTCATTTAAAAGATTTTAGAGAACGGATCCGGATCAATGGCGAAATGATTTCGGAACCGGAAGTAGTTGATTTTGTTGCGGCGCAGCAGGAAAACATCAACCAAATTGAACCTTCTTTTTTTGAGATGACCGTTGCAATGGCGTTTGATTATTTCGCCCGGCAAAAAGTAGATATTGCCGTGATCGAAGTTGGTTTGGGCGGAAGGTTGGATTCGACCAATGTGATTACGCCGCTGCTTTCGGTAATTACCAATATTGGTTGGGACCACATGAACTTGCTGGGTAATTCGTTGCAGGAGATTGCAGCGGAAAAAGCCGGCATTATCAAACCAAAAGTTCCGGTTGTAATCGGTGAATATCAACCTGAAATTGCCGAAGTTTTTAAGGAAAAAGCTGAACAGGAAAACGCGCGCATCCGTTTTGCTTCAGAAGAATGGGTTTTGCAAAAAGCTGAAAAACCTAATGTCCTTTCAGAATATTTAGAGGTTTTGGTGCAACCGAAAAACCCTTTAGGCGTAGATTTAAACTCGCTTTTTGAATTGGATTTGACCGGAAGTTATCAGCTTAAAAATTTAAAAACGGTATTGTCAGGTTTGGATGAATTACAAAAGCAGGGTTTCAACCTCAATTACGATACTGTTTTTACCGCCCTAAAACAAGTGAAAACCCTGACCGGACTGAATGGAAGATGGCAAACTTTAAGCACACAGCCATTGATTATTTGCGATACCGGCCACAATTTTGAGGGCATAAAAGAAGTATTGGAAAACATTGCTGCAACGCCGCATCAGCATTTACATTTTGTGATTGGGATGGTGAATGACAAAGACAGCAGCAAAATTCTTTCTTTACTTCCAACAAAAGCAACTTATTACTTCTGCAAACCTGATATTCCGCGTGGCTTGGCCGCCGAAACATTAAAAGAGCAAGCCGAAAAGTTTAATTTGCAAGGCACCAATTTTAATACGGTAAAAGAAGCATTGGCCACCGCAAAACAAAACGCGCATTCTGATGACCTTATTTTTGTTGGCGGAAGCACGTTTGTGGTGGCAGAAATTGTTTAGCCAATTTCAGGAAAAATCTACAGGCAAAAATTAAACGCTTCATAATGAAAATTTTAATCTTGCAAGCCTTACTTTTATCAAATTTTTTAACTTTTTATTTTGCATTGCTAATAAAAATCCTACTTTTGCAATCCCAAACGGGATGTAGCGTAGCCCGGTATCGCGCCACATTTGGGATGTGGAGGCCGCAGGTTCGAATCCTGCCATCCCGATAAAAGCGATACCAATCGAGTCGAAAACCCCTTAAGTCGTATGATTTAAGGGGTTTTTCTTTTTATTTCAACCCAAGTTATTCAAGTAAAACCAAAGAAAATGAGACCTATTTGGTTACCCATTTTAAATTCTTACGTTTGGTCACCAAAAGCGTTGTAATGTATTGATAGTCAATTAATGATTAGTTTATTTTGACATATTTTGATACGGTTTGATACCTGTTTTTTTATTCAAACCGGTGCCCCTTTTTCAAGGGACATATCAAATTAGTTAAAACCATGCTTTTGTAAATTATTAATTGAAATAGCTATGAGTACCACAAACAACACCTTCGGCGTTGCTTTTTACCTTAAAAAGCAAAAGACCACCCAAGCGGGAAAATCACCAATTTATGCCCGCATTACTGTAAACGGTAAGCGTATTGAAATATCCGTTAAACGTTCTATTGAGGACAATAATTGGAACGCTACTAAAGGAATGGCCAAAGGAAGCCGGGAAGAAACTGTCAAACTAAATAAGTACCTTGACCAATTCACGGCCGGAATTATCGATAGTTACCAACAGCTTCTATTGCAGAAAAAATTTTATTACCGCAGAACTCTTAAAAGAAAAAGTTACCGGGGGCGATCAGGCCGAGTTTACACTCTGTAAATTAATGGAGTATCATAATTCCGATCAAGGGCAGTTATTAGAGCCAGGCACGATGAAGAACTATTATACCACGCAGAAGTATATTAAAGAGTTCATTAAAGAACGGTTTAAGACCAGCGATAAATACCTGTCCGAGTTGAGTTATAAGTTTATTATTGACTTCAAGTACTTCCTACGTAATAGAAAGCCGGAGAAAGGCCAAAAAGCCCTGAATAACAATGGCTTGATGAAGCACATTGAAAGGTTTTGCAAGATGATTAATCTTGCTGTAAGGTTGGAATGGATAGACCGCAAACCCTTTCACGCTTACCAGTTGAAATTTGATAAGGTAGAACGAGAATATTTAACCAAAGACGAATTGGCAAGAATTGAAGCTAAGAAATTCAACATTGTACGGTTACAGGTAGTTCAAGACCTTTTTGTTTTCAGTTGCTATATGGACTTGCAACAAAAAAGTGGACATTCAGTTAAGCTGCGGTAATTTGTTTGTTTAGTTGTTTTTCAAAGTCGTGTGGTGACATATAGCCCAGGGCAGAATGCGGTCTTTTACGGTTATACCAGATTTCTATATACTCAAAAATTAGTAGAGCAGCTTGTTGCCTGGTTTCAAATTTATTTTGATAAACGCATTCTGCCTTTAGTGTTTTAAAGAAGCTTTCTGCTACCGCGTTGTCCCAG
>NZ_JBGCVY010000033.1:0-161634 GCF_041088075.1 Mucilaginibacter sp. | reverse complement strand
GAAAGCAAATCACAACGCATTGACCCGCCTGACCTTTTTCCAACCAGTTGTGGTAAATATCAGTAATTCAAAGAATGAAAGCAAATCACAACGTGCAGGGCAAAGCCCCCGTGGAACAAGAAGTTGTGGTAAATATCAGTAATTCAAAGAATGAAAGCAAATCACAACCGTAGATCAGCCAGATACCGCCCCGTTCCGGTTGTGGTAAATATCAGTAATTCAAAGAATGAAAGCAAATCACAACCCTTTTTGAGTGTTAAACCACTTTACTTTGTTGTGGTAAATATCAGTAATTCAAAGAATGAAAGCAAATCACAACAAACCGTGGCATAGCCCCAATCGTCCTGCGTTGTGGTAAATATCAGTAATTCAAAGAATGAAAGCAAATCACAACGTAGAACCTTTAACAGTTAAAATGTCTTTAGTTGTGGTAAATATCAGTAATTCAAAGAATGAAAGCAAATCACAACTTATTCAGGATATTAAAAACAGGTCGCATGGTTGTGGTAAATATCAGTAATTCAAAGAATGAAAGCAAATCACAACAACACACCCAACGGCAGACCGTTTCTATTCGTTGTGGTAAATATCAGTAATTCAAAGAATGAAAGCAAATCACAACGGTCTCTTGCTTCTTCTGCGCGTTCCTCCTGTTGTGGTAAATATCAGTAATTCAAAGAATGAAAGCAAATCACAACAGTGCAAATTGGTGTTTGCCGGTAATTTAGTTGTGGTAAATATCAGTAATTCAAAGAATGAAAGCAAATCACAACGTTTTGCAACAATGCCTGTGTGTAAGAATCGTTGTGGTAAATATCAGTAATTCAAAGAATGAAAGCAAATCACAACAAAAAGGGACAGTTCTAAAATTGGCACATAGTTGTGGTAAATATCAGTAATTCAAAGAATGAAAGCAAATCACAACCCACTGAGGGTTCTGTAATTTTTCTGAATAGTTGTGGTAAATATCAGTAATTCAAAGAATGAAAGCAAATCACAACAATTATCTAATCGTAAGAATTTTTGTTTATGTTGTGGTAAATATCAGTAATTCAAAGAATGAAAGCAAATCACAACGCCAAACTGGCCGTAAGGTAATCCATCTTTGTTGTGGTAAATATCAGTAATTCAAAGAATGAAAGCAAATCACAACCGTGCTTTGCGAAGCTTTCCAAAGCCACTTGTTGTGGTAAATATCAGTAATTCAAAGAATGAAAGCAAATCACAACAAACTGGCGGAGGCCTTAGAACAAGAAGGAGTTGTGGTAAATATCAGTAATTCAAAGAATGAAAGCAAATCACAACACGGAGGGCAGGGTGCCTACGATTGCGCGAGTTGTGGTAAATATCAGTAATTCAAAGAATGAAAGCAAATCACAACCGCACCGAAAATCAGGTACTGATGGCCGCGGTTGTGGTAAATATCAGTAATTCAAAGAATGAAAGCAAATCACAACTAGTAACTTATACCTACGTCTCCTGCGTTGTTGTGGTAAATATCAGTAATTCAAAGAATGAAAGCAAATCACAACAGAGCGCATTGTACAAAAAAGTGCCAAACGTTGTGGTAAATATCAGTAATTCAAAGAATGAAAGCAAATCACAACTAATGACGATGTACATTACGCCGGTCTCGAGTTGTGGTAAATATCAGTAATTCAAAGAATGAAAGCAAATCACAACGTGTCCACAGGCGGCCTTGCACGTTGTAGAGTTGTGGTAAATATCAGTAATTCAAAGAATGAAAGCAAATCACAACTCAAAACGCGTTCCAATATCAATGCCTCTTGTTGTGGTAAATATCAGTAATTCAAAGAATGAAAGCAAATCACAACAGCGTGGCAGTCGCATTCCTCCCATTCACAGTTGTGGTAAATATCAGTAATTCAAAGAATGAAAGCAAATCACAACTGCTAATGGTTGTTGCGGGTGGCGTGTTGTGTTGTGGTAAATATCAGTAATTCAAAGAATGAAAGCAAATCACAACTGGCCAGCTTTGTAAGGTTGGCAAATATGGTTGTGGTAAATATCAGTAATTCAAAGAATGAAAGCAAATCACAACGGGCGTACCAAAAAACATTTGTTAAGGAAGTTGTGGTAAATATCAGTAATTCAAAGAATGAAAGCAAATCACAACGATACCGATGTTGTTATTCAGGATAACAGCGTTGTGGTAAATATCAGTAATTCAAAGAATGAAAGCAAATCACAACTTAGCATCTTATTAAAAGAAGCTTCCGGCAGTTGTGGTAAATATCAGTAATTCAAAGAATGAAAGCAAATCACAACAAATTCTACACGCGGCGTAAATGATTTGTTGTTGTGGTAAATATCAGTAATTCAAAGAATGAAAGCAAATCACAACCAAAAAGGCCGGTAGTTATTTTTCACACTAGTTGTGGTAAATATCAGTAATTCAAAGAATGAAAGCAAATCACAACAGAATCTATTTCGAACACAATAAACCTTTGTTGTGGTAAATATCAGTAATTCAAAGAATGAAAGCAAATCACAACAACTGGGAACGGAACGTAAACGCGCACCTCGTTGTGGTAAATATCAGTAATTCAAAGAATGAAAGCAAATCACAACAACCACCCCAAAAAGGTGCATTAAAATAAAGTTGTGGTAAATATCAGTAATTCAAAGAATGAAAGCAAATCACAACAGCTTTTCCCAAATCGCAAACTTCATTATTGTTGTGGTAAATATCAGTAATTCAAAGAATGAAAGCAAATCACAACAAGTTCTCTTAAATGCCTGCGCAGGGGCTTTGTTGTGGTAAATATCAGTAATTCAAAGAATGAAAGCAAATCACAACCGTTTGTTTTAAACGTTGTAGGTGCATTTGTTGTGGTAAATATCAGTAATTCAAAGAATGAAAGCAAATCACAACAGGTTAATGATTGTTGAGCGGTTAAAGTTTGTTGTGGTAAATATCAGTAATTCAAAGAATGAAAGCAAATCACAACTAACCCATGTTGGGAGCAAACTGCGGTTTAGTTGTGGTAAATATCAGTAATTCAAAGAATGAAAGCAAATCACAACTACCGCCGTTTATTTGTACATCAAACATTTGTTGTGGTAAATATCAGTAATTCAAAGAATGAAAGCAAATCACAACGAAAACGCGTTAGCGGGACAGTTGATACTGTTGTGGTAAATATCAGTAATTCAAAGAATGAAAGCAAATCACAACAAAGCCTTGATGTCAAGTTCGTTGCCCCAAGTTGTGGTAAATATCAGTAATTCAAAGAATGAAAGCAAATCACAACAAAAATGTTTACATTATACAAGGAAGAAAAGTTGTGGTAAATATCAGTAATTCAAAGAATGAAAGCAAATCACAACAGCTTTTGACCACTCCAATTCACCTTTATCGTTGTGGTAAATATCAGTAATTCAAAGAATGAAAGCAAATCACAACAGAATCTTGTAAAATCCTTTGATATCGATGGTTGTGGTAAATATCAGTAATTCAAAGAATGAAAGCAAATCACAACTGCCTGGTTTTCGTTGCACCATTTCAGTTGGTTGTGGTAAATATCAGTAATTCAAAGAATGAAAGCAAATCACAACGTAAGCATTTATGGCATGAACGATAAAGTTGTTGTGGTAAATATCAGTAATTCAAAGAATGAAAGCAAATCACAACATAACCGATATCATAATGCCAACCCGCATTGTTGTGGTAAATATCAGTAATTCAAAGAATGAAAGCAAATCACAACTTATGGTTTCCTCATGCGGAACAATGCAAAGTTGTGGTAAATATCAGTAATTCAAAGAATGAAAGCAAATCACAACTTTCAGATCTTCTTCTTTTAAATAGGCGATGTTGTGGTAAATATCAGTAATTCAAAGAATGAAAGCAAATCACAACTACTTCCAAACCTCAACCAACCCATCACCCTGTTTCCCCAAAAACGGATCAGTACCCGGAACCGGCAACGCCGCAATCCGTTCATCTGCTTTTGGCCTGTCGCCGGGTTGGCCGCGCATGATGTCCCAGCTTCTGCCATCCGGATACGCGCCAACCACACCGAAATCCTGACTGCTGCCTAAATTTTTATGGCCAACGCCAGCCGGGATCACGATGATGTCTCCGGCTTTTACTTCCACTTTTTGCCCTTTTTCTCCGCCTAAAAACAGCAAAGCCGAACCGCTGTAGATGCCCAAAACTTCGTGCGAAGTGCTGTGGTAATGGTGGAAAGGGTAAACGCCGTTGCGCCAGGAATTTGTCCAGTTGTTTTTGGCAAAATGCTGCTCCAGCCAATCCGCGCCCGAAGAACCGCTTTGTGTAAAAGCCTTTTGGTAATGCAGCAACGGATATTTGCTGTTTGGGATAATGCCATCATCTTTAAAATGAAGCAGGGTTGGTTGTACTGTTTTTGCCATTGCTTTTTTGTTGAAAAAGGTGAAAGAAGACAAACCAAGCAGGGCTAAAAATTGTGTCCGGTTCATGGCCATATTAATTGGATGAATGCTTAAATTTTAAGAATACTCTTTTTGGCAATAGTTTTTTGTTTTAAGGATTCAGCACTAAATAAACCATCGGCAAAAAACTACATCAACCTTTTTAAAAATACCCTTACAAAATTAGCAGTAATTAAATTGAACGCATTACCAATTTTTACCCGGTAAAAGAAGCATCGCCACATCTTCAACCATTCCAAACCCTATTGTACCGTGGCAGCGCGGTTCCAATCTGTATTCTTCCTGTTCTACAAATAATTTTTTATGGCTGTCGTTTTTTAAGTTTCGCTTCCATTTTTTAGATAATATTTTTTGAACGAACTATGCCAAAAAGATCATAAAAAACATAAAACATAATTATATTTGCCGCAGTTAAAACACTGTTATGAAAATTTTAGGCCTTCTTGTTGGATTTCTTGGTATCCTGATCCTTGCTTGTACTGTAATTTTAACACCTGCCCATTCTTTTAACCCTGCGGATTCTACCAACGGAACTTCAGCCAATGCAGCAATATTTTTTGGCGGCCTGATTGTTTTTGGGGCCGGTGTAGTGCTGTATGCCAACGCTATAGAAAAAAAGGCGCACGAAAAAAAGGTAAATTAATTTTACCAATTTTTATACGGTAAAAGAAGCATTACAACTTCTTCAAATACGCCAGATCATATTGCACCGCGACCAGTGGTGCCATGCTATATTCTTCCTGTTCTACAAAATAATTTTTCATGCCTGCTTTTTTGGCTTGCGCCAGCAATGCTTTCAGGTCAATGTCGCCTTTGCCAAACTCGGTGCTGTGTTTGGCGGTTTTGTCCATGTCTTTTAAATGCCAAAGCGGGAAACGGCCCGGAAATTTGTTAAAATACGTGGTGGCATCCTGGCCCGAAACGATAAGCCAGCCCAAATCCAGCTCGAACTTTACCTTGGCGGGATCGGTGTGTGTCAGCAAAATATCGTACAAAACCTTGCCGTTTTCCTGCTCAAATTCGTATTCGTGGTTGTGGTAGCCAAAAGTAAGGTTGGATTTGTTCGCCACCTCGGCCGATTTATTAAAAATATCCGCACAATGCTGGTAGTTGCTCACGGTTTGGCCGTTGGAAGGCATGGTCGAACAGATCAGATATGTTTGTCCGGCTTCGGCAGCTTCGTCCACCGTTTTTTGCCAGTCAGTACCGATGTGCACGTGTCCGCTCAATACAGTCATTCCCAAATCCGAAGCGATCTTTTTCATTTCTTTTGGTTTTAAACCGTAGTAACTGCCTTTTTCGCTGCCGGCCGATTCTAAGTTTTTATAACCGATTGCGGCCAGCTTTTTCAGCGTTCCGGTGGCATCGGCCAGCATATCTTTTCGCACAGAATACAGTTGCAGGCCGATATTTTGCACCGGCATGGCAACGGCCGGGAAAGAGGCCAACGCCGCACTGGCAGTAAACAGGGCAGTGGTTTTGATAAAATCTCGTCGGGTTTGCACTTTCATTATAAAGGGCTTAAAATTGAATTGGTATTGCAAGATGCTGTTTTTATGCTGATAAAAACAGTATGCTTGGATTTTGTTGTGAGGTATTTATAGTTTGTAAAAGGACACACCCCTGCCCCTCTCGAGAGGGGAATGCACAGTTTGCTAACCCCCTGACCCCCTCAAGGGGGAAAGCAGAGTTCGCTAATTTTCTACCGTTCACCTTTCAACCTTTAACCTTTCACCCTGCAACCTTTCACCCCCACAAAGAAAACGGATGCGTAGCCAGATTAGAATTGTAATACCGTGGGTCATCGGTTACTTCTTCCGCTAAAAAATCAGGTTTTTCAAAAGTGTCGTTTTCGCTTTTCAGTTCAATTTCGGCCACAATCAAGCCTAAATTTTCGCCTTTAAATTCATCCACTTCAAAAACTTTTCCGGCAACCGGAATGCGGTAACGCGTTTTTGCAGTGCCCTGCAAAGCAAAACTTTCCAGCAGTTCCTGCCCGTCTTGCAGCGGGATTTCGTATTCGTATTCCTTCCGCGTAAAACCCGTTGTTGCCCCTTTTATGGTGATAAAAGCCTTGCTGCCGGCAATGCGCACACGGATAGTTTTGCCTTTTTCGTTCACCAGATAACCTTGTTGGTAAGGCGTGCCTTGTGGTTTGGCAAAAGCTTTCCATTTTTCGGGATTCACCAAAAACTTGCGTTCAATTTCTAAGCCCATATTTTTTTGTTTAAACTACGGTTTCCGGAACAATTTTTATGGCCGCATCTTCCGGCGCAGTTACTTTTTCGCGGAAGTTGGCCGACTGTTCCAAAATCTCCAATTCCAAAGCCGCGTTGCTGTTTTTTAGGTTGATGATGGCCTGATTGTCCGGCTGGTTCATGGCCGATAACACTTCCATCGTCAACAAATGGTCGTGCCACTGGCCAATCTTGTCCTGCAACTGGTTCAAATAATTGGTGTTGACCTGCAATTTCCCATGCAAAGCCCCAGCACTTGCTTTTTGGTTGTAAATCAACAGCTTGCTGTTTTTTCGCGCCGTGTGCATTTCTTCGTCAAAAGTTGGCGCGGCAAAAAAAACAGCAATCCGGTTCAGCTTTTCCTTGTAAAAATTGCGGATGGTTTTGCCTTGCAGCTTGTGCAAATTGTTTTGCAAAGCGATGTGTGCTTTTTTTAACCGCTTTAAATAACTTTTGCCCTGGCTTTTAAACCGCGCTGTGCCTTGCTGCAAAATTTGCTGCTGGTGTTGGTCAAAGTTTTCATCCTGAAGCTGGTGTTTTTCGCCCAGTTGCAGGTTGATGTACGCGTTTCGGATTTCGCCCGCGGCTTTAAATACTGTTTTTACCGGCTTAAATTCGTGCAGCAAACCTTTGTTTTCCTGTTCGCTGGCGTAAAGCGTGAGCAGTGCCTTCAGCTTTTTAATGTGGACGCGAAACTGGTGCAGGTCGTCCTGGCTGTTGGTTTCCAAAAAAGTTTTTAAATGTAATTTCATTCCTTTCCACAGCTTGTTTAACTGTTTCATTGCTTTCTTTTTTTTCATACAAAGCCTTTTTATTTCAACTACCCGGCAACAATAATACCATCTACAATACAAACGAATTTAATTATTGATTAAGCTAATGCTTCTTTTATCAGGCAAAATTTGGGCTTGCAAAAATGTATCCTATTCATGTTACACAACAGCGTGTTAAACTTCAGCTACTTTATCCAGTCAGTAATTAAGTTCTGATACTTCTTCAAAAATTCAACAACCATGAAATTTTCGATCCGGTTTTTAAGTTTCACCTTTTTAATGGCCGTTTTTGGTTTGCTGTTTTCTTCTTTTTTGAATGAAGACCAGGCTAAATCTGCTGCTTTTAAATTTCCGTACAAATACGCGCAACTTACCGAACGCCAGGCCGCGGCGCATTTGCTCAACCGTTTTACGTTTGGCGCAACGCCGGGCGCGATTGATGCGGTGGTAAAAATCGGCCCCGAAAAATGGTTTAAACAGCAACTGGAGGCCAACCTGCCCGATGATTCGCTGAACCAGATTTTAAACCAGTACGATGCGATGAAGTTGAGCAATACAGAAATTGCAGCCATCTACCCAAAAAACGGGCAAATTGTGCGGATGGCGGTAAAAGATGGTGTGATTAATAAAGATTCGGTGAATAAAACGGATTCCAAAGCGTACAAAGATCAGCTTGCGGCCTACATGCAGCAAAAAGGTTTGCGGCAGCCACAAGACCTTTATAAACAGTTGATCAACCAAAAAATAATGCGCGCCGCCTACACGCAAAACCAGTTGCAGGAAGTGCTTACGGATTTTTGGTTTAACCATTTTAATGTTTCAATTACGAAGAATGATTGTGCCGATTTTATCCCGGTTTACGAGCGCGATGCCATCCGCGCCAACGCTTTGGGCAAGTTTGACCAATTGCTGCTGGCCACGGCAAAATCTCCGGCGATGTTGTATTATTTGGATAATTTTAGCAGTTCGGGCGTTAACACCAAGGCCAACCCGCCACGGGCAAATATGGTACGTTTTGCCAGTCAGCAAACGCCTGCCGCGGGCGATTCTGCCATGCGCCAAACTCAAATGCTCAACAAAATAAAGCAGGCAAAAAAAGCACAGGGTTTAAACGAAAACTACGCCCGCGAAGTGATGGAACTGCATACGCTTGGCGTTGACGGCGGCTACACGCAGCATGATGTTACCGAAGCTGCACGCGTTTTAACCGGTTGGGCCGTTAGCCCGATGGAAAATAAAGCCGACGGCAACATGGCGCAAAAACTAATGAATAAGGATAGCGAAGATAAATTGGCACAGCGCGGTTTTGTACACGATGGCGATTTTCTGTTCAACCCAAACCGGCACGATAACGGTGAAAAAACAGTTTTAGGCCATCATTTCGGCCCCGACGGCGGCTACGATGAGGGCGTGCAATTGCTGGAAATGCTGGCGCACCATCCTTCAACCGCGCAGTTTATCTGCCGCAAATTGGCGGTTCGTTTTGTAAGCGATAACCCACCGAAATCACTGGTTGATAAAATGGCCAAAACGTTTTTGAAGGAAGACGGCGACATTAAAAAAGTTTTGACCACGATGGTTTCCTCGCCCGAATTTTGGAGTAAAAATGCCTTGCGCGAGAAAACAAAATCGCCTTTCGAGCTGGCCATCAGTTCGGTAAGGAGTTTGGATGCCACCATCAGCCAACCTTATCAATTATATAATTGGATCACCAAAATGGGGCAGAAAATGTATTATTACCAGGCACCAACGGGTTTCCCTGACAAAGGCCAATATTGGATCAACACCGGTGCTTTGCTAAACCGCATGAACTTTGGCCTGGCTTTGGCGGCCAACCGTATTCCGGGAATCCAGGTTGATCTGGCCGCTTTAAACAACCACCACGAACCCGAAAGTGCGCAGGCTGCTTTGGTTACGTACAGCAATTTGATTATGCCCGAACGCGACCTTAGCCAAACCATTAAAAGGTTAACGCCGATGCTGGAAGACCCCAACCTCAGCAAAAAAGTGGAAGCTGCCACGAGCAAAACGGCACCGGTAAAACCCGTGGAAGCCACACAGCAGCAAATGGTTTTTGCCGATGAAGCCAAAAAAAACACCGATAAAAACAGTATGCCGGCCAACAAAACGTATGTGGCGATGCAAAGCCGGCCAAACAACAATTCGATGCTGGCACAAGTGGTGGGCGTAATTGTGGGTTCGCCGGAATTTCAAAGACGTTAATTTTATATCACGCATTTTAATTTTTTCTGATCATGGTATCAAGAAGAGGGTTTATCAAAGCAGGCGGACTGGCGCTTTTTGGCATCGGTTTGGGCGGCATCCCGGCTTTTGTGGCCGAAGCAGCAGCCAGTGTAAAAAAGCAGGAACTGTACAAAAAGAAAAAAGTGCTGGTCTGCATTTTTCAGCGCGGCGCGATGGACGGCTTAATGGCCGTTACTCCTTTTACCGATACTTTTTTGCAGGCTGCCCGGCCAACTTTGTTTATGTCGGCAGCCAAAAGCAGCAGCAATAAACCGCTGATTGATTTGGACGGCAAGTTTGGCCTGCACCCTTCCATGAACGCTTTCGAGCCTTTATTTAGGGAAAAACGGCTGGCCATTGTGCACGGCATCGGTTCGCCAAACAACACGCGTTCGCATTTTGATGCGCAGGATTATATGGAATCGGGCACGCCGTTTAACAAAGGCACGGCCAGCGGCTGGCTCGACCGTGCCATTGGTTTGCTTGGCCACGATGCGGTTTCGCCTTTCCAGGGTGTCAGCCTAACTTCGGCCATGCCACGTTCTTTTTATGGCGATAATCCTTCCGTCGCCATCAGCAATTTGCAGGATTTTGCCATCCAAATGCGCGGCAACCCAAACGGTGCCAATTTGGCTGCGCGTAGTTTTGAGGATTTGTATGACCAGACTTCTTCTTCGCTATTAAAACAAACCGGAAAAGAAAGTTTTGATGCCGTAAAAATGCTGCAAAAAACGGATGTCAAAAATTATCAGCCTGCCAATAATGCCGTTTACCCGAACACTGCTCTCGGCACTGCCTTGAAACAAATTGCGCAATTGGTGAAGATGGATGTGGGCATGGAAGTGGCTTTTGCCGAATCGGGCGGTTGGGATACGCACTTTAACCAAGGCACCGAAAACGGCATTTTTGCCCGCAACGTAGCTGATTTAAGTGGCAGCATTGTTGCTTTTTGGACCGATTTGGGAACTTATCAGGACGATGTTACGCTGATGACCATGACCGAGTTTGGACGTACCGTGCACCAAAACGGAACCGGCGGAACCGACCACGGCCGCGCCTCCTGTAATTTTATTTTGGGGAACGATGTGAACGGCGGCATCGTTCATGGCGACATCAAACCTTTAGCAGTAGAAAACCTGGAAGACGGCCGCGACCTGGCCGTTACCACCGATTTCAGAAGTGTTTTTAGCGAAGTGGCCGATAAACATTTAAAGATCAACAACGACCAAATTCTTTTCCCGGATTGGAAAGGCGGCAAAATCGGCGTGATGCGGACATAAAATTTGGGGTGGTAAAAACAGTATTGCTTAAGTTGAAATATCCAAAGCTTCTTTTAGCTTAAATAATACACCGTTAGCATCAATATTGGTGTAGCCGCCTTGCATATGTGCATACAAGCCTTCCTTAAAATCGGGTGTATCAATTATTTTCAAAAATTCTTCCTGCAAATAATTAAATAAGTGTGCTGGTGCTTTGTTTAACTGATTTTGCAGGTCATCAACATTTTCAAACAGATAAACCAAATCCTCAAAGTCTTTGCTTGTGCGGTAATCGCCTTTGCCCCGGCCTTTATAAGCTTCCCATTTGCTGGCCATAAAATAAGGAAAGGAAAATATTTTGACTGCTGTTTTTTCATCTAATGGCACAGTTACCGCATTTTTAAAACCCTCGGGATACCACTTGTTGCTAAATCCGATCGCAGTATCATTGGTCGGCATCACATCAACAATTATCCCTTGAATTTTGTACCTACAATAAACTCCGGATTCTATATCATTTACAAAACCAACAGCACGTAATTTTTCTTCCAATTGGGTAAAACCCGAATAGCCGGCTATCTCAACAACCACATCAATATCTTCAGTCGGCCTCACTTCGTTAGCTAAACTTGCATCCGTTGCATACAAAGAGACCGTTGCACCTCCAACAAAAACAAATGCTTCTTTTAGATTAGATAAAACTTGTGCAACCGCTTTTAGCCTAACAATGTTAATGTGCATATTCCTGGTTAAAAATTTGAGTCAACTTGTCAATTGCAATTTCACGTTCCCGTACTTTTCCAAGCCGCAGTGCATCTACCAGTGCCAAAACATCGTACAGCTTTTCGTCTTTTTGCACTGCTAAAACTGCATTTGGGTACAAGGGTTGCACGGCCTGCCCTTTTTTTGGGCCGTTGGCACATGGCCAAACAAAAACTTCTTCGGCAATTAATTCATTTTTAAAAACCGGTGCCGAATGTGCCGTTGGTATCCCTCTTGCCATTGCACCTGCCTGTACCGGAAAAACGTAGGCCAGCCCTTGCGTTAAAAAATCGAGCAGGTTATTTTTAAAAACTGTTCTTTTTTCAGCATCAATTAAGCCGGCAATTTTAGAGCGGTTTAAAGATTCAGAAATTTCTGAAGTACTGATGTATAAGCTGTTAGCCAGATCTTTATTTAACCAGTTATCCTTTGTTACCAATATTTTTAATAACACGGCAATATCATGTGGACGCATGCCATTGTGCTGTTTCATTTGACAAAGATAACGTTTGATCCTCAATTTGCAAATTGAGGATTAAACCTGAAAGAGTAAAAATAATACTTCTTTTATCATCATTTTTTTTGTTAACAATAACAACAACCAAATTCTTTTCCCGGATTGGAAAGGCAGCAAAATCGGCGTGATGCGGACATAGAATTTTAGGTGGTAAAAACAGTATACAGCAAATCCTGATTTTTTCTATTGCTTTTGCTTAACTATTTTGGCTGATAATTTCACCAAAAAATACCATCTTTAAACATGTTCCTCATTATCCTTAACATTGTTTTTTGCCTGGCTTTTATCGGTTTTGCCTACGTCAACTTAAATGATCCGGATGCCTGGCTTTGGGTCGGTATTTATTTGGCGGTAACGGTTTGCTGCGGGCTTTTTGTTTTCAAACTGTATTATCCAAAAATCTACCTCGGTTTGATGGCGTTTTATTTAATCTACGCCGTTATCCTTTTCTTTGGAAAAGATGGCGTTTTGGATTGGATCACGAAATACAAAACGCCAAGCATTGTAGAAACCATGCAGGCCGAAAAACCATACATCGAAAAAACGAGGGAATTTTTTGGCTTGCTGATTATTACGTCTGCTTTAACGATTGATTTTTTTGCCGTAAAATTTTGGCTTTAAATTTACCCGATAAAAGAAGCATCTCGTTTTTGAGATGCTTCTTTTATGCCACCTTTTTTGGTGCCGGTCTTCTTAATTCAAAGAAATGTCCGAAGCCTGCTTCTGCTGATGGCTCCACAATTTGTTAAACATTTCGCCATGTTGCAATAAAAATTCCAGCGAACCTTCTTCTACAATGCGGCCTTTATCCAGCACGTAGATGTAATCAAAATGCTGCAGCAAATGCAAACGGTGCAAGGTAGAAATCACGGTTTTGCCTTGAAATTCGTTGAAAAGGTTGAGGTAGATTTCCTGTTCGGTTTTCGGGTCCATGCTGCTGGTTGGTTCGTCCAGCAAAATAATACTGCTGGTTTGTGCTGCCAAAACACCTCGCGCCAAAGCCAAACGCTGTTTTTGTCCGCCCGAAAGGTTCACGCCTTTTTCCTGGATCATAGAATGCACGCCGTCTTCCAAATTTTCCAATACCGGCGATAGTCGTGTAATTTCGGATACTCTTTTTACCTCCTCATTTTCAAAAGGCAAACCCAGCGTGATGTTGTATTCAAAAGTAGCTTCAAAAATTTCAGGTTCCTGCGGGAAGAGCGTTACCGAATTGCCAATATCACTGAAATTTTTCCCGTTATCGCCATCAACCTCCAAAGTAGAATTTAGTCCAGGTTCATACAGCCCACGCAATAATGTAAGTAACGTACTTTTTCCGCAACCGCTTTCGCCAATCAAAGCAATGCGCTGACCGCGGTGGATATCCAAATTCATTTCTTTCAGGCCGTAAGATTTTTTCCAACCGGGAATCGGACTTAAAAAACCTTGTGCATTTACGTTTGCTTGTTCCTGGCCTTTTTTAGGGTGATTATAGTTCAAATCGCGAATGGCTAAGTTCTGCCAATTTTGCGGCAAATGGCTTTCGTTTAACGCGCGGTGTTCTTTTTCAAAAGCCGTTTCAATCACTTTTGCGGTTTCCACATCAGTATGAAACTGAACAATTTGTGTGTATTGCTGCGCGAAATCGTTAAAAACGCTGGTGAACTGGTTGACAAAACCCAGCAGCGTAACCAGACCGCCCAGCATAAAAACTTTGCCGGGCTGGTTGTGCTGGTAAATGTAGCCGACAACCATCACCACATAAATTAAGGCCACCAGCATTTGCGCGGTAAACCATTTCCACTCGTTTATCACCACGTTCTTTTTGAACGGTGGAAAAACAGCGTGCAATTTCTCCATCAAACTGGCGTGAACGCGTTTTTCCAGGCGTAAAGTAATCACGGTTAGGATGTTGGAAAGGCTGTCGAACAAGTTGGAAGAAACTTTATGTTCGGCTTCGTTTACTTCTTTTAAGGAAGCGATGAACGGTTTGTCAAACTTTAGGATTACCCAAAACGTGGCAAAACCCAAAACGATGGCCACCGCGCCAAACAGCGGCGAAAAGTAGAACATCACCAAAAACGAAATGACGAATTTCAGAAGTGATTGTATGTACAAAAAGCCCGACTGGAAGAAATCGCGCAGCGCGGCATAAGCTTTACGCAAACGGTTGATGGTGGAACCGCTGTGGTGGTCTTTGTGCCAGCCAATTGGAAGATGGACGAGCTGCTGGTAAAGTTCGTCTAAATAATTTTGGGAGATTTTGAAAGCCAGTTTGCGTTCCTGCACACGTGCCGGACCGTGAAAAGCCCATTCAGTCAGGCGCAAAGCCATAAAACCCAAGGCATACAACCAAACGGAAGAAATAATATGGAAACCATTTTTTTGGATGGAATTGACAAACCAGCCATAAAAAAAAGGATTTAGCGCAGCCACCAAATTTGCACCGATAAACAAAGCATAAGTTAAAAGATAAATTTTACGGTCGTTTTTGGCGTAACGCCAGGCGGTGGAAAGCAAAGAAAAATACGGGTTTTGCATAAATAAATAAACCAGGCGGAAAAACCTTTTGCAAAACGGTTACGGCAATAGCATAGAAAAGATTCGGAAAATAAATAATTGCAGGAAGCTTATTTGAAAAATTAACAGAAGAAAAATTAATACTTCTTTTAGGGTATAAAAATTGGTGTTTGCATTTATTTAAACAAAAACCAATTAAAGCCGATCACGAGGGATGCCGAAAAAATTTCGGCATGACAAAAAACTAAAAGGCAACGATTTTATACCGATAAAAGAAGCATTGCCATCAGTCATCCTGAAATTTTTTCAAGATCCCTCTGCCAAGGTCGGAACCTTTCTGATGGGATGCCGAAAAGATTTCGGCATGACAAAAACCTAAAGGCAATGATTTTTAGGCGGTAAAAGAAGCATTGAAAATATATTGAACAAATTTTAAACAGGCTCTTAAACAGGCCCTTAAAGTTTTTATTTATAGCCCGCGGCCTGCAAATTAAACAATTCGGCGTAGCGGCCGCCTTTGGCCAGCAGTTCTTCATGGCTGCCGATTTCGGCCATTTCGCCTTTTTCCAAAACCAAAATACGGTTAGCCATACGCACGGTAGAAAAACGGTGCGAAATCAAAACGGCCGAACGTCCTTTGGTGAGTTCGGTAAAACGCTCAAAAACTTCAAATTCTGCACGTGCATCCAAAGCCGAAGTTGGCTCGTCCAAAATCAGCAGTTGGGCGTTGCGCATATATGCGCGGGCAATCGCTACTTTTTGCCATTCGCCGCCGGAAAGTTCTACGCCTTCAAAAAAGCGTTTGCCCAGCATTTGCTCGTAACCGCCGGGCAGGCGTTGCGCCAGTTCATCGGCCATGCTTTGTTTAGCGGCACTTTTTATATGTTCGGTATTTTCTTTTTGGCTGATGTTTCCGGTGGCAATGTTTTGCGAAAACGTCATCTGGTAGCGCAAATAATCCTGGAAAATGATGCCGATGTTTAACCGCAGATCGGCCAGGTCGTATTCTTTTAAATCGTAGCCGTCCAGCAAAATCCGGCCTTCTGTCGGGTCGTACAAACGCGCCAAAAGTTTGACCAGCGTTGTTTTTCCGGCACCGTTCTCTCCTACCAAAGCCAATTTTTCGCCGGGGTTTAGGGTGAACGATAAGTGCCGGTTTGCCCAACGTTCGGAATGGATATAGCGGAAACCAACATCTTCAAAAGTAAAACCCTGGCGGATCGGTTTTGGAAACGGACGCGGGTTTTTAGCCAATTTAATTTTAGGCTGAATCTCGAAAAACTCAAAAAAATCGCGTAAATAAATGGCGCCTTGCGAAACGGTGGTAAAACGCGTTAGGATATTTTCCAGCAAAGAACGCAACTGCCGGAAAGAACCGGCCAGAAAAGTAAGTTCGCCCAGAGAAATGCTGCCGGAAATAGTCCGCGCAATGATAAAAACGTAAGCGCCGTAATAACCGATGCTGCCCAATAGGGCAAACAGCGTTCCCCAAACCGAACGCTGAACGACAATACTTCGGTTATCTTTGTAAAACTTGTCCGACAGTTGCTTAAACCGTTCGATGATAAAAGCCGACAGATCAAAAATCTTGACTTCTTTGGCCGTTTCATCGCTTGCGCCGAGGTAACGCAAATAATCCAGTTCGCGGCGTTGCGGCGTTTGGCTTCGGGTTAAAGCATAAGTTTGGTCATTGAAATAGGATTCGCCCAAAAACGCAGGTAGAATGGCAACTAATAAAAGCAGGATCAGCCAGGGGTTAAACGCCATCAAACCAACGGCGAGAAAGCCCATCGTAATCAAATCCTGCACCTGGCTCATCACTTGCGAAAGCAAAACGGTACGGCCAACGGTTTGCTGGCGGGCGCGTTCTAATTTATCGTAAAAAACGGCATCTTCAAACTGGTCCAAATCCAAAATGGCCGCATGGTTCATGATTTTGACCGAAGTGTGGTTGGAGAACAAATCGCCCAGCAAACTATCCATTAACGTAATGGCTCGGCTCAAACTATCACTTAAAATGGCCAAACCAAACTCCAGCGCAACCAATTTCCACAAATACAAATGCGGCAATGCGCCTTTTGCATGGCTCAATAAAACCACCTGGTCTATGATGAGTTTGCCGACATACAAGATCAGCAGTGGCAAAGCTGAACGAACAAAACGCAGCAGGATATTGGCAAGTGCCATTTTCGGGCTTACTTCCCAAACTAATTTAAAAAAAGCGGGCAGGTTGCGCAGTGCAGCCAGGCGTTCTTTAAAGGTTAAAGGCGTAACTTGAGTTGGGGCAGGACGTGCTTTCAATTTATTTTATAAGTAGGATGTTCGGGCAATTTGCAGTGTTGATTGCTATTCACGATGATCTATCAACCATAACCTATCAACATTCCTCAATCCCAACTTACCAATTTTTATGCGATAAAAGAAGCATGGCCAACAGATATGACTTTCATCATACAGTTATTTGATACGATTATTTGATGCAAATTTTTAAACCGCTACCTTTAATTATTGTTATTCCTTAAATCATTCTAAAAATTCCTGCTATGATTGAACCGCAAAAAAACCAGTTTGCAAAGGATGCCAATGGCAATCCTGCAAACGCCGAAAACGATACGCTTACCACGCGCCAGGGACATCCGGTTTATGATAACCAAAACCTGCGCACAATAGGAAACCGCGGACCGGCAACTTTAGAAAACTACCATTTTCTGGAAAAGCTGTCTCATTTTGACCGCGAGCGCATCCCGGAACGCGTGGTACATGCACGCGGCGCTGGTGCACATGGTATTTTTGAAGCTTACGGAACGGTGGGCAATGATCCTGCTTCAAAATATACACGCGCCCATTTATTTCAGGAAAAAGGAAGGGAAACGCCTTTGTTTGTGCGCTTTTCTTCGGTGATCCATGGCGGCCATTCGCCCGAAACTTTGCGCGACCCACGCGGTTTTGCCGTAAAATTTTATACCGAAGAAGGCAACTGGGATTTGGTAGGCAACAATTTAAAAGTGTTTTTTATCCGTGATGCCTTAAAATTCCCGGATCTGGTTCACGCTTTTAAACCAGACCCCGTAACTAACCGCCAGGATGGCCAGCGTATTTTTGATTTTATCAGCAATACGCCGGAAGCCATGCAAATGATTACCTTTCTGTTTTCGCCCTGGGGCATTCCGGCCAACTACCGGCAAATGCAAGGTTCGGGCGTAAACACGTACAAATGGGTAAACAAAGATGGCGTTGCGGTTTTGGTGAAATACCATTGGGAACCGCTGCAAGGCATCCGCAATTTAACGCAGGAAAAGGCAGAAGAAATCCAGGGCAAAAACTTTAACCACGCCACGCAGGATTTGTACGATGCCATCGAAAAAGGTGAGTTTCCGGCTTGGGAATTATTTGTTCAAATCCTGAGCGATGACGAACACCCGGAACTGGATTTTGATCCGCTGGACGATACCAAACTTTGGCCGAAAGAGCAGTTTCCGTGGTTGCCCGTTGGTAAAATGACGCTGAACCGTAACCCGACAAACTATTTTGCCGAAGTAGAACAAGTTGCTTTTGGAACCGGTGTTTTGGTTGATGGACTGGATTTTTCCGACGATAAAATGTTGCAAGGAAGAACGTTTTCTTACTCCGATACGCAGCGTTACCGGGTTGGCACAAATTACCTGCAATTGCCTATCAATGCGCCGCTTAAAAAAGCTGCCACCAACCAGCGCGACGGGCAAATGGCTTACCACCAGGATTTAACGCCGGGCTTAAACCCGCATGTAAATTACGAACCTTCTACTTTGGGCGGCTTAAACGAAGCACCTAAAAAAGGCAAAGATTACACGCCGCATTACAACGCTGCTTTGATCCGGGAAAAAATCAGCCGTCAAAATAATTTTAGCCAGGCCGGTGATACTTACCGCAACTTTGAGGATTGGGAAAAACAAGATCTGATCAATAACTTAGTAAGCACGCTGGCCCCGGTAAAGCAACATATCCAGGAAAAAATGATTGATCTTTTCACCCAATGCGATGCCGAATACGGACAACGGGTTGCAGATGGTTTAAAACAATTTAAACAAACCAACGCTACGCCAGGCGGAAACCATACTGAAGCCATGCAAAAAGACGAAGCGGTGGCACAAGCCAAAGAAGAATCGTTAGAAGCAAAAGCTTATTAGAAGCTTCTAAAGTTTTTCTGCTGATTAATCACGATACTGTTTTTACCAGGGTAAAAACAGTATCGTTTTTTTATGTGTTATCTTACCGTTTTTAAATTCCTATTTATCATTTATGGACACCAATTACCAATTGATCAATGCTTCCCGAATGGGCGATCTGGCTCAAATAAAAGATTTGCTTCGTCAGGGCACCGACATAAATTTCCAGGACGAACGCGGCTACACACCTTTGATCATCGCCAGTTACAACGAACAATTGGAAGCCGTAAAAATTTTGTTAGCCGCAAAAGCCGATGTAAACGCACAGGATTTTGGCGGGAACACTGCTTTGATGGGCGTTTGCTTTAAAGGCTATCCCGAAATTGCCGAACTGCTGATTGCAAACGGTGCCGACCTCAACCTGCAACACGGCAATGGCGGCACGGCCTTGATGTTTGCCGCCATGTTTGGCCGGAACAAGCTGGTAAAAATCGTATTGGAACACGGTGCCGATCAGTCCATCGCTGAAAACCGTGGTTTAACTGCTGCGGATTTGGCCGTGCAACAAGGCAATGTGGAGGCTTTGGAGTTGATGGAGCAGTATTCGTAATGCGTTTTTTATCTGGAGATATCATCGTTATTGATACCTCTTTTGCCTTTTTTAAACTACTGGTCGGGATTTGTAATCCCGATCATTGAGCCACGGATTTTAAATCCGTTTTTATAAATCTAAAACATGGGTTTTAAATACAAAGTCAGCAACGACGGCATTTATTTTCTCACTACTACCGTTGTTGACTGGATCGATGTTTTTACACGCAAAGAATTGGCCGAAATTATAATCGAAAGTTTAAAGTATTGCCAAAAAGAAAAAGGCTTAGTTTTATATGCCTGGTGTTTGATGCCAAGCCACTTACATTTGATTGCTTCGACAGCGGAAAGCAAAAGCCTTTCTGACGTGATGCGCTATTTTAAAAAGTTTACTTCTAAAAGCATTGTTGCCGCCGTTAAAGAAATCAACGAAAGCCGGAGGGAATGGCTGCTGGATAAATTTGGGTTTGCCGGACGGACAAACTTTAAAAACAAGGAGTACAAGTTTTGGCAGGACGGCTTTTTTCCGATAGAGTTAGATACTACTTCTTTTATGCAACAAAAATTGGATTACCTGCACAACAACCCTGTTGCAGCCGGTATTGTTTACGAACCTGAACATTACGTTTTCAGTTCGGCTA
This sequence comes from Mucilaginibacter sp., assembly GCF_041088075.1. GTDB lineage: Bacteria > Bacteroidota > Bacteroidia > Sphingobacteriales > Sphingobacteriaceae > Mucilaginibacter_A. The sequence goes on along the minus strand of NZ_JBGCVY010000033.1, from coordinate 141,526 downwards.
TCAATTATACCGGACAGATGGGGTTGATTGATGTTTTGTTGATAGAATAGATAGGATTAAAAATCCTTAGCTCGAAGGTCGGGATTGCAAATCCCAACCAGTAGGAGTGAAAAATTGGTGAAACATATTTAAAAAGGCTTCTGAAATTTGAAGAAAACCTGAACACCAATTTTTACCTGCTAAAAGAAGCATTTTCAAAAACATAAAACTTGCTCGAAACCATCTGCCTAAATCAACTTGATCATTTTCAATTTAACCCGAAAGTTTAAACAAAAGGAGGCAGTTTCCCGCCTCCTTCTGAATCAAGTAAAAATTAAAACTGCCTGGTTTTTATGATCGAATTATTGGTTTGGAATTAAATATTTTTTTGCGGGAAGCCTGATCTGTTGTTACATTTTTACATAAGTCAGTTTGGCCGTGTTGGTTGTGGCGGCCACATCCGGGTTTTCCGGAGCGTAGTAGGCAGAAAAAGTCAGGATGTCGGTTTGTTTCAACAGCCCGTTTAGTACTGCTGTTGCGGTTGTGGCATTATCATACGCTTTTTGGTAAGTGAAAGTACGGACAATATGTTTTTTCACATAAATGCGGTTGTTCACCAGCGTGTCTTTGCTGCTTTGGATGACCACGTTGTTCAAATTATCGTCAACCCAATTGGTTGCGTTTACGCCTCCTTTGGTCATCGAGTGGTAATCATAATCGTTCAATTTTGTTGCGCCTAAATCTTCTTTCAGGTGTACCTCCCGAAATTTTGCCAAAACTTTGGAATCTAAAATCAGCGTTACGTCTTCATTATAAACCATCGTCAACTGGTTGCCGGCCACTTTCATTTTTACAACTTGCGGGCCTGATTTGATGTTTAAAGCATTGTATTCCGTGGCAACGGGAAGGGAATCAGGGCCATTGCTGTTGGTTTTTTTGCAGCTAATTAGTGCCAGTGCGGCGAAAGCGAACAGTAACAATTTTTTCATGGCAGTTTTTATTTTTTATTGATTCGGTGATGCTTAACCAATAAAAATGCCAGCCGGAAACCAGCTAAACCAATGCTTCTTTTACCACATAAAAATTGGTGCGAAAACTGAAATACAATTTCATTTTGCGAAAAAAATCAACCCAAACTTTCTTTCGGCTTTTCCAAGTTTTGTTTAAGCAGAGGTTTGTTGCACCAAAAGAAAATTGAACTTTTAAATCAACCCAAACAAAAAAATAAATAAAAATAAAACGTGCTGCCCAGAAATCAAAACAAAACCATCAACAACAACCGTTGTAGAATTTCGGGGAAGAAAAACACTTCAAACCAAAACCCCACAATTCCACAAGTTGTGGAAACCAGGATCATTGAATGCTGTTTTTACCTGCCTAAATTTCAGCTAAAACCTGTTTAACCAATCCGCACAAAAAACAAAAAGGCGATTTCCGGGAAATAAAGTTTAAACAAATCAGCACGATAATGCAGCTCCGATTGCCGCGGCTTTAGGCCGTGGGACAAAAACAAACCATTTCCGGCTTTAGCCAAACCCAAATTACAGGCCACTAAGTTTTATGCCATAAAAGAAGCATCCAAACTATTTGGAAAATTTATAGAAAGCCTGCAATTGATAAAACTTCCCAAACAACAAAGCCGGCTCCAAACCGGCTTTTGTTTTTTATCGGGATGCTTCTTTTACCGGTATAATTTTTATTGTGGCTGCTGCTGGAACATCCCGCCAAACTTGGCCTGGTAAGTATTGAGCAAACCTGTCAGTTTCTTGTTCAAAACTGGTTCGTTATTGTCCTTGGTGAGTTTCACCATTCCATTAATTACCGACATACACAATTGAATGTCGCGGCCACTCATGCGCTGGTTGTTGTCATCCATGGAAGCAAAATAACTTAGCTGGCCTGATGTGTAGTCGGTGATTTGGTTTACAATCTTCTCCCCTAACTTTCTTTCCCCTAACTGATAAGCTATATCCGCCAAATAAAATTTCCGGGCAGCAACATCGACGAAAGGATTAAGATTGGGCATTACCTCATCATAACGGTGCAAAACTTTTTTGGCCAAATCCGGGTGGCCTTCTTTGTACAGGTTTTCGGTTAGCGTTAAAAAAGTCCTTAAAATTACCGGGTAAAACATCATACGTGATTCGTGGTCGAGGTAAGTTGCATTTTTCATGTTGCCCCACCTAAATTTGGTCATCACATTATTGTACATCAGCATGGTATTGCTTCGTTCTGCACCATCAGCACTGGCCGCAGTATCCGGTTTAAGGGGTAGCAAACGATAAGCAAAACCTTCGTTGTACATGTATTTATCCAAACCCATCATATTATCATTGCCAACGGTGATGGCAAAATAAACCGGGCGTTTCCAATTGTTGTGCGAAAGGATGTCCATCATTACCAAATTATCTTTGGTAACATAATTACTTGGATATTTCCAATCTATTTCCGGCAAAATCCTTCCTTTTTCCGAAGCCGGAACAGTACCTGTTTTCACAACTTCATCCGGATTAACCGTCCACTTTAGGTTTTTAGTGGGAAGATAATTCATGCTTTGTCCGTTCTCATATTCTACTTTGGCGCGAGGGTCATCGGAAGTCATAAAATCGAACACATCTTTTAACTCTACGTTTCCCGGAAGTTTAGAATCATTGTAATAAGTCATATCACGCACACCAGCTTCAAATTTTTCGTTCGGCATAGTAATTGGAAGAGGTGCAGATTTGTTCATTTTTTGCTTCATTTGACGCGTGTACCAATCGGTCCCCAGCAAACTTAAATTCACAATTCGCACATCCGGCCGCACATTTTCCACTTCTTGGATGTACCACAACGGGTAAGTATCGTTATCGCCATAAGTGAACAAAATGGCATTTGGCGCACAGGAATTGAGGTAATTGTAGGCCATGTCGCGCGGCGTGGTTTTGGTAGAGCGGTCGTGGTCGTTCCATTCCTGCGAGGCCATCAAAACCGGCGCAGCCAATAAACAAACCACCGTTGCACCAATTGCGGCGGTTTGCGGGTTGGCATACTTTCGCAGTTTTTCGGCGATAAACAAAGTACCTATACCAATCCAAATCGCAAAAGCGTAAAACGAACCGGCGTAGGCATAATCCCGTTCGCGCGGCTGCAAAGGGTCTTGGTTAAGGTAAAGCAAAATGGCAAAACCGGTAAAAAAGAACAGCAGGCCAACCACGCCGGCATCTTTCTGGTTTTTTTTAAAATGATAAAAAGCACCGATTAAACCCAGGATCAGCGGTAAAAAGAATAGGCGGTTGTAGGATTTATCCAAAGTGATGGAAGGCGGCAAAGCGCTCTGGTTTCCCAAACGCATCGCATCAATCGGTTTGATACCGCTAAGCCAGTTGCCATCGGTGGCGTTGTTGCTTTGCCCGTCGGCATCGTTTTGCCTTCCCACAAAGTTCCACAACAAATAGCGCGTGTACATTTGGTTTACCTGCCAGCTAAAAAAGAAGCCCAGGTCATCGGCAAAAGTCGGGCTTTGGCCTTCGCCAATGTGCATCCAATCTTTGTAAAAACCAATATGGTCCGGTTTATCGCTAAACATCCGTGGAAACAACGTATTGCGGTCGTAAACCAGGTTTTGCTTCTTCCCGGCAACTTCGTATTTCTCTTTTCCTTTTCGGTAAATGGTTGCGCCTTCGGTCTGGTCAACCGCTTTTGAATCGTAATATTGGCCGTATAACAATGGCGTATCTCCGTACTGATCACGGTTTAAATAACTCAACAAAGCAAAGGCATTGTCCGGTTCGCTGTTGTTTAAGTTGGTGTGTGCTTTGGCGCGGATGATCAGCATGGCAAAAGAACTGTAACCGAAAAGGATAAAAACAGTGCAGGTGAGGATCATATTCAAGGCAAAACGTTTCTCCCTGATCTTGACCACATATTCTAAAAAAGCAACGATACCAATTCCAATCAGCCCGCCAATAAAACCACCGCTAACGGTAAGCGCCAAAACAAAAGCAATGGCCGCAATCAAAATGGTGGTTTTGACCGGTTTAAGGGTATAAATAATCCCGGCTGTCATGGTAATCACGATCAGGATAAAGAAAACGGTTGCGCCGCTCCAAAAACCGAAATTAAAGGTGTTTACAAAAAGCAAATCCGCATAAGCCGCGCCTTTCACCACGTATTGGATAATCCCCCATAAAACCGCTGCCACGATAATGACACCTACAATCAGCGCGGTAATGGTTCCCCTTGCCGTTGCGTTTGGTGTCCTGCGGAAGTAATAAACGCAGGCAATTGCCGGAATGGCCAGCAAGTTTAACAAGTGGATGCCGATGGAAAGGCCCATCACATAAGCAATAAATACGATCCATTTATCGGCACCAGGCTCATCGGCGTGTGCGTCCCATTTCATAATTGCCCAGAAAACGATGGCCGTACACAAAGAAGATTGCGCATAAACTTCAGACTCAACAGCGGAAAACCAAAACGTGTCCGACCAGGCATAAGCCAAGGCGCCAACCAAACCGGCGCCAATAATCAGGATGGTTTGACTTAGGCTGATCTCTGATGCTGTTTTTACCACTATTTTTTTGGCGAGTGCCGTGATCGTCCAGAACAAAAACATAATAGTGGCCGCACTGGACAAGGCCGAACTCATGTTGATCATATAAGCCACCTTTGTTTTATCGGCAGCGAGCAAAGAAAACACCTTGCCGATCATCGTAAACAACGGTGCTCCCGGCTGGTGCGCAACCTGCAACCGATAAGCACAGGCAATAAACTCGCCGCAGTCCCAAAAACTGGCGTAAGGTTCTAAAGTTAAAATATAGGTAACGGCGGCAATTAAAAAAGCAAGCCAGCCAAACAAATTATTGATTTTAGGATACTTCATGGAGGGTATTGTTTCTGTCATAATTTTGTGGTGCCGAAATTAACAAACTATAATGAAGTTTATGGCCTTTGGCCAATTGTTTAACAGGTTTTAACAAATGGCGGCCTGATGCTTCTTTTACCACATAAAAAATATAAAAATTGAATTTGACATTTTAATTTATCGTCCTATATTTGCATTCCTTTTCGGGAAGTACTTACCAACGAAGAGCAGATTGCCCGATAGTATAAAGGTAGTACGACGGTTTTTGGTACCGTTTGTCTAGGTTCGAATCCTGGTCGGGCAACTTAAAAAAAGCAGACACGCTTGAGTAATGGCTGTCTGCTTTTTACTTTAAAGGCAGTTTAACATTTTTTACTCACCATGCCGATACAGTTCAACCCCATCAAATTATTTTCAGGATCAGCCACACTGGAACTTTCGCGCAAAGTTGCAGAAGCTTACGGAAAAGAATTGGGCGAGGTAATCTTATCGCGTTTCAGCGATGGCGAGTTCCAGCCTTATTTTAATGAATCTGTACGCGGATCAGATGTTTTTTTGATTCAGTCCACCAACCCGCCAACCGATAATTTAATGGAACTGCTGATGATGATTGATGCCGCACGGCGCGCATCGGCACATTATGTTACGGCCGTTATCCCTTATTTTGGTTTGGCCCGGCAAGATAGGAAAGACAAGCCGCGCGTGGCCATCGGCGCAAAATTGGTTGCCAATTTATTGACTGCTGCCGGCATCAACCGCATCATGACGATGGATTTGCATGCCGCACAAATTCAAGGTTTTTTTGATATTCCGGTTGATCACCTGGATGCTTCCGTTATTTTCGTTCCTTACATCAAAGGTTTAAACCTACCGAAATTAACGATTGCCTCGCCGGATATGGGCGGCTCTTATCGCGCGCGCAGTTTCGCCAAGTTTTTTAATGCGGAAGTGGTAATTTGCGATAAACAACGTAAACGCGCCAACGAGATTGAATCTATGACGGTAATTGGCGATGTTACCAACCAGCACATTGTTTTGATTGACGATATGTGCGATACGGCACGCACCTTGGCCAAAGCCGCCGGATTGATTATGGACCGGGGCGCTTTGAGTGTAAGGGCAGTTTGCACGCATCCGATTCTGTCCGGCGATGCTTACAACACGATTGAAAACTCTGCTTTAACCGAACTGATCGTTACTGATACCATTCCATTAAAACAACAAAGCAGCAAAATACGCGTACTTTCGGCAGCAAAATTATTTGCCAGTGCCATTGCGAATGTAAACGAACATGGATCTATCAGTCAGCTTTTTAATGTGGATTAGCAAATAGTTAATGGTTAATGGTTCATTGCCATAGCGAATTTGCAGGCACCATTAACTATTAACCATCAACAATGAACAAACAATTAACAAATACATAAACAAACAACAATGAAATCAATTGCTATTAGCGGTTCTCCCAGAGAGAACGTAGGGAAAAGAGACGCGAAAGAGCTGCGTTACCAGGGCTTGGTGCCGGCAGTTCTTTATGGTGGGGGCACGCAAACCCACTTTGCTGTGTCTGCAGCTGATTTGAAACCGGTGATCTACACACCAGAGGTTCATTTCATAGATTTAGATGTTGCCGGCACCAAAAGCCAGGCGATCATCCAGGCCACACAATTTCATCCGGTTACCGATCAGTTGATCCACATTGACTTTTTATTGCTGAACGAAAGCAAACCGATCACCATGGAACTTCCGATCCGCCTGACCGGAACTTCGCCGGGTGTAAAAACAGGTGGCAAACTGGTACAAAAACTGCGTAAACTGCGCGTAAAAGGTTTTCCGAAAGACCTTTTGGACACCATTGACGTTAGCATCGAAACACTGGAAGTTGGCAAATCGGTTAAAGTGAGCGAAATCAAATTGCCAAACTTAACCATCACCAACGCGCCCGAAGATACCATCGTTTCTGTAACTACTTCGCGTGCATTGCGCCAAGCCGAGCAGGAAACCGCAACTCCGGGCAAAAAATAAGCAATGCTTCTTTTACCGCATAAAAGTCTTCAGCCTAAAAACTGAAGGCTTTTTTTATGCAGGTAAAAACAGTATTACCTTTGAAGGGATGAAATATTTAATTGTTGGCTTAGGAAACATCGGCCCAGAATATGCGGATACGCGCCACAACATTGGTTTTATGGTTTTGGACGAACTGGCCAAACAGGAATCGGCCAGGTTTTATAATATGAAGTTGGCTTATTATTCGGAAGTAAATTACAAAGCGCGCACGCTCCACCTTATCAAACCAACAACGTATATGAATTTGAGCGGGAAGGCTATGAACCACTGGATGAAAGAATTGAAAATCCCGATCGAAAATGTGTTGGTAATTGTGGATGATTTGGCTTTGCCTTTGGGAACTTTACGCTTAAAACCAAAAGGAAGCGCGGCTGGCCACAACGGTTTAAAACATATCGAACTTACTTTGGGAAACAACAATTATGCGCGTTTGCGTTTTGGCATCGGCGACAATTACCCCAAAGGCCGGCAAATAGATTATGTTTTAGGCGGGTTTGATGACGATGAAAAATCGGAACTGCCCGCTTTGATTGACCGTTCCATTGAGATGGTTAAAAGCTTTGTTACGGTTGGAACGGAGTTGACGATGACCAAATTTAACCGGTAAAAACAGTATTGCGGCAAGTTTCCTGCTATTGATTTTTCCAAAAACGTGATTTTGCTTTTATAGACCCAAATTAAAAAAACAGATTGGGCAGGTTGCCTTTTGCCCAATCCAAAATAAGTATGGTAAAAACAGCATTGCAATTTTTAAGGACAAACTAAATTACTTTGATCGCAATTTTGCCGCGGGTATGTCCTTCTTCGCTTACTTTTTGTGCTTTGGCAATTTCCTCGAGTGAAAAAACCTGGTCAATAACAGGTTTTAATTTTCCGGAATCAATCAAATCAGCCATTTGCTTTAGCTGTTCCGGGTAGGATTGCGCCATATAATGACATGCTTGTATGTTTTTTGCTTTAAAAATTTCCTCGTCTTGCACACCAACGGTAGTCACCAATATTCCGCCTGTTTTTAAAACTTCTACTGATTTTTTCTGCGTTTCGCCGCCAATGGTATCAAACACTACATCAATGTCTTTCAGTTCTTTTTCAAATTGCTGATGTTTGTAATCAATCACCTCGTCTGCGCCAAGCTCCTTTAAAAAATCAATGTTGTTTTCTGAAGCTGTTCCGATTACATAAGCACCTTTCCACTTTGCCAACTGCACCGCAAGCGTGCCTACGCCTCCTGATGCGCCATGGATCAGGATTTTCTGTCCGGGTTCTAATTTTCCATGGTCAAAAATACCTTGCCAGGCCGTTAACCCGGCCAAAGGGATCGAAGCGGCTTCGAGGTGAGAAATTGAATGCGGTTTTTCGGCGATAATACCTGCTTTTACGGCTACGTATTCTGCATAAGTCCCGTTTCTGGTCAAGTCCGGCCGGCTATAAACTTCCTGGCCAACTTCAAAATTTTTCACGCCACTTCCTGTTTCGGTAATCACGCCTGAAACATCCCAGCCTAATATCAAAGGAAATGTGAATTTGATCTGCTTCATTTCGCCTTCCCGCACTTTCCAGTCAACCGGGTTGATACTGGTTGCAAATACTTTGATCAGTACATCGTCCGGGTTGATCTTTGGTAGTTCGGCATCTTCATATTTTAATTCTCCTAGGCCGCCAAATTGATGAATTTGAATTGCTTTCATAATGCTAAATTTTCCTTTATCAACAAAAATTAGTTCTGATTGATTGCTTAAAAGAATATTTAACACAAATTTTATATGGTAAAAGAAGCATCGTTAAAAAGTATATTTTGATTTGATCCAATACTTCTTTTACCACCCTAAAATCAGTGTAATCAATTCTAAAAATCTTTTAATCCTGATGAAATAAGCATTAAAATCAAACAACAATTTGTCAGGCCATACTTTTTTTACCACACAAAAATCAGTGTAATCAATCCTAAAAAATCTTTTAATCCCGATAAATCCTGATAAAAGAAGCACGTAACAAGCAGATTACTTTTCTGCTGTCGATATTTTTTTAAATTAGCAGTTCAAATCTTCGCTAATGAAAAAAATATACCTTTTCCTGCTGCTTACCGTACTTTTTATTGATTTCGCCTCGGCACAAAGCAATTATGCCAGCGATAATTACACCAAAAAAGATGCATACATCACGATGCGCGACGGCATCAAATTGTTTACTTCCATTTATACGCCCAAAGATGCTTCCGCGCAAAAAAAATACCCGATGATCATGCAGCGCACCTGCTACAGCGTTGCGCCTTACGGGGCCGGAAAATTTCCGCGGGTTTTAGGCCCTTCAGAAACGATGATGAAAGAAGGCTATATTGTTGTGTATCAGGATGTGCGCGGCCGTTACAAAAGCGAAGGCACCTGGACGAACATGACGCCGGTGATTGACCATAAAAAAAGCAAAAAAGATGTGGACGAAGGTTCTGATACGTACGACACGATAGATTGGCTGGTAAAAAATGTTGCCAATAACAATGGAAAAGTTGGACAATGGGGAATTTCTTATCCCGGTTTTTATACGGCGGCAGGTATTTTGAGCAACCATCCGGCTTTAAAAGCTTCTTCTCCGCAGGCGCCCATTTCCGATTTCTTTTTTGATGATTTCCACCACAATGGTGCTTTGTTGGAATCTTACTTTTTTACATATCCTGTTTTTGGTGTGCAAAAAACAGATACGACAAGCAAAGCCTGGTATAATGCTCAGAATATAAAAACCGGTACACAAGATGGTTATCAGTTTTTATTAGATATGGGTCCGCTTGCAAATGCCGATAAATATTACAAAGACAATTTTTTTTGGCAGGAAACCATCAACCATCCAAATTACGATGAGTTTTGGCAGAAAAGAAGTTTGCCGCGCCATTTTAACAAAGTAAAACCTGCCGTGATGTTTGTAGGCGGCTGGTTTGATGCAGAAGATTTATCAGGGCCGTTGGATATGTTTAAAAAAATCCACAAAACCGATCCAAGTGCTTACAATACAATTGTGATGGGGCCTTTTGGGCACGGCAGATGGTCGCGCGAAACCGGGCATACTTTCCATTCCAATGTTTATTTTGGCGACAGCATTGCCACTTTCTATCAAAAAAATATTGAAGCCAAATTTTTCAACCACTTTTTAAAAGGCAACGGCGATAAAAACTCCGGTTTGCCGGAAGCTTATATGTTTGATACCGGCAAAAAAGAGTGGGAAAAGTTTCCGCAATGGCCGGCCGCAAATGCCACACACCAGAGATTATATTTGAATGCCGATGGCAAAATTACGATGACTGCGCCTGCTTCAACCGGTTCAATGTCGTACGTAAGCGATCCGGCAAAACCGGTTCCTTATACCGAAGACAATACCACCACAATGGGCTTTACGCCGCACAATTACATGAGCGAAGACCAGCGTTTTGCAGGCCGCCGTCCGGATGTATTAGTTTACCAAACCGATGTTTTGCAGGATGACATGACCTTGGGCGGAGAAATTTTATCGCACCTCAAAATTGCTTCGACCGGAACCGATGCCGATTTTGTGGTGAAACTGATTGACGTTTATCCGCCGGATGAGCCGAACAACCCGAACCAGCCCAACAAAAATATTTTGATGAGCAATTACGAGCAAATGGTACGGTCGGAAATAATGCCGGCCCGTTTCCGCAACAGTTTTGAAAAACCGGAAGCTTTGGTAGTAAACCAAAAAACAGAGGTTCCAGTACGTTTGCAGGATGTGCTGCACACGTTTAAAAAAGGCCACCGTTTAATGATTCAAGTTCAAAGTACGGCTTTCCCGCTGTTTGCCCGCAACCCGCAAAAGTTTGTCGAAAACCCGTACAAAGCTGCCGCAAGCGATTATGTGAAAGCTACAGAAACGGTTTTTAACGATAGTTTTATTGATGTGGAGGTGTTGAAATAAGCCGATGATCCGCAAAAAACTGATACTTCTTTTATCGGCATTTTTTTGTTGCTTCGGTTTTGCATCGGCACAACTGCTTCAACCTAAACAAACTTTTACCCGCGCCGATTCGTTGCGCGGCATGTTAACGCCGCTGCGTACCTGCTACGATATCAACTATTATCATTTGGATGTGAAAGTGGATATTGAACAGAAGTTTATCAGCGGCAGCAATGAGTTTAGGTTTACGGCAACGCAGGATTTTAAGCAATTACAGTTTGATCTGTTTGCAAATTTAAAAATAGAAAAAGTTAGCTTCCACGGAAAAAACCTGCCCTTTACCCGTGAGTTTAATGCGGTTTTCATCACCTTTCCCAACACCATAAAAAGGGGCATAAAAGAAGCATTCACGGTTTACTATTCCGGCAACCCTCGCGTAGCCAACAATGCGCCTTGGGACGGCGGTTTTGTTTTTACCAAAGATACCGAAGGCAAACCCTGGGTAGCTACTGCTTGCCAAGGTTTGGGCGCCAGCGTTTGGTGGCCGAACAAAGATCATTTAAGCGATGAAGTGGACAGCATGCTCATCAGCATCAGCGTGCCAAAAGGTTTAAAAGATGTTTCTAACGGAAGGTTAAGAAAAGTTACCAAGTTAAAAGATAATTATACGCGCTTTGACTGGATCGTAAAAAACCCGATCAATAATTATGATGTGGAAGCGAACATTGGCAATTACATTCATTTTGATGATGTTTTTCAGGGGGAAAAAGGCAAGTTGACGTTAGATTACTGGGTTCTTCCACAAAACCTCGACAAAGCCAAAAAGCAGTTTACAGAAAATGTAAAACCCATGCTTACCGCTTTTGAACATTGGTTTGGCCCTTACCCTTTTTACGAAGATGGTTATAAATTGATCGAAACGCCGTATTTGGGCATGGAACACCAGAGCGGCATCGCTTACGGCAACCATTACCAAAACGGTTATTTGGGCCGCGATCTTTCGGGAACCGGCTGGGGATTGAAATGGGATTTTATTATAATACACGAAAGCGGGCACGAATGGTTTGGCAACAATATCACGATGAAAGATGAAGCGGATATGTGGATCCATGAAAGTTTTACCAATTACTCCGAATCTCTTTTTGTGGAGCAGCAGTTTGGCAAGCAGGCCGGCCAGGAATATGTGCACGGGTTACGCCGCGCCATCCAAAACGACGAACCCATTATTGCCCCTTATAATGTGAACAAAGAAGGTTCGGGCGATATGTATTACAAAGGTGCAAACCTGCTGAACATGATCCGTACGATCATCAACAATGATGAAAAATGGCGCGGAATTTTGCGTGGTTTAAACAAAACCTTTTATCATCAAACGGTTACAACCGAACAAATTGTGGGCTATATCAACCAGCAGTCCGGCTTAAATTTAACCCCGGTTTTTGATCAATACCTTCGCTACAAAAACATTCCAACTTTAGAATTCCGCTTTCAAAACAACCAGCTTTTAGGAAGATGGATTGCAGATGTAAACGGGTTTACGATGCCGGTAAAAATAAAAGTAAAAGGCGGAGAATACCAATACTTTACTTTAAGTACTTCTTTTACCCCTATAAATTTGTCCGCTGCAACCAAAGACAATATAGAGGTTGATACTTTTAATTATTACATTGGTGTGCTGGTAGATTAAATTTTAGTTTTACTGTAACCATTTGGCATCAATCTGCATCTTACCTAAAAACTAAAACTATGAAACCAATCCTAAAACCTATTGCGCTTGCCTTTTTGCTTACCGCAACCGGCCCGTTAACTTTTGCAGGTTCCGTTAAAATCCCTGTAAAACATAGCAGTATCGAAACACAAGACCGCAAACTTTCCGGCTTTCATGCCCTTGCTTCTTCCGGTTCTTTTGACGTGGTGTTGAGCCAGGGAAACACCGAATCTGTGCGTGTGAAAGCTGATGCGGACGTGATCAACGAAGTGGTTACCGAAGTTAAAAACGGAACGCTGATGATCCATGCCAAAAACAACCACAACTGGGGCATGGGCAACTTTTGGAACAACAAAACGGTTACCATTTATGTAACTGCCAAGGATTTGAACAGCATTGGCGTGAGCGGTTCTGGCGATTTAAAAATCGAAAACGCGTTTAACACCAACACTTTAGCGTTAAGGTTAAGCGGATCCGGGGATTTTTCGGGGAAAGTAAACGTAAAAACTTTGGAAGCGGCCATTTCCGGCTCCGGTGATTTTAAAATTGCTGGCCGGGCAGATGATTCCAACGTAGCCATTTCCGGCTCCGGTAATTTTGAAGCTGGAGATTTGATCACAAAAACAACCGTGATAAGAATTGCAGGTTCTGGCGACGCCCATATTTATGCCAGCGAAAAACTGGATGCTTCGGTTTCCGGTTCCGGCGACGTGCGTTACAGCGGCCACCCGAAAAGCGTTTCTAAAGTGGTGCATGGGTCCGGCGATGTTTCGGGTTCATAAACGGATGCTTCTTTTATCGGTATAAAAGTGGTGAGGTGTAATTGGGTCATCAATTCTTTGTTCCAACAAGATTAAATTTTAAACATTAGAGAAATAGTCATACATTGTTATTGCTACAGATAATAACTATCTTAATTTGTGTGAAATTAGATTTCAATTTAACTTAAAAGCTAAGATTATATTAATAAATTAGATTATAATATAACCATTATATGAATGTAGCAATAGTAATAGGAGTAAGCGAATATACTGATATTCAAAATAATTTACCTGGATGTAAAAAGGATGCAGAAATTATACATAACATTCTTATCAAGACAGGGAAATATGACTCAATTCTATATATAAATGAAAAGTTATCAAGTGCAAAAGTCAAAGAGAAACCAACTAATTTTATATCAGAAAATAAAGGGAATGAAATCAATGAACTAATTTTTTACTTCACAGGTCATGGAGAATTTCAAAACAACGAGTTCTATTACATTCTTTCTGACTTTAATGATGCAAAACGGAAACAAACATCATTACAAAATGATGAAGTCGATAGTCTAATTAAAACCTTAAACCCAGATCTTGTAGTAAAAATAATTGACGCTTGTCAATCAGGAAAAGCTTATATAAAGGAAGCGGATATTGTTGTAAAATATTTTAACAAAACACTAGACAAATTTAATAACTGTTACTTTTTAAATTCTTCGTTAAAAGACCAAAGCTCATTACAAACAGATATTATAAGTGATTTTACTTTAAGTTTTATAAAATCAATTAAAGAACATGATTCAAGTGAAATTAGATATAAAGATATAATCGATTATATATCTGATGAATTTGAAAATAATCCCATCCAAACACCCTTTTTTGTCAGTCAAGCAGATTATACTGAAAAATTTTGTGTGCTGAATTTGGGATTAAAAGAATACCTTGTTAGTCTTGATTTTACAAATAAAAACGATATTATACAGAAATCAGAAAGCCTTACTATTATTGAAAAGATACGAAAACAAGCCGCGGAATATTATTCCAAAGAACAAGCAATTGAATTAATCAACGAAATTAAAAAAGAAGTAAGTTCTTTCACTTGTTCTGAGGATTTAAAAGATATTTACAATTTGGAAATAATATTTTCTGAAAACTATGATGAAATTATAGATGCAAATGCCATTGGAAAATGGTTAGATGAAAATCCTCATGATTTTTTCGCTAAATCAATATTTTCTAGAGTTAGAAAAGATAGACATACTAATCCATTTGGAATTTTAGCCTCATCCATATTTACGCAAAATGATGTAGAATACGAATCTATAAGAGCTGGTTTTGATCTAGAAATAGAAGTTCCATATAAAACTATTATTTTCGATTTAGATTCTAATTTTCCAAATATTGATTCAAATACCTGTAGAATAATATACCTTCTTTCAAAAAGACAAATCAGATTTTTCTACTTTATTACAAACTTTGAAACAAAAAATTGGGACGAGCGCACAATCAACAAAAGAATAGAATGGTTTTATTCAGAACACTTAATTAATGATACAACTGGTATAATTGACGGTGTCAAAAAAATATATAATTTGTTAGAAACTAAATCAAGAAAAGAGATAGATGAAAAATTTAATAAACAAGAAATGCCAAAACAATAACTAATTTTATAACTGGCAAAGGAATATTTTAACCTTTTCTCTAATCCTTAAACCGCACCAAATTCTTCCGCCCAATATCATAAGTTAACCTAAACGCCTGCTGGCTGTCGCCCAAATTCCCGGGCGACTGGTGCAAACTCAAAATAAAACTTCCTCTGATATTATTGTAGATAAAAGGCGTATAAATTATATCCAAACGGTTGTACATTTTCTTGCTGTAAAAGTAGTCGCCGTAAGTAAGGTGGTGGCCTTGCCCGGCGTAAAAATTATCCCGCAAACCAAAACGTTTATGGTTTAAAAACAGCTCGGCCACAAAACCTTTTGGTGTTTGGAGGCCGGTAATGCCGCGCTCCCTTTCCAATGAAATCATCCCTCCGGCTTCAATGGTTAAAGAATCTAAAAAGGTTTTGTGGCTGAAATCCAAACCAACGCGCAACTGGCCGCCGCCGTTGTCGCGGATGTAATCGTTTGGCAGCAAAATTCCGGCACCGGCATCGTGCAGCAACATAAAATAATGCGACAAAAAGAACGGGCCAGTCGGATTGGGCAAGTATTTTCCGGAAGCGCCAAAGATGAACTGCTCGCGGTCAGTTTGCGTTTGCCGGCTCACCCAGTCAATCCAAATCGTTTCCTTTCCCCAGGGGCTTTGGTAGCTGGTGAGCAAACCCTGGATGTTCGGCCGGTAATAAAGTAAAGTATCGTTGAGCAGGGCAATCGGATAATCGGTGATCAAACCTTCGCGCGGAAAAGAACCGATATCAAACGTCCAGCCTTTTTTACCGGTAAAATTATAGTAGATGACGGGGTCGGCTTTCAAAAAAAACGGATTGGCGCCAAACTCGTGGATGCCATTCACCCCGAAACGAAAATGGTTCACCGAATCCAGGTTCACGCCCAAATCCAAAGCTACACGTGCGCCCGAATACGTGTGCGAACGGTCTTCAAAAGCACGGTATTCGCGGTTGTCCATAAAACCAAACCCGTTAAAATGGATGTCGAGGTTTTGGGCAGCACAATTTTTAGTGCCTAAAAGAAGCATCAGGGCAAAAAATAAACAGGAACGTAAAGTTGTATTCATGGCAAATTATTGAACGTGGATTTGGATAAACGGACTGCTGCGCGGACCGGCAAACGGAGGCGTGATAACAGAAAACAAAAGTGTGTAATTTCCTTTTTGCAAAGGCAATTTTAAATCAAAAGGTAAAAATTTACTTTCGCCGGGTTTTAGCTGGATTTGGTTGAAGTTTGATGGAGCCAACTGGTTGCTCAAAACCGAATCTTCCTGCATCAAATAAGCGCGTAAAACCACTTTGTGCTGCTGGCTGGCGTTGCTAAAATTAACCGGTTTGGTGTAAGGGTTTGTAATTTTTAAGTTGAGATGAATCGTTTTTCCTGGAAAAGTTTGAATTTCCTTGACGTTTGCTTCGACCAAAATTTTTTGATATGTGCGCAACTGGTCAATCCAGGCACCATAAAAAACGCCTTTTGCCGTGTTTAAAGTATCGTTTTTAATTTGTTGTAAAGGTTGGTCGGTTACGTAATAAACCCGTTTTTGCTGCAAACTGTCTTCCAGCGGCCAAATGTCAAATTGTGTGCGGCGGTAAAAACGCGAATCGTAAGCAAAACCTCGAAGCGAGTTGCTGTAATAACTGTACCAGGACGGGTTTTGAAAATTATCCGGGAAAATAACCGGCGCGTTCCCGGCTTTTTTTCGGATGGTTTCCGTCCATTCCGGGTTTCCAAAATAGCTTTTTACCACGCCAATTTTCATGCTGACTGGGTTTTTCACCATCAAGCCCAAACGCATCAACAGTAAAAGCAACAGGTTAATATACAAAAGCGGTTGCAGCCACTTTGGTTTCGGTTTGTTTTGAAGGGAAATGGAAACCAATAGCACAAAGGGCAGAAACCCGATCAGCGTCCAATGCGGCTGTACGGCAACTTTTAAAGTATTGGCCAGAAAAAAAAGCAAGGTTCCTACAAAATTAAACAGCAGTGTCCGGGTAAAAATATCGGTTGAACGGAAACGTGCAATCTGCTTGTACCAAAACCAGCTTACCAATGGGCCGGCCATAAACAATTGCCCGATCAAAAATAAACCTGTAAACTCAAATCGGTAATGTGTGGCCGAACGTTCAAACAAATGGTATTTCACCGAAGGAAAACCGTGGCTGATTTGCCAAAAAACATGTGGTAAAAACAGTATCAGCGTAAGCGCGGCAACCAGCCAGAAAGATTTCCGGCGGAACAGTTTTGGGTTGGCCATCAGCGTAAAAACCACCAACAAAACGGCGTGGTATTTACTGTACAAGGCACCGGCCAACGACAAACTAAGCAGAATGGCAAAAAGCGGTTTGTCTTTTTCTAAATATTGCTGGTAAAAGAAGTAGAACAAGGTGCTGAAAAAGAACAGCGGCGCATCCGGCGTGGTGGTAAAACCGAAGATGTGAAAGATGGAAACGGAGCTGACAACCAGCACAAACCACCTGGCTTCTACCTGATATTTTTTAACAATCTGCCACAAAAGCCACCACGAAAAAGTGCTGCTAAAAACAGTAAGCAAACGCAAACTAAGTTCGTTATGAAACAAGGAATCGCCGGTGCGGATAAACAGCGCAACCATCGGCGGATGATCAAAATAGCCCCAATCCAAAAAACGCGAGTAAAGCCAGTAGTAAGCTTCGTCCGGGTGCAATTCGGTAAAATAGCTTTGCACGAGGTTGGCCAGGCCCCAAACCAGCAAAAAATACAGGACGGTTTTATCCGAAGAAGTTTTTCTCTCCGTCATCAAATCCTTCATTTAACCTGCGGAATGAGCATCGCCAAAGATAATTATTTACGCCACAGATTTTTTGCCGGTAAAAACAGTATCGCCTAAATCCTTCTTCGTTTTTTCTCTTTGCTGATCAAACCCAACTCGCGGCTGGTTTGCCCGGCAATGGCCGTGTTTTCCTGCGCCCGGCGGAACAAGTACGGCAATACGGCTTTTACCGGCCCAAAAGGCACGTACTTGGCCACGTTGTAACCGGCGTGAGAAAGGTTAAAACTTAAATTATCGCTCATGCCCAGCAGTTGCGAAAAATAAACATGCGGATGGTTGTGGCCAATCTGGTGTTCGTTCAGCAAATCGGCCAGCAGTTTACAGCTTTGCTCGTTGTGCGTGCCGGCAACAAAAGCAATCCGGTCAATATTTTTCACACAAAAACGTACCGCCAAATCATAATCACGGTCGGTAGCTGCTTTGTTAGGTTGAATTAGTGTTGGATAACCTTTTTCTACGGCCCGGCGGTTTTCTTTTTCCATATAAGCGCCGCGCACCAATTTCGCGCCCAGCAAAAAACCTTCTTTTAAAGCATCGGCATAATCTGCCTGCAACGACACCAATTTATCGTGCCGGTAAAGCTGGTACGTGTTGTAAACGATCAACTTTTTTTGGTTGTACTGCCGCATCATATTCAGTGCCAGCAAATCAATCGTACGTTGGATCCAGGTTTCTTCGGCATCAATCATCACCGGAACATCCAGGTCAAAAGCGGTTTTGCAGATCAAATCCACGCGGTCAAAAACACGTTGCCAGGCGATTTCTTCCTCCGCAGAAAAAGTTAAACCGGCATCCGCTTTTTCCAACAATTCAAAACTGCCCACGCCGGTAACTTTAAAAACCGTTAACGGGATTGCTGCATCGCCTTTTGCCCTTTTTATCGTGGCGATAATCTGGTCGCGCGTTTCATCAAAAACGGCTTCTTCATTTTCGCCTTCCACCGAATAATCGAGAATTGTCCCCACGTTTCCTGATTGCAAATTTCGGATTGCCGGTTCACACTCGGCAATGGTTTCCCCGCCGCAAAACTGTTTAAAGATGGTTGCTTTTACGATGGGTTTAATGGGCAAACCGATGCGAAAAGCGAAGTTGGTCAACGGCGGGCCAATCTTTACCAAAAAATTTAAATTGATGATTTTGAACAGCCAGTACGCACGTTTCAAATCGGCATTATCCGCGTGGCGAAAAGCAATTGCGGTATTTTCGAAAGATAAAGGCGTACTTTTAAGCGTTGTTTGGTGCGGCGCGGGAATTTCCATAACACAAAATTAAGGTTTGAACAACAGAATAACGTTGGCTGGCAGCAATTTTATATTTTTGCAGGCTTATGATCGAATTTAAATTACAGGGCGAATTTATCCCGCTGATCCAATTGTTAAAAGCCACCAACTTAGTGCAAAGCGGCGGCGAAGCACAAATCGTGGTTTCCGAAGGTTTGGTGAAGTATAATGGCGAGGTTGATTTTCGGAAGCGTTTAAAGATAAAAGTTGGCGACCATGTGGAATTCGACGGCAAAAAAATCGTAGTAAAATAAACATGGAAACCATACAAAGCATCTCCTACCCAATTGTTTTTAATGATGATTTTGCCGCGTTGAACCAGTTTATCCAGCAGGGAAACTACAGCAAAGTATTTTTTTTGGTGGACGAACAAACCGAAAAACATTGCCTGCCGCTGTTGATCAGTCAGTTGCAGATTTCGGAATATGATTTGATCGAGATTACCTCCGGCGAAATCAACAAAACGATTGATTTTTGCATCGGTATTTGGCGCATGCTGATTGATTTTGGTGCCGACCGCAACAGCTTGCTCATCAATGTTGGCGGCGGCGTGATTACGGACATTGGCGGTTTTGCGGCATCCACTTTTAAACGAGGGATTGATTTTGTGCAGATCCCGACCACGTTGCTTGCGCAAGTGGATGCTTCTGTGGGCGGCAAAACCGGCATTGA
The DNA here is from genome assembly GCF_041088075.1 of Mucilaginibacter sp. GTDB lineage: Bacteria > Bacteroidota > Bacteroidia > Sphingobacteriales > Sphingobacteriaceae > Mucilaginibacter_A. The sequence goes on along the minus strand of NZ_JBGCVY010000033.1, from coordinate 121,837 downwards.
TATGGACCACCTTAAAAACATCATTGGCACGTTTGCTCAACCGAATGCTGTTTTTATCGATACTTTTTTCCTGCGCACGTTGCCGAAACGCCAGCTCATTTCCGGTTTTGCCGAAATGCTGAAACACGGCTTGATTTCCGACCGCGCTTATTTTGACCTGCTAAAAGAAGCATCGCCGGAAACGATTGACCCTGAGTTAATTTACCATTCCATCACCATCAAAAACGAAGTGGTGAAGCAAGACCCGGAAGAAAAAGGCTTGCGCAAGATTCTGAATTTTGGCCATACCGTTGGCCATGCCATCGAAAGTTATTCTTTACAACACGATGCGATGCCGCTCACACACGGCGAAGCCATTGCCATTGGCATGGTTTGCGAAGCGTTTTTATCGGTCGAAAAAACAGAACTGACTGCCGCCGAACTGGTCGAAATTATGGAAACTTTGGGCCGGTTTTATGAAAAATATACGATAAAAGAAGTATCCGTTCCAGCTTTGATTGAACTGATGAAAAGCGATAAAAAGAACAATTCGGGGAAAATCAACTGCTCATTATTGACGCAGATTGGACAATGCGCTATTGATTGTTTCTGCAACGAAGAGGAACTTTGCAGAAGTTTATTTGCTTACCAGAAATCTTATCATGCCAAACTTGGGTTTAGACCTTAAAAATGGAGCTGCCGCCGGTTTATTTGCCCTGCTGATCGTTTTAACGCTGGTTGAAATGTATTTCAGCTACCGCGAAGACCGCAAACTGTACGAAAAACGCGATACCTGGACCAATATTTATTTAACCACGCTTACGTTTTTTATCAACCTGATTGTAAAAGGCGCTACGTTTTTTGTGCTGAATTACTTTTACCAGTTCCGCTTTTTCGAGATTAAAAACGTGTTTTTGTACTGGTTTGTGCTGGTGGCAACGCAGGATTTTTTGTACTGGGTTTTGCATTATGTGGGCCATTATTGCCGCCTGTTTTGGGCGATGCACGTAACGCACCATTCCTCCGAACATTTTAACCTGACCACCGGTTTCCGCTCCACCGTTTTTGAACCTTTTTATCGCGTTTTCTTTTATTTGCCGCTCGCGCTAATGGGTTTTTCGGCCATAGATATTTTGTATGCTTATTTACTCACGCAGCTTTACGGTAATTTAGTGCATACGCAAGTCGAAATTAACTTCCCGAAATGGTACAGCTTGATTTTTGTAACGCCGGCACACCACCGCATCCATCATGCTTCCAACGTACCTTATTTGGATAAAAACATGGGCATGATGTTTATCATCTGGGATCGGCTGTTTGGCACTTTTCAGGAAAATTTGCCCGAACCTATCAAATACGGTTTAACCACACAACCGGAAGATATGGGCGCGGTAAACATCATCTTTCACGAATGGAAAGCTTTAATTATTGATGTAAAAAAAGCACCCACTTTTACATCTAAAATTAAATATTTGGTGATGCCTCCAGGCTGGAGCCACGATGGCAGCACGCAAATTGCCAAGGTGATGCAAAAGGAGTATTATGCGGGGGTTGAAGCAGGCGGAGTAAATTTATAGCGATAAAAGAAGCATTATTAGAACTGTTCAAATAATCAGGCACTTTCCAATTCACGCGCTGATGCCAAATCATAAGTTGACTGCAGGCCCAACCAATATTCTGCACTTACGTCCAACGCTTTTTCCAACCTTATGGCTAAACGTGCATTGATATTACGTTTACCTTTAAACAATTCGCTTAAATGGCCAGGAAGCAAGCCTATCGTACGTGCAAAATCGGCTTTTTTAAGTTTCCGTTCTTCTATCTCTTCCAATAAAAACTCTCCCGGATGAAAAGCAGTAGGCGTTTTTAGCTCGTTGCCTTCTTTGTCAAAAACGTTTCCCATAAAAATTTCTATGAATAATGATTGTTAAGTTCTTCAATATAATTATTAGTTAAATTTAAATAAGATTTTCAGTATATTGGAAGAAATTAAAACCATTTATGAGTATAAAATTATTTAAACAAGCTTATGCAACTCAAATTGACTTAGAACCAAAAATGTTTTTAACAGAGTTGCACATGGAAGCTTTTCTAATAGAAAATCCTGATATTTTAAGTATTAGTGATATTAATTCAAAAGTCGAGGTTATTCAAACTCAAATACACATTAAAGGAGCAAGAAATGACTCTAATAGTGATGGCAGGTTAGATATGCTTATCTATATTAAAGGAGACAAACCTGATGAAGAGTTTTTAGCAGTTGTTGAATTGAAAAAAGGTAAGCTTGGAGAAGAACATTTATCCCAATTGCATGATTATTTGAGGTCATTAAATATTTTTGAAAATAAAAAAGAAATTTTTAGAGTAAATAATGTTGGTGAAAAATATTTAAGTAAAAAAATGATCGGAATTCTGATCGGCAGCGATATTGATTCTGATCTTAAAGCTAAATTTTTAGCAGGTGATACAATTATTGACGATGTAGAAACTTTCGCTAAAAAAGCATCGTCTTTCAATAGGGTTCGTTTTTCTTCTTGGGATGAATATGAAAAACAACAAAGAGGTAATGGGATACCTGATAAAATACTATTTATTGCAAAGTATGTACATGATTATTTTAAGTATGAGCTAGATTTAAATGATAAGGATATTAAATATACCAGTCGAGATTTTTCTCTTAATAATCCAAATGGTAAAAGAGTAAAAGTTTTTGCTTATTGCACTTTTAGTCAATCTTCACTAAAAATTTATTTTACATATTTAGGTGCTTTTCCAAATTTCCCTAATGTCAAATCTCATTATGAACGCTATCCTAATCAATATTTTGTAGAACTTAAAAAAGACGAAGACTTTAATAATGATATAAAATTGCTAATCAAGAAATCATATAACGACATTCTTGTTAGAACGATAGAAAATTAAAAAGGCAAAAGGTCATCATCACTAATTGCATTGATGTTTTTTAAAGTCTGATATTTCTCATCAATAAAAGTCATTATTTCAATCAAATGTTGCACATTCTGATCTGATAAGTTTTTAAAATCATCAAATTTAAAATTTACAATTTCACCGTTTTTAAATAGATCATTAACTTCTTTTAACTCGCCTTGCATGGCCAAATTCAAAATCAAATTATAAATACTGCTATTAAGATCTTCAAGCTTGTTTATAGCTTCAACAAGTAAAGCTTTGTATTTTGTGTCTGTTGTATCTGGGTTATGCATATTGAACTGACGTAATTTTATTACTAAATATACAATAATTCGCTGGTATATCTTGTTTATCATTCTCCTGAATTAGAAAATAATTGAAAAAATTCTTGACATTCTCCTTTTTCCGTGTACATTTGAAAACGCAATACAACAATGACTTTTAACAACACATTCTTTTTCGGCTTTTTTTACTTTTACTTTAGCGGTAAAGGCCGGGTTTGATATGTAAATCTTCATAAAGAAACAAAATATCAAAAAGTCCCGGCCAAAAAGCCGGGACTTTTTGCATTGTAAAAACAGCATGAACAAACCACGCGTTGCCATACAAGGGATCAAAGCTTCTTTCCACCAGGAAGCGGCCGTTAAGTTTTTTGGCGAAAACATTGAACTGGTAGAATGTACTTCGTTTAAGCAAACATTTGAGGCTCTGAACCGCAAAGAAGCCGATTACGTGGTGATGGCCATCGAAAACAGCATTGCCGGCAGTTTGCTGCCCAACTATTCGCTGATGATGAACTACAATTTCCCGGTGGTTGGCGAGGTTTCATTGCGCATCCAATTACATTTGCTGGCTTATCCGGGCGTTAAGTTTGAAGATGTAAAATATGCCATTTCGCACCCGATTGCATTGCGCCAATGTGTGGACTTTATGGAAGAATATCCGCAGATTAAAGTGATCGAAAGTACCGATACGGCCGCTTGCGCCAAACGTGTCCGCGATGAAAAACTGTTGGACACCGTTGCCATCGCCAACACCATGGCGGCTGAATTATACGAGTTGAACGCGCTCGAAAAACGCATCGAATCCAACAAAAAAAATTTTACCCGTTTTTTAATCCTGGCCGATAAACAAAACGGCGCGGTTGCCAATCCCAACAAAGCTTCTTTGTGTTTTCAGGCCGGGAATGAAGTTGGGTCGCTGGCCAAAGTGCTGAATATTTTTGCCGAGCACGAAGTGAACCTCAGCAAAATACAATCAATGCCGGTTTTGGGCAAACCAAACGAGTATAATTTTTACGCCGATGTAGAATGGCAGCAGGCCTCGCAATACGATTCGGCCATTAAAAAAGTGCTGAAACATGCGCACAACTTTAACATTTTGGGTGAGTACCGCAAAAACGACAAAATCTGACATACTTCTTTTAGCACATAAATTTCATCAAACTCCATCTCAAATCTCCATCATTATGAAACTCGATCTTAAAATACAACCGCTTAGTTCGTGGATGAAAATCGGCCACGAGCCTTTACTCATTGCCGGCCCGTGCAGTGCCGAAACCGAAGAACAACTGGTTGCAACGGCACATTTAATTGCCAAAACCGGAAAAGCAAGCGTTTTGCGCGCCGGCATCTGGAAACCACGGACACGCCCCGGCGAGTTTGAAGGTATCGGAAGCATTGGTTTGGAATGGCTGAAACGCGCCAAAGCAGAAACCGGTTTGCCAACGGCGGTGGAAGTGGCCAACGCCAAACACGTGGAAGAAGCTTTGGCTGCGGGCGTTGATATTTTATGGATCGGTGCGCGTTCTACCGTTAACCCGTTTACCGTGCAGGAAATTGCGGATGCTTTAAAAGGCGTTGACGTGCCGGTGATGGTTAAAAATCCGGTAAACCCTGATTTGTCTTTGTGGATCGGCGCTTTGGAACGGATTAATGCAGCCGGAATTACCAAACTGGCTGCTATTCATCGCGGGTTTTCTTCTTTTGAAAAAACCGCTTTCCGCAACGAACCGCACTGGGATTTGGCCATTAGCCTGAAAACCTTAGCGCCGGAATTACCAATGATTAACGACCCGAGCCATATTTGCGGCAACCGCGAACTGATCCCTTACATCGCGCAAAAAGCGTTGGATATGGATATGCAGGGTTTGATGATTGAATCGCACTTAGATCCTTCTGTTGCCTGGACGGATGCCAAACAGCAGTTAACGCCATCTGCTTTAAGTGATTTGATGGATCATTTAACACAACGCAAACCGGAAGTAAAAGATGCGGCCGTAAAAGATAAAATGGCCGAATTGCGTGCCCAGATTGATAAGATTGACGATCAAATCATTTCTAAAATGGCCGAAAGGATGCAGGTTGTCGAAAAAATTGGCGCATACAAAAGAGACAACAACGTTACCATTTTGCAGGTAAACCGTTGGGACGAGATTTTGCACAAACGCACTTCTTACGCCAAAGCTTTAAAACTAAGCACCGATTTTACCGAGAAATTGCTGGAACTGATGCACCACGAATCCATCCGCAAGCAAACCGAAATTATGAACCACACCACGGTTGCCGAAGCTTAAATGGAAGCTGGAAATTTGATTTTAAGCAAGCCCGACCGAACGGTTAACACCACGATCAAACTGACGGGTTCTAAAAGCGAATGCAACCGCGCTTTGGTGATTGCCGCATTAAGCAAAGGAAAGGTTAAGGTCGAAAATTTATCGGAAGCAGCAGATACGGTTACGCTGGCGGGAGTTTTGGAGCGGAGACCAGAGAGCGGAGAGCGGGAAACAGGACAAGTCCTCGCACCTCGCACCTCGCTCGTCGCACCCGAAATCAATATCGGCCCCGCAGGTACAGCCATGCGTTTTTTAACGGCATTTTTTACCTTGCAAAAACAGCATCAGGTGGTTTTGACGGGAACGGAACGCATGAAACAACGCCCAATCGGTATTCTGGTTGATGCATTGCGAACGTTAGGCGCGGAGATTGCTTACGAAGAAAAAGAAGGTTTCCCGCCCATCAAAATAACCTGCGGGTTTGAACAGCAAACGGCAGAAATTTCAATCAAAGGCGATATCAGCAGCCAATACATTACCGCTTTGTTGTTGATTGCTTCACAATTGCCGTTAGGTTTAAACTTACATATTGAAGGAGAATTAACGTCGAAACCTTATGTGGAAATGACGCTTTCGATGTTGCAGCAATGCGGCATTCAACATCAATGGAACGGTAGTGTTATCTCCATTCAAAACCAACCTTTTCAACCTGCAACAATTTATGTGGAACCGGATTGGAGCGCGGCTTCTTACTGGTACGCCATTGCGGCTTTGTGTGATCAGGCAGAGATTGTCCTCCCGGGTTTAACGGCCTACAGCTTACAAGGCGATAGTGTGATCACAGAAATTATGGCAAATTTTGGCATCACGTCGCAGTTTAAAAACAGTGGCGTTTGGCTGAAGAAAGAACCAAAAACCGTAGTCCGTAAAATTTTTGATTTTAAAACCTGTCCGGATCTGGCGCAAACGGTTATCGTGGTTTGTGCAGCTTTGGGCCACGATGCTTCTTTTACCGGCCTGGAAACGTTAAAGATCAAAGAAACCGACCGCGTAAAAGCACTGCAAAACGAATTGGCTAAAATCGGTGTCGAGCTGATTGAAAAAGGCCAGGTTTACAAATTAAACTGTGCTAAAAGAAGCATTCCCGAAAAACTTTTCATCCATACTTACGAAGACCACCGCATGGCTATGGCTTTTGCACCACTGGCTTTGATCGTACCGGAAGTTGAGATTGAAGATTTTAAAGTTGTTGAAAAATCGTATCCGGGTTTTTGGGATGATTTGGAAACGGCTGGATTTAGCGTAGGGGCGATTCTTGAATCGCCCCTACACAAAAAAATATAAAATGGCAGGCAATACTTTCGGACAAGCATTCCGCATCACCACTTTTGGCGAATCGCATGGCGTGGCCATCGGCGTTATCATTGATGGTTGTCCGGCTGGTTTGGCGATTGATTTGGAGTTTATCCAGTCGGAATTAGACAAGCGCAAACCCGGACAATCCAAAATCACCACGCAGCGCAAAGAAAGCGATACGGTGCAAATTCTTTCCGGTGTTTTTGAAGGCAGATCAACCGGAACACCAATTGCGATGCTAATCCCGAATGAAGATCAACGCTCGAAAGATTATGCGCATAACACCGATACTTTCCGGCCTTCGCACGCAGATTTTACCTATCAAACGAAGTATGGCTTGCGTGATCATCGTGGCGGCGGCCGTTCTTCTGCCCGCGAAACTGCCGCGCGTGTAGCAGCCGGAGCCGTAGCAAAACTGCTGCTGCAAACACAAGGAATTGAAATTTTAGCTTCGGTAACCAGCGTTGGAAAAATGAACGCACCGGAAGTAAAAATCGAAAACGCGCAAGACTTTTTGCGCGTCCGAGAAGAAAACATCGTTCGTTGTGCCGACCCGGAAACGGCCGCGCAAATGATTGATCATATTGATGACGTCCGCAAAAAAGGCGATACCGTTGGCGGGAAAATCAGTTGTACGATTCTGAATTGCCCGGTTGGTTTAGGCGAACCTGTTTTTGATAAACTCCATGCTGATTTGGGCAAAGCCGTGCTTTCCATCAATGCCGTTCATGGTTTTGAATATGGTTCCGGTTTTGCCGGAAGTGAAATGCTGGGATCGGAACATAACGATATTTTCAGAAAAGATGAAGCCGGAAACGTGCAGACTTTGACCAATAATTCTGGTGGCATCCAGGGCGGCATCAGCAACGGGATGCCGATTACTTTTAAGGTGGCTTTTAAACCTGTGGCCACCATTATGCAAAACCAGGAAACGATTGATGCCGCCGGAAACCCGGCCGAAATAAAAGGCAAAGGCCGCCACGATCCTTGCGTAGTGCCGCGCGCCGTGCCGATTGTGGAAGCGATGGCTGCGTTGGTTTTGGCGGATTTATGGTTACGGAATTTGAGTGCGAAGTTGTAGGTTGATGCTTCTTTTATCGGGTAAAAATTGGTGTGTTAAAAGAAGCATTTGGTTTACATTTTACAAATTAGAATCTTTGTTATACGCTTTAAAGCTGTGTCCATTTCGTGCGAATACGCAAATAAATTTCTATTTAAGACGTACCACATTATCAGCTTTAAAGCGTTTTTTTTATTTTAAGAGTTAATGCTTCTTTTATCAGGTAAAAATTAGTGTGCTAAAAGAAGCATCTAATTTTTTATTCAATTGTAAATTCAATAGTTGATATTCTCCGTATAAAGAATGGAATTACAAGTCCAACAAAAAGAAATATGATGAATATTGAATTTAACAGCTTAAAACCAGTTATGTATATCTTGTACATTTTACTTTTGATTTGTACAAGTTGTGATTTTAAAGAACCAAAACCACCTCAAGTTACATTTGATGTTCCTTCGTTAATTGGAAAGAATATTGATCAGGTACGTAAAGTTTTAGGTAAATCTGACGATACTTCTCCTGATCCTTCTCGTCATAGTGTAGATGGTTATACGAATCATTACCACAAAAACGGGCAACATTTACTAATAGATTTTGATCCTCATACCCGCAGAATACATCGCTTATCCATTCATTCAGATGTACCTTACGATAACCTTAAAGATATAATGAAAGTTGGAAATTTAGATTCTATTGAAACAATGAACTATATAATAGAGCCATGGAAGGGTTTTTTAGGTATTTCTTTTAGCAGCATTGACGTAATTATAAGGTAAGTAGTAAAAACTACAAACTCCCTTTCAACCTTGCATCAAATCTAAACCGCTTAATCGATGCAATTTTTATACTGATAAAAGAAGCATGGTTTGGATTAATCAAATAATTATATTCCAAATCAATAATCGCAGAAGGAACTTTTAAAACAGCAGCCGTATTGGCCTTTAACCAATCGTTTCCCAATTTTTGGGTGAAAGGATATTGCTCTACCGATTGCCAGTTTGGATGAACGCTTGTTAAGTCCCCGCTCCTTACTTCCTCGATCTTTAAATCAGCAATATCAATAACAGACAAAGAGAAATTTCCGGCTGCCAAAGAAGTGCCGCTTTTGTGCGCCAGGTTTTCCAAGCAAGCCAAAGCAACAGAACTGGCCGTGTAAATCATTTTTTGATGAAGCGGATTCCAGCGGCCATCAATGCCGGAAGCGGTTAAACTGTTAGCGTATTTGGTCTGGCTGATCCGGTAAACAAACATCGAAAAGCGTTAAGCAGTTACGCCATAATCAATGCGAATCAGTTCGCTTTTAACCATATTGATGCCGGTCAGCGTATCCAGCAACTCCATCGGGACGGCATTGATACCGATATTGTGGTGTGGCAACCAGTTTTTAAATTCTTCCAACGAACCGAACGTGTCCATGCCTTTGTCAAACAATTCAAAAAGTTGGAGCAAATGTTCGCTTAAACCGGTGTTCAGTTCTTTGCCGGTTTTGATGTATTTTCTTAAAGTTGGTTCGGTTAAATCTAGAATATGCGCGGCATCCGTTTGCGTAACGCCTGCAATTTCAATCAAATCCTGTATGGCTTTCGGTTCCAAGCCTTTTTTGATGGCATCGTGTTTTGCCTTGGGCGAAGTGAAAAGCTTTTCGTAAGGTTTGATTAACGTTAAAGCTTCCTGCGTTCGTTCGGATAAGATCGAAGGCGTGTTTTCTACCGCTTGATATTCCTTGCTTGCTTTCATTTTCAAAAGTAAATATTTTCTTTTTAAAACGAAAAAATTTTCGATGCTGTTTTTATGTCGATAAAAACAGCATCAATAAATCTTTGGAAACTGTGCAGGTTTGCTTTCGCCCATCATCTCGTAAACCGTTTCGATGATATCATCTACCGAAGGTTTGCTAAAATAATCGCCATCCGAACCGTAAGGCGGACGATGGTCTTTGGCCGTCAAAGTTTTGGGCTGGTTGTCTAAAAAATAATAAGCTTTTTGTTTTTCAACGATTTGCTGCAAGATGTAGGCTGAAGCACCGCTTGGCACGTCTTCATCCACCACCAGCAGTTTATTGGTTTTTTTAACGGAAGCAGCACAAAGCTGGTCCAAATCAAAAGGATAAAGCGTTTGCGGATCTACAATTTCTACCGAAATGCCCATTTTTTCGAGTTCGGTTGCTGCCTGATAAACCAAGTTTAAGGTTGAACCATATGTAACAACGGTTAAATCTGTTCCTGCTTTGATGATTTCTGCTTTGCCTAAAGGAACGGTAAAATCGCCAACGTTGGTCGGCAATTTCTCTTTCAAACGGTAACCGTTCAGGCATTCGATCACCAAAGCCGGTTCGTTTCCGCGAAGCAACGTATTGTACATTCCTGCGGCTTGGGTCATGTTCCGAGGGACACAAATGTGCATCCCGCGAAGCGCATTCACGATCATACCCATCGGCGAACCGGAATGCCAAATCCCTTCCAAACGGTGGCCGCGGGTACGCACAATCACTGGCGCAATTTGTCCGCCAAAAGTACGGTAACTCATGGTTGTTAAGTCGTCTATTAGCACGTTCAAGGCATAAGGCAGGTAATCTAAATATTGGATTTCGGCAATCGGCCTTAAACCACGCAAAGCCAAACCAATGCCCTGACCAACGATCGTACTTTCGCGGATTCCTGTATCTGTTACGCGCAGCGGGCCGAATTTTTCCTGCAAACCGGCAAAGCCCTGGTTTACATCGCCTATGGCGCCAACATCTTCGCCAAAAGCAATAATGCGCGGGTCGCGGGAAAAATTAGCGGTAAAACAAGCATTCAGGATTTCCCGGCCGTCAATCATTTTTGCGTTTTCTTCGTAAACGGGAAGCTGGACGGGAACTTTTAACGGTGATTCTGTTGTATTGCTGAACTGGTGCGAATCGTAACGGAAAACGTTTTGTTCCATTTCCTGATGGTACAACTCCATCAATTTTGTACGTTCGACGCTGCTTTCTCCAGCAGTTAACATCAAGGCTTTTCGCAAAGCTGAAACGACATCTTTTCGGCCTAAATCGGTGGTTGTGTTGATGTGTTTGACCAAGCCTTCTATTTTTTCGCCTGCGGCAGAAACCGGAACCAGTTCGCGGATCACATTGGCGGTTTGGTTGCGTTCCACTTCAATTTCCTGCTGCAAACTGTTTAACGCCGCACGCTGGCATTCGCGCACGTATTTTTTAGCCGCATCTTCCAACTCGTCCAATTCTGCTGCATTTGCAATGGCCGAATCCAAAATCCAGGAACGCATTTTGGCCAAACAATCGTGTTCTTTTTCCCAGGCCAAACGCTCTTTGGTTTTGTAGCGTTCGTGCGAACCGGAAGTTGAATGGCCCAACGGCTGTGTCAGTTCGGTTACGTGGATCAATACCGGAACGTGCTGCGTACGGCAAATATTGGCCGCTTTTTCGTAGGTTTCGCACAAACCCGGATAGTCCCAGCCCGGCACTTTAAATATTTCAAAACCTTCGCCGTTTTCATCACGCTGAAAACCTTTTAAAATTTCGGAAATGTCTTCTTTGGTCGTCTGGTATTTTGAGGGAACAGAAATGGCGTAACCATCGTCCCAAACAGAAACCGTCATCGGCACCTGCATTACGCCTGCCGCGTTGATTACTTCAAAAAAAATACCTTCGGAAGTAGAACCATTGCCGATGGTGCCAAAAGCAACTTCGTTTCCGTTGATGGAAAAGGAATCCATGGCGGCCAGGTCTTTGTTTTCGCGGTACAATTTGGATGCCCAGGCCAAACCGATCAACCGCGCCATTTGGCCGCCGGTGGTAGAAATATCGGCAGAAGAATTCTTCATTTCCACCAAGTTTTTCCAGGTTCCGTCTTCATTCATGGAGCGTGTGGCAAAATGGCTGTTCATTTGCCTTCCTGCCGAAGATGGTTCCTGCTTTACATCCGGAATGGCGTACAACTGCGCAAAAAACTCGGTGATGTTAGAAATTCCGGTTGCAAAAGCAAAAGTCTGGTCGCGGTAATAACCCGCGCGCCAATCGCCTTTTCTAAACGCTTTGGCCATGGCCAGTTGCGCTACTTCTTTTCCATCGCCAAAAATGCCAAACTTGGCGCGCCCGGTCAATGCTTCTTTTCGGCCCAAAATGCTGGCCTGCCTGCTTTCCACGGCAATGCGGTAATCACGGATCACGATCTGCTTAAAGTCGTCAAAACTCAGTTCAGATTTTTCCAGTTGATCAAAGGCGCTTGTTACTTCTAATTCCTGCATTTTAGGTTTCTATACCAGCAAAAATAGTATTTAATCAGACTATTTTTTTGAGAAAAGGACAACCACCGGATGAATTTAACGTATCAATATTTTAATTGATTAAATTTGACTTATATTTGTTTTAACAGTCTGATAAAGAAGCTATGAAAAAATTAATGATGATTTGCGCAATGGTTGTAGGGTTCACAATCACTGCATCGGCACAAACCGACAACAAAGCCGAATTTAAATTTACAGAAGAAAAACACGATTTTGGCAAAGTACCGCAGGGAAAACCTGTAACCACCGATTTTGTGTACACCAACATTGGCGCAGAACCTTTGATTTTGACGGAAGTGAAACCAACCTGCGGCTGCACCATTGCCGATTATACCAAAACGCCGGTTAAAAAAGGCGAAAAAGGAAGCATCAAAATTACGTACAATGCCGCTGTAGAAGCACCGTTTAATAAAACCATTGTGGTAACATCCAACGCAAAAACGCCAACAAAATATCTGGTGATTGTGGGCGAAGTTGTAAAAGCTTCCGCAGCGACAAAATAGTTTCGATACTGTTTTTACCAACTAAAACTTCGTCTTGCAAAACAGGGCGAAGTTTTTTTGTGCAACAATTTTTATGGCATAAAAGAAGCATTGGGGTTGAGCTATCAGCTATGAGGTATCAGCAGTCAGGTATTAGCGATTTGCAAGGTTTTGAATTTAGAACTGGCAAACCGAAACTTGCAACTCACAACTCCTCACTCACGGCTTTTTCCTACTTTTGCTTTATGCCGAAAATATCAATAAAAGGCCAGCAAATGCCGGCTTCCCCCATCAGAAAATTAACGCCTTTTGCTGATAAAGCCAAGCTGGAAGGCAAAAAAGTGTATCATTTAAACATCGGCCAGCCGGATATTGAAACGCCGGAAATCATGCTAAATGCTGTTAAAAATATCGATTTTAAAGTTTGGGCTTACACGGCCTCGGAAGGAACGCTGGCCTATCGCAGCAAGCTGACCGAATATTACAATAAACTGGGTTATAATATTTCGCCAGATAATATTTTGGTTACGACCGGCGGTTCCGAAGCAATTACGATTTCGATGATGGCTTGTTTGGATGTCGGTGATGAAGTGATCATCCCGGAACCTTTTTATGCCAACTACAATGGTTTTGCGCATCAGTGCGGCGTGGTGGTGAAGCCGATTTTATCTTATATTGAAAATGGTTTTGCGCTGCCGCCGATCAATGAATTTGAGTTACTGATCACGGAGAAAACGAAAGCGATCATGATCTGCAACCCGAATAACCCGACCGGTTATTTGTACTCGAAGGAAGAAATGGAAGCGTTGAAGCAACTGGCTTTGAAGTATGATCTGTATTTGTTTTCGGACGAAGCTTACCGCGAGTTTTGTTACGATGGACGTGAATTTATTTCGCCAATGCATTTAAAAGGTTTGGAGGAACACGTCATTGTTTTGGACACGGTTTCTAAACGGTACAGTGCCTGCGGCGCGCGTTTGGGCTGCATCATCACCAAAAACAAAGCTTTGATGGCGGCCGCTTTAAAGTTTGCGCAAGCGCGGTTAAGTCCGGGCATGGTGGAGCAAATTGCCGGCGCAGCCGCAGTGGATACGCCCGATGCTTATTTTATCAACGTAAAAAACGAATACACCAAACGCCGCGATATTTTGGTGCAGGCTTTGAATAAAATTCCGGGCGTTTTTTGTCCGAACCCGGGCGGCGCTTTTTATGTTGTTGCCCGTTTTCCGATTGACAATGCCGATACTTTTTGCCAATGGATGCTGGAAACTTTCAGTTACGAAAACCAAACGGTGATGATGGCGCCCGCAACTGGTTTTTATAGTACGCCCAGCGGCGGTTTAAACGAAGTGCGTTTGGCTTATGTTTTAAATACAATAGATTTGGAAAAAGCCATGGTTTGTTTGGAAGAAGCTTTAAAAGTTTATCCGGGAAGGGTTTTGTGAAGAGGTTGATGGGTGATAGTTGATGGTTCATAGCTGTTGCGAGTTTCCATGAACTATCAACCATAACCCATTAACTAAAAAAATTTTTTCTTTTTTTATATCGCTAAAAACAGTATTTTTGCATCCACTTAAAACCCTTCTACAATTTACCTTTCACCCTTAAAAGGGCCCGACCGGAATTGACAGGATGGAGATAAGTAAGTAAGCATGCAGCGCGTTGGGTGAATTAGCGCTTTAATCTGAACACTCAAACTTTCAAATGGCGAAAATAACTACGCCTTAGCTGCCTAACTTAGAGTTAGCATAGCTTTCGTTCCGGTCGTCTGCGGTTTCTTAGGATCATCACCAGGAACGTCGAAATAAGAAACTGGTTTGCTGCTGGTGTGATCAGCAAACGAGATAAAGCACCTACGGAAGATGGTACAGGTACGCGGCTGACCTTCCCCTTCCCGACAATCAAACAGCAGCTAAGCATGTAGAAGGCTTACCTTATACCATGTTTGGACGAGAGTTCGAATCTCTCCGGGTCCACAAAATTTAAAAAACCACTTGTTTGTTTAAGCAAGTGGTTTTTTAGTTATCCAGGTTTTTTTTATTTTTCAAAGCTTTATTCCTTTAAATTGCCATGCTTCTTTTAGCACCATAAAATAGTGAAAAGCCTTTAAACCGATCAAAGCCAGATATGAAATACCTGTTTATTTTTCTGTTTGTATCAACCTCCATAAATGTTTTTGCCCAGCGTGGTTTAACGGTTACTTCGCCTGATAAAAATATCCGTTTTTGGTTGAGTACAGATCAAAATGGGTTAGTTTATCGCGTTAGTTATAAAGGCAATGTTTTGCTTGATAATTCCCGTTTAAATATCAGTTTTGAAAAAGGTGGCGCGTTTGCAAACAACCTGAAATTGGAGAAGCACCACTCCCAACATCTCGAAGAAAATTACCAATTAATTGTGGGTAAAAACAGCAACGTGCACAGCGCGTGCAACCAATTGCTGATTTCGGTTTCAGAAAAAAGCGGTTTAAAACGACGGCTTGAAGTCGAATTGAAAGTATTTAATGATGGCACTGCTTTTCGTTACCGCATTCCGCAGCAGCAGCAATGGAAAAGCGTGAACATTACGGAGGAAGCCAACACGTTCAACCTCAGTCAAAACCCGCTTGTGCTGACGCTTTTTCGCGAAAATTACACCACCTCGCACGAAGGGATTTACAACAAACTGCATCTAAGCGAAATTAAGGCTGACACACTGATGGATTTGCCAACGTTGTTTTCCTTCCCGAAAGGTGTTTTTATGGCGATAACCGAAGCCAACCTGCGCGATTACGGCGGCATGTATTTGCGCAAACATCAGGGCGTTTTGCAAAGCAGTATTTCGCCTTTGCCCAAGCAAACAGCCATCAAAGTAAAGGCAAAACTACCGCACCAAAGCCCCTGGCGGGTGATGATGATTGGCGACCGGATGGGCACTTTGATCGAATCGAACCTGCTAACGAATCTAAGCGATCCCAGCCAGATCAAAGATGTTTCCTGGATCAAGCCCGGCAAAACTACTTTTCCCTGGTGGAACGGCAATGTTACGCCTGATACTTCTTTCGCGCCCGGCAACAACTACGAAACCAATATGTATTACGTAAATTTCTGTGCTAAAAACAGCATTGCTTACCATACCGTGGTTGAGTATGGTTTGCACGAATGGTACGTAAACGATGGCGCCAACTTTATGCCCGGCCCTCACGCCGATCCTGCTAAAGCTGTCCCCGGTTTGGATATGCAGCAACTGTGCGATTCGGCAAAAAAGGTGGGCGTTGGCATCCGGGTCTGGGTGCATTTTGCTGCTCTGTACCCCAAATTGGAAGCAACTTTTGCGCAGTACGAAAAATGGGGCATCAAAGGTTTGATGTGCGATTTTATGGACCGCGACGACCAGGAAATGGTAAACATGCAGGAAGAAATTTCGCAAAAAGCGGCGCAGCACCATTTACACATCCAGTTTCATGGCGCTTACAAACCAACCGGCTTAAACCGCACTTACCCAAATGAGTTTACGCGCGAAGGAACTTTGAACTACGAAAACAACAAATGGAACAATAGCGTTACGCCAGATGCCGATATCAATATCCCGTTTACGCGCGGGCTTGCCGGTTCAACGGATTATCATTTGGGCGGGTTTCGGGCATCAAATCCTTCCACTTTTAAAATTCATTACACCGCGCCAATGGTTCCAGGCACACGCTGCCATATGCTGGCCATGTATGTGGTTTTGGAGAACGAGCAGGGCATGGTTTGCGATTATCCCGACGCTTACATCGGCCAGCCGGGATTTGAGTTTTTGAAAGAAGTACCGGTTACCTGGGACGAAACCAAAGCCGTAAGCGCAAAACTAAGCGAACACATTACGATTGCCCGGCGCAAAGGCAGCGATTGGTATCTCGGCACCATCAACAGCAATACGCCACGAAGTTTAAATACGCCCTTATCGTTTCTACCAAAAGGAAATTACACCGCCGAGATTTACAGTGATGCGCCGGATGCCAATATCAACCCCAACCATTTGGTAAAAGTGGTGCAAAAGGTAACCAGCCAAACTGTTCTGAAAACAACTTTAACTGCCGGGGGCGGCCAGGTGGTGCATTTGCGCAAGGATTTTTAAATGTTGGATTGCTGCTTTTGTCGGATGATTTTTGTCGGATGATTTTGGCTAAAGCCAAGTCCAGGTTTACCTATCCCGCGGCCTTTAGGCCGCGGCAATGAATAACCACCTTGTTTTAGGGCCTGTTTAAATTTTGTTAAATTGATTTGCCATGCTTCTTTTACCACATAAAAATCATTGTCTTTTTGTGGTTTTTATGCCCTTAAAACATCCGTCACACCAAATTTATAGGCATAAAAGAAGCATTGTAAATTTTTATGACAGAAATTCAAACAGGCTCTTAAATTTTTTTATCTGCTGATAACAAAACCCTACAACCTAACGCAGCTATTTATTGCCCCCCGGCTTAAAGGCCGGGGGGATAAAAGGAGCCAAAACTGGCTTTAGCCAAACCTAAGCCACCAATTTTAATGGCATAAAAGAAGCATTCAACCTTAACTCAAAAAATCCACCCCATAAAAACACTTAAAACAGTGGCGTTGTTACCCTAACAAAAAAACTTGAAAATTATGAGCACTTCAGCACAAACCCACGACCACAAAAAAATCCAAAAATGGACCGAAGAGCGCGAAGGCGTTCCGGCGAAAATAAAATCAACCGGCAAAGAAGAAGATGACGGCGTAATCCGCATCCACTTCCCGAAACACAGCGATGCCGACGACCGTTTTGAAGAAATCACCTGGGACGATTTTTTCAAGAACTTTGAGAAAAACAAGCTGGACTTTTTGTACCAGGATAAAAAGAAAGACGGCGAGATCAGCACTTTCCATAAGTTTGTATCGCGCGAAAAATAGGCTGATAGCTGATAGCTGATAGCTGATAGCTGATAGCTGATAGCTGATAGCTGATAGCTGATAGCAAAAATGACCAACACCAATTTTTGTTCGGTAAAAGAAGCATTGGTTGTTTTGAAACTGTTTTAGGTGAAGCCTTTGCTTCACCTAAAACAGTTTACACTTACTTAATTTTAGAATGTTAATTTTAGAAGTTGGCTGCCGAAATTATACCGATAAAAACAGTATCAAATAAAAATAACATGGCTATCAATTATGGGGTTTTAAGAGGGAAAGTTACCGATGCAATGCCTTACCAAAGCGGCACCGACCATTACCAAATTTTGGTACAGTCGGACCAGCTTTACCGCGTTGCCGTTGATGTTTACTCTAAATTTGCCGGGCAAACTTTGCTTTATCCGCAAAACGGCAGCACCAAATTGGACACGAACAGGATGGTCATGTTTTATAAAGATGAAAACTACCAGCATCCGGTTACGGCGGATATTTTAAAATCTAAAGTTGGTTTTACGCCAAAAGCGGCTATGCCTGCTTCCATTTGTTTGGATTATCTGCATTTTTCGCCGCCACTTTTCCCCATCAATTTGATGCAGGTGGTGAAACCGAAAAGCGATACTTCGCCGGGCGAAAACCTGAACGGCGACATTGACCCCTGGGTACAAAAAGCAAAAAACAACCCGGATGCCGAAATTTTTGCCTTTGGCTCCGGCTGGAACGATAACCTCCCCGGCAGCATCCCGGATTTAAACCCTTATTTTACCCAAAACCCGCCCGTTGGTGTCCACGACATCCACATGAACCAGGGCGACAGCGGCAGCCAAGCCGCCAACAACGGCAGCAAACAGGACGGCGCATTGTTTATTTATTTTAAAACTGCCAATCAATGGGTGGCGATGTTTTTTCGGTTTCAAAACCAAAATATTAAAACGGATGGCAAGGGAAATCCGGTTTAGGTTTCGATACTTCTTTGATCGGCATAAAAACCAACACCAACTTTTACCCGATAAAAACAGCATTCCGTTAAACATATCTGCCCAAAATAGCTTTATAATTTTAACATTAACAAAGCAATTATGGAATACAGGCCATTGGGCGCATCGGGTTTGCATGTGCCGGTTTTGAGTTTTGGCACCGCTACTTTTGGCGGAAGCAACGAGTTTTTTAAAGCCTGGGGCAACACGCAGGTAGAAGAAGCTTCGCGCATGGTCAACCTTTGTTTGGATGCCGGCGTTAATTTATTTGATACGGCGGATATTTATTCGGATGGTTTGGCCGAAGAAATCCTCGGAAAAACGCTGGAAGGCAAACGCGACCAGGTGATCATTTCTACCAAAGCCACTTTCCCGATGGGCAGCGGGCCGAACGAACAAGGATCATCGCGCTTTCATTTGATGAAAGCCTGCGAAGCCAGTTTAAAGCGTTTAAACACCGATTACATTGATATTTACCACATGCACGGTTTCGACGGCGTTACGCCGGTGGAAGAAACGCTGCGCACGCTGGACGATTTAGTGCAAAGCGGAAAAGTACGTTACCTGGCCTGTTCCAATTTTTCGGACTGGCATTTGATGAAATCGCTGGCCGTTTCTGACCGTTACGGCTGGAACCGCTACATTGCACACCAGGTTTATTACTCGTTGGTGAACCGCGAATACGAATGGGAACTGATGCCTTTGGGTTTAGACCAAAAAGTGGGCGGCATTATCTGGAGCCCTTTGGCGGCTGGCCGTTTGGGCGGAAAATACCGGCGGAACCATCCGATTCCTGCGGATAGCCGCGTGGCACAAGGCGGAAGCCCGGTTCCGGAATCGGCCATTCCTGAAGAACTTTTTTATAAAATTATTGATGTTTTAGACGAAGTGGCTACCGAAACCGGAAAAAGCGTGGCACAAGTTTCGTTAAACTGGCTGCTGCAACGCCCAACCGTTGATACCTTGGTGATTGGTGCCAGAAACGAAGAACAACTGAAACAAAACCTGGAAGCGGTGGGCTGGAATTTATCCACCGAACAAATTAAAAAACTAGATGCAGCCAGCGAAACGCCGACCATTTATCCTTATTGGCACCAACAGCAAAATTTAAAACTGAACCCGTTGCCGAAGTTTTATTAGGAATAGAAAAGCCTTTCTACAAATACATGTTTTGTAGAAAGTCTTTTATTAATTATTATACATTTTAAAATTTGAGGTAATACAATTACTTCAAATACATCAACAAGGAGACCAATATTCGATTTTACAAAGCTTTCCATTAAGAAAATAAAAAATGTACTTATCATCATCACCTTTCTCTTGCAAATCCAAACTTGTAGTTTTTAAATTTTGATTACCTATAACTTTAATAAGATCCGAAGGATTTTGCCCACCGATATTAGTATCGAAAGTATCTATACCGCTTAATTTCATAAACTCTTTCTGGGTGGTTTGATAAGAAAGTATTTTTCCTTTGTACTTTATAATATAATTTAAATTTGGTGAAATAAAAAGGTTTTCCATGGTATAACCCTGCTTATTATTTCCAATCCAATTAAGGAGTTTATATTGTAAGGTATAATAAACCTCTCCACGTTGTTCATTATCCGAAAAAAAACCGCATTCATAGTGAGGTTTAAATTGTTGTAAAGGTTTACCTAATACTTTAATTATAGCTTTTTTGCTAACAGTAAAAGGAATGCCATTTAGAGTTAGCTTATTGCGATTATAATTTGCTTTTTGCGCCTTTGCAATGTTATAAGAAAATACCGCAGTTATTGATAAAATCAAGCAAAACTTATTCATTAATCCAATTTTTTAAATCTTCTTCCGTAATCCCTTTTTCGTCTATGCTTTTTTGAATATTACATTGCAATTTATCAGAAAAATATTGTGCCATTAGTTTTTTGATAGCTAATAAATCCTCTTCTTTCGGTTCAAATGAATACACTTTTAACAGCTCCAATTGTAAAGAAGTTAATTTTTGACTTTGCATACTTTTATCCTTTTCAACAAATTTAACTATTTAAAAAGGACTTGTGGTTTTTTGCCTGATAAAAGAAGCATTAATCGTCGTCATCATCCGTATCTTTTCCCGCCAACTTCGCCGGGTAAGTTTTATTCCCCTTCCTATTAAACCACAAAATCCGGTTCAGCAAATCATCGTTTCCGCCGTCCACATGGTCGTATTCCGGCCGCATGGATTGTTTGGCGTAATACAACGCTTTGCCCTTTAACATCACCAGCCTCGGGTTCATTTCGTTCAAAAGGATTTTGTTCGCCAATTTTTGATAGGTAAAAGAAGCATCGGCGCGATCGGCAAAACAATTAAACATGGGCAAAGCGGTTGCATCAAGCAGGTTCATCGGCGGGATGCCCAGAATTTGTTCGATAGAACGGACGATGGAAGTTTGGTTATAATTGGTAGAAACCGTTTTTTGCAGATGGCTGTACGGACTGATCACAAAACCGGTGGTGCGGTAAGCCGAAACATGGTCCCAACCGGCCTGCGAATCGTCTTCGGTTACAAAAATCACCGTGTTTTTCCAGAACTTACTTTTGGTAACTGCTTCCACAATCCGGCCCAAAGCCAAATCGTTATCGGCAACCATGGCGCGTGGCGTTGGCATTCCGGGACTCGAACCACGTGTGTGATCGGTTGACAAAGCCATCACCATCAGTTCGGGCAACTGGTCGCCGCCTTTGCTTTCGTAGTCTTTTAATTCTTTGATAAAAGCCGCGGCACGAACCTGGTCTGTAATTTTCAGGTAATCAGAACCGGGATAGTTTTGCGAAAGCATCGGCCGAACACGCGAAATGGTACTTACATTTTTAAAACTCAAGGGTTTGCCCGCCTGGTAATTGTTGTAAATATCCGTCCACGAAAGTTTACTGTCTATTTCCGGGATGCAAGCCTCGCCATAAATCCGAACGCTTTTGCCATGATCGGCCGCATTGTTCCAGATAAAACCTTTTTTATTGTAAACCATCGCATCGGTTTGCACATGCGGGTAACTGCGGAACCAGGCACGCACACTTTTCTCGATATAATCGGTAACCATCGCCGCGTCTGTCCATTGGTGGCCTTCGGCAGAACATTTGCCCGAAGCATAATAATTGTCCAGCAACACAAAGTTCCTGGCAATTTGATGTTGGTTTGGCGTGATGCTGTCTCCATAGATACACAAATTTTTCAGGCCGTTCCCTTGCGGCATATCGCCCAAAACCTGGTCGTAAGTGCGGTTTTCTTTGATGATGTACAGCACGTGTTTAAAAACCGAAGGTTCGCCAATACGCTCGGGCATTGGCCGTGCAGGTTGGTTTTTTCGGGGAGATAAACGCGCCAGTTCCGTCCGAAAATCCAAACTTAGTTCTTTAACTTTTTTGGTGAAAGTTTTGAGCTGATTGGCATCCGGCAAATCAATCACCGAAATGGTTGCTTTTTGGTGATGCGAATTGTAAGAACCGCCATCCACATCGGGCACTTCCCGGTCTATCGCTTTGCTTTCTTTGCGGATTTCTTTAGAATTAACGCGCGCGCCTTCGCCTTCCAAATTGGTTACAATCAGTTTATTTCCCGCCAAAGCCAGTCCGCCCGGGTAAGCTTCCGTTGGGATAAAACCTTCGATACTGTTTTTACCGGTACTTTTTGGGGATGCGTTTGCGCCCAATTTTACGATGGCAATCGCATTGTCCATTCCGTTGGCCACATATAGATGCGTGCCATCTTCACTTAAAATCAGCGCGTTTGGCGTATCGCCGATAAAGCCTTTTTCGCCCGGATTGATTTTTACCGAAATATTATCAACCACACTTAAACTTTGGGTTTGAATAACCGAAACGTCATCGCTGTTGCCATTTGCCACATAAACATACTGTCCATCTTTACTTGGAATCAAATCGTTCGGGTGCAATCCAACCTCAATTTCTTTGACCGATTTTCCATCATTCAAACCAAAAACAGAAACTGTCCCGGCTGCTGTTGCGCCCGTTTTCGGATCAACATACACGTTTCCATACGGTGCGGGCACGCCAGCCGTTTCCCGCGTATCGTTTTTAACCGGCATCTTTCCGCCCCAATTACTTACAAAAGCTTTACCGCCCGAAATGGTTAAACCATAAGGCGCAACGCCGGTTGGAACTGTCCAAATTGTTTTTTTAGTATTGATATCGATCTTGACCAACTGGTTATTACCATTTAAAACCGCATACAAATAGTTGGTTCCATTCTCGTTATTGATAGCAACTTCATTGGGCAAAGCCAGTGGCGAACCGGCATCTGGCTTAAACGGAAATGCTTCTTTTATGGCAATATTTTTAGTGTCGAATTCTGCCTCAAACACAAAGGATTGATGGTTGCTGTCGTTCGCGCCGCTCCAAAAAATCTCGGTTTTGCCGTTTTCATTTAACAGTTGGATGCCGGAATACGTGCTCATCATACCTTTGTATTTTGTATCGCTGTTGTACGTCCAGCGTGCCACAATTGCGTTGGTTTCGTGGTTGATGATGGCAATGCCGTAACGGTCTTCCACCGCCACAAGCGGAGTATTTGGGATTGGCTGCACATCCAAACTATGGTTTTCGAACTCCGGGCTGCCAAAAACAATCACTTTTCCGGCCGGGTCAAGCAAACGGTTATAAGGCATCATTACCGGCAAAACGCGGTTGTTCAACGTGCTGTCGTCATAACCAAAATGGTGGCTCAGTTTTTCCTGATCTGTCTGGTTTTTAGGGCGGTAAAAGAAGTTACAACTGTTGCAGCAAACAACTAAATTCAATAAAATCAATACTACACAAAAGTGTTTAAAAAGCATATTTGGAAAATTACTGTTCAAAATTTTTGCATAAATATATCCGCTTTGTGTTAAGTTAATGTTGCTGTACTGCTTATTTTACAATGGAAAATTTTTTGGCAAAAAATTGTCATCTAAATAATGCTTTAAGCTTCATCATCCTGTTTAAGATATTTGTAAATTTGATTAAGATTTTAAAGTATGTACAAACACACTTTCGTACCCGACAAAAAAAACCATAGCATCAATTTACCCGAAGAGTTTTACGGCAAAAAAGTGGAAGTAATAGTTATCGAAGTTGAAGAAGAAACGTTTATAAAACCAGTTGCAAAATTGCCGAAAGGAAAAAAAGTAGCAGTAGATCAATTACTTGAAACTTTTGGTTCTGATTTGAACTTTCCGTCAATAGAAGAAATCCGTAACAACTTCTGGCCATCTAAATGGTAATCTTTGATACTGTTTTTAGCCCGATAAAAGAAGCATTTACTCGATCAGCAAACCTTCTTCGTCATCGGTCAAACTTAACTGGATGGTATCGCTTCCCGCAATTCCTTCGATAGAGCCACGGATCCAGGCTGCATTTAACAACACTTTTTCCAATTGCTTTTCGCGCGCTTTCCACATTCTTTCCATCGCAATCCGCTCTTGCTGAATAGATTGCCGCATACTCATAAAACCTTCTTTTATCGCTTTCCACTGTTCAGAAAACTCGGTACTGGTTAAATAGCTGTATAAAAGCTGCATTTTGTCGCCGCGGTTTTCCTGCGATTTATTGGTGTTGAAAAGTTTGATAATCCCGTCCCGTAAAATATAAGCCACCGCTTTGGCTTCTTCAAAAGAACAAATCCAAACGCCGTCTTTCTCGCCAAAACAATCCATGCCTTTTGGGTAACATTGCGAAACGATGACGGCCACATCTACGCCCTGGCTGCGCATGTCTTTTTTCAGTTTTTCAATCCAGTCGCCTCCAAAATCTTTGGTTCGTTTGCTTTCATAAATAATCTGTCCGCATTCCTGGCCAAACTGGTTGCGCACCGTTTGCACACAATCCGCACCGCGAATGCCTTTTCCAACTTCGCTGATCACATCAAACGGAAAACTTTGCCGCAGCAGTTCTTCCAAAATCAATTCCTGCACTTCGCCTTGCAACTGCATCGAGCCTTGTTCGGCTTTACGTTTCATTTCTTCGGCCAGTTTTTTCTGGTCGTCCAACTGTTTTTCCAGTTCTTTTACGCGCAGTTGGTGTTCGGTTTCCTTAATGCTGTTTTTTTCGGATTCCTGCTTGCGAACCTGTTCTGCAATTTCGCCGCGCTGTTCCTGCAATTTGCGTTGCAGTTGCAGTTCCATTTCGGCCTCTTTATTTTTCAACTGCTGTTCGCGCTGCAAAAACTCCATTTCTTTTTGGCGCGAAAGTTTTAGTTTTTCTTCGGATTCTTTGTTGGCATTTTCCAGCATCACCAGCTTGTTTTCAAAATCCGAAGCAATGTTTTTGCGCAGTGTTTCTTCCAATTGTTGTTGCAATTGCTTTTTTTCGGAAGCCAAACGCTCTTCAAAAACTAAGTTTTGCTGGCGCGATTTCTTGTCAAATTCTTCTTGTTTGCGCAAAAGTTCTTCCCTTATTTTCTGCGCTTCTTCATCTTTTTTGCTTTTGTAGGAAAGCATTTCCCGCTTCAGCTCTTTTTTATATTCCTCGGCCATCACTTCCTCAATCGGGAAACCATAACCACAACCCGGACACTTCACTTCTGTTGCCATTGCTAAAATATTTGGCCGAAAGATAGGTAATCGGCAACAAACCTAAAAATAGTGGTTTTTGGTTTTTACAGTTTTTGAAAACTACCGGTCATTCAAAATGCTTCTTTTACCACCTCAATTTTTTGCCGGTAAAAACAGCATCAATCGGTTTTATAGTTTTATTTTGTGCCGATGGATATTTACGGCCAGGCTTTACAGGATTTTTACACGCAGCAACCCGAAGAAAAATTGTGGCTGCACAACAATTACGGCGGGCCGGAAGAAATGCCTATCGAAGTTTTTTTTCGGGAAGAAGATGAAATGCCGGAAGCCGAATTACTGGCGCTGCAACTGTGCCGAGGCAAAATATTGGATATTGGCGCCGGTGCCGGAAGCCACGCTTTAATTTTACAAGAACGCGGTTTTGAAGTTACAGCTTTAGAAGTATCGCCCGGCGCAGCCGCCGTGATGCAAAAAAGAAATGTAAAAAGAGTATTGGAGCAGGATATTTATCAATACAAAACCGACAAATTTGATACGTTGCTTTTGCTGATGAACGGCATCGGTTTAACGCAAAACCTGGCCGGCCTCGACCGCTTTTTACAACACGCCAAACAATTGCTGCTGCCTGGCGGACAATTTATTTTTGACTCTTCGGATATTGCTTATTTGTATGAAGATTTGCCGTTGCCGAAGAACCAATATTACGGCGAGATCAGCTATCAATATGAATACAAAAAACAGCGCGGCGATTGGTTTAACTGGTTGTATATCGACCCGGAAACGTTGCAAAAACAGGCCAAAAAGCAAGGCTGGAATTGCGCGATTATGTACCAAGATGAAATGGATTTGTATTTGGCCAGGCTGACTTTGGCTTGATTGCAAATGCTTCTTTTACCGGCATAAATTTGGTCTGAAAAAGGACACGCCCCTAACCCCTCTCAAAGAGGGGAAGCATGGCGCATACTTTTCTGCCTTAAAACCTTTTACCTCAAAACCTTTTACCTCAAAAACCTACAAATCCATCTGATACTCGTTAATCGCATCTTTGCTTTCCAGTTCCGAGTGGCCCATCAAAAATTCGTCAACTTTTCGTGCTGCTTCGCGTCCTTCGGAAATTGCCCAGACTACCAAAGATTGACCGCGGCGCATATCCCCGGCCGTAAAAACTTTATTGACGTTGGTGCGGAAAACGCCTTCGGCCGCTTTTACGTTTTTGCGTTCGTCCAGCTCTACGCCCAATTGTTCTAATAAACCCTGATATTGCGGATGCACGAAACCCATCGCCAGGAAAACACGCTGACAAGGTATTTCCCGTTCAGAACCTTCAATTTCTTTAAATTTTACCGGTCGGCCTAAAAAGTCTTTTTCCCATTCCACATCGGTAACAACCAAACCTTTCAGGTTTCCGTTTTCGTCTCCCACAAAACGTTTGGTGTTGATGCCCCAAAAACGTTCGCAGCCTTCTTCGTGCGAACTGGTGGTTTTTAAAACCATCGGGAAACTTGGCCACGGCATTGCTAATGTACGGTTTTTGTCCGGCTGAAACATCACTTCAAACTGTTTGATGGAACGCGCGCCCTGCCGGTTAGAAGTGCCCACGCAATCCGAACCGGTATCGCCGCCGCCAATCACCACCACATCCTGGCCTGTTGCGGTGATATTTTCACCGGTAAAAGAAGTATTGCTGACGCGCTTATTTTGCTGCTTTAAAAACTGCATGGCAAAATAAATACCTTTTAATTCGCGTCCGGGAATGGGCAAATCGCGCGGAATGGTAGAACCGCCGGACAAAACCACGGCATCGAAACTGCGAACCAACTCCTCGGCTGCGATGTCTTTTCCAACTTCTGTATTGCATTTAAAGGTGATGCCATCGTCTTTCATCACTTCTAAACGGCGGTCAATTACTGTTTTTTCTAATTTAAAATCAGGGATGCCGTAGCGCAATAATCCGCCCGGCTGGTCATCCCGCTCAAAAACCGTAACCAAATGTCCGGCTTTGTTTAATTGTGCCGCGGCGGCTAAACCTGCCGGACCAGAACCGATAACGGCAACAGTTTTTCCACTACGGATCAAAGGTGCGGTTGGTTTTACATAACCTTTGGCGTAGGCAATTTCGATGATGTGTTTTTCAATTTCCTCGATGACAACAGCCGGTTTGTTAATGCCCAAAACACAGGCAGATTCGCAAGGCGCCGGACAAATACGGCCGGTAAATTCCGGAAAATTGTTGGTGGAAGAAAGGATCTGGTAAGCTTCTTCCCATTTCTTCTTATAAACCGCATCGTTAAATTCGGGAATAATATTGCCCAACGGACAGCCCGAATGGCAAAACGGAATGCCGCAGTTCATGCAGCGTGCCGATTGCTCGTTCAGCTTTTCGTCCGAATAATTGCCCACAAACTCTTTGTAATTTTGCACCCTTTCCTGCGGCGCTACTTTTGGCGGAAGTTCTCTTCCGTACTCTTTAAATCCGGTATCTTTTCCCATTGATGATCAGATGGTTAAGGGTTCTTTTTGTTGTAAAACTTTTTTGTACTCTTTCGGGAATACTTTGATGAATTGGGAGGCAACGATTGGCCAATTGTTCAACAGTTCCTGCGCCAACGTGCTGTGCGTCAATTGCACGTGTTTGCGCAACAGGCTGATGATCTCTTCCTCGTCGGCATCCGTTAACTGGTCCAAATCAACCATTTCTGCATTGCAATTTTCGCGGAAAGTGGCATCTGCATCAAAAACCCAGGCAATGCCGCCACTCATGCCGGCTGCAAAATTACGCCCGGTTTTGCCAAGGATCAAAGCACGGCCACCGGTCATGTATTCACAACCGTGATCGCCAACACCTTCTACTACAGCCGTTGCGCCTGAATTTCGGACGGCAAAACGCTCGCCTGCCTGACCGCGGATAAATAGTTCGCCGGAAGTAGCGCCGTAAAGCACCACATTGCCAACAATAATATTTTCTTCAGGAATGTAGATGCTGTTTTTAGCAGGATAAATTGCGATCTGCGCGCCGGAAAGGCCTTTTCCCACGTAATCGTTCGCTTCGCCTTCCAACTCAAAAGAAAGCCCTTTGGTAGCAAAAGCGCCAAAACTTTGTCCGGCAGAACCGGTAAATTTATAATTGATGATCCCGGCAGGCAAACCGGCAGAACCATAAATTTTAGAGATTTCGTTGGAGAGCAACGTGCCAACCGTACGGTCTGTATTTTTGATGGTAAAAGAAGCATACACCGGCATCTGGCTTTCCAAAGCAGGTTTTGCCTGCTCCAATAGTTTCCAATCAATAATATTATCCATGCCGTGGTCTTGTTTTTCGCTGTTGTAAAGCGTTAAGCCGCGCGCATTGCTCACCGGATGCAGCAAGGCAGCAAGATCAACCTTTTTAGCTTTCCAGTGCGTAATATTTTCGCGCAATTTAAGAAACTGAACGCGGCCAACCATTTCGTTAATGGTTCGGAAACCTAATTCGGCCATAACTTCGCGTAATTCTTCTGCCAAAAACTGAAACAGGTTGACTACATGTTCCGGTTTGCCGCTAAACAATTTACGAAGTTCCGGATCTTGCGTGGCCACACCAACCGGACAAGTATTGAGATGGCATTTCCGCATCATGATACAACCACCGGCAACCAAAGCAGCCGTGGCAACGCCCCATTCTTCCGCGCCAAGCAAAGCCGCAATGGCCAAATCTTTTCCTGTTTTTAACTGCCCGTCGGTTTGTAAAACCACGCGGCTTCTTAATTTATTTCGGACTAAAGTTTGATGGGCTTCGGATAAACCCAACTCCCAAGGCAAGCCAGCATGTTTAACCGAACTGATGGGTGATGCGCCAGTTCCACCATCGCTTCCGGCAATCAAAATCACATCGGCATGTGCTTTGGCCACACCAGCAGCTATTGTTCCGACACCCGCTTTAGAAACTAATTTTACGTTGATCCGCGCAGCACGATTGGCATTTTTTAAGTCGAAAATCAGTTGCGCCAAATCTTCGATCGAATAAATATCGTGGTGCGGCGGCGGCGAAATTAAGCCAACACCAGGCGTGGCGTGGCGCACTTTGGCAATCCAATCATCCACTTTATGGCCGGGCAATTGTCCGCCTTCGCCCGGTTTTGCACCTTGCGCCATTTTAATCTGCAACTCATCGGCATTGGTTAAATAATTGGACGTTACGCCAAAACGGGCGGATGCAATTTGTTTGATGGAAGAACGCATCGAATCGCCATTTTCCAAAGGCATGTAGCGCATTTCGTCTTCGCCGCCTTCACCGGTGTTGCTTCTGCCGCCAATCCGGTTCATGGCGATGGCCAGCGTACTGTGCGCTTCGTGCGAAATGGAACCGAAAGACATCGCGCCGGTTGCAAAACGCTTCATAATGCTTTCCACCGGCTCTACTTCGTTTATGGCAATAGATTCGCGGTGATGCGCAAAATCCAGCAAACCGCGAATGGTGTACATGCGGTCGGTTTGCTCATTAATCAGTTTGGCGTAGCTTTTATAAACCGAATAATCGTTGGTACGTGTAGCATGTTGCAGCAAATGCACCGTTTGCGGGTTAAATAAATGCGCTTCGCCCCGGCGTTTCCATTGGTAAATACCGCCTTCGGGCAGCAACTGGTCTTCTTTTTTTGAACTGCGGAAACCGTTGCTGTGTTTGCACAGGGTTTCTCGGGCAATTTCATCCAAACCTAAACCACCGATGCGCGTGATGCCTCCGGTAAAATATTGATCAACCACTGCTTTGTTTATGCCCAATATTTCAAACACCTGCGAACCGTGGTAAGATTGCAAGGTCGAAATCCCCATTTTAGAGAAAATCTTCAGCAAACCATCGCAAATCGCTTTGATGTAGTTTTTGGAAAGCGATTTGATGTCCAACGTAGTGTCTAATTTATTTTCCTTGCTCAGCGTTTCAATCGTGGCCAATGCCAAATAAGGGTTGATGGCTGTTGCACCAAAAGCCAGCAAACAGGCAAAATGATGGACTTCCCAAATATCACCGGCCTCAACTACCAAACCTACAGCACCGCGCAAACCTTTTTTAATTAAATGGTGATGAATGGCAGAAACAGCCAACAAAGAAGGTATCGGCGCGTGTTCAGAATCTACTGCACGGTCTGATAAAATCAAAACCTCAAAACCATCCTGTACGGCATCTTCTGCATAACGGCAAAGGCGGTTTAAGCCGTTTGCAAGCGACCCCGGCAAACCATCAGCTTTAAAATAAGTTTGCAATGTTTTGGCATGAAACAAACCGGTATCAATACTGCGCAACTTCTCCAGTTCGTAATCGTGCAAAATGGGTTGCTTGTGCGCCACGCAATGGCAGTGCATTTTATCTTCGTCCAACAAGTTGCCGTTGTTGCCGATGAAAGTAGCCAGGCTCATCACCAAACGTTCACGGATCGGATCAATCGGCGGATTGGTTACTTGCGCAAAAAACTGTTTAAAATAGCTGGAAATATGCTGCGGACGATCGGACAAAACCGCCAGTGGCACATCCGTTCCCATCGAGCCAATCGGCTCTTTGCCGTCCGTTGCCATTGGTTTAATGATGGTTTCGATATCCTCACGCGAGTAACCAAAAACCTGCTGGTATTTAAAAACCGACTCTTTGGACAAACCGGTGAAAGAAACGCGCGGTTCGGCCAGTTCGTCCAGCTTGATTTTATAGTTTTCTAACCAGCGGCCATAAGGCTGGCGCGAAATAATTTCTTGTTTGATCTCCTCATCGGTGATGATTTCGCCTTTCGTGGTATCCACCAAAAACATTTTCCCGGGCTGCAAACGGCCTTTTTTTATGACGCTTGCTTCATCCAAAGGTAAAACACCGGCTTCGGAAGCAACGATCACGCGGCCATCATTGGTAACTACGTAACGAAGCGGGCGCAAACCATTCCGGTCCAGTAAAGCACCGATGATTTTGCCATCGGTAAAGTTTAGCGCAGCCGGGCCGTCCCAGGGTTCCATCAACGTGGCGTGGTATTCGTAGAATGCTTTTTTTAGCGGGTCCATTTGCTCGTTGCCGTCCCAGGCTTCCGGAACCAGCATCATCATCACATGCGGTAATGATCGGCCTGAATGAACCAGCACTTCCACCACATTATCCAAACAAGCCGAATCCGACTGGTTGTTGTCAATCACCGGAAACAGGATTTCCATTTCATCCTTCGTAAAATACGGAGAAACATAAGAACGGATGCCCGAATAAAACCAGTTTAAATTTCCGGTCAGCGTATTGATTTCGCCATTGTGGGCGAGGAAGCGAAAAGGCTGGGCGAGTTTCCAGGAAGGAAAAGTATTGGTCGAAAAACGCGAATGGATCATCCCGAAACCGGAACAAACACGTTCATCGCTTAAATCGGGGAAATATTGGCGAACCTGATACGTAGTAAGTTGCCCTTTATAAACAATTATTTTGCATGAAAACGACGTAAAGTAAAAATGGTCTGCGCCGGTTTTAATTGTTTTTTGAACGGTTTTGGTGATAAAGCGACGCAGAACATACAGCTTCCGTTCAAAATCATCTGTGTTATGTATCGTAGCAGGGCGCGCTACAAACAATTGCTCCACTATTGGTTCTGCGGCGCGGGCGGTTTCGCCGATGCAGGAAGAATCAACCGGGACTTTGCGGTAACCTAAAATAGTCAATCCTAATTTATCACAACACTGTTGAATGATGCTGCGGCATACTTTTTTTATGGCAGAATCTTTGGGCAAAAACAGCATGCCTACGCCATATTCGCCAGGCTCTTTTAACGAGATTTCATCGGCAACACATTCTTCCAGCAAAAATTCGTGCGGGATTTGAAGCAATAAGCCAGCGCCATCGCCCGAATCCGGGTCGCAGCCGCAGGCACCGCGATGCTCCATATTTTCGAGCATGGTCAAAGCGTCAGCAATAATCTGATGCGATTTATGGCCATGGATATGTGTGATAAACCCGGTACCGCAAGCATCATGCTCAAATTTGGGGTCGTATAAGCCCTGCTGGTCTGTTTCAGATTGCTTCATTACTTGTATAAAAAGAATTAAAATAGTGGTTATTATACGAATATAAGTTTAATGAAAGAAACTTTCATACATAGGATTTCTTTTTACAGAAATTTTAAAAACGATTGTCAAAAAAGACGAAAAATATAATCTTGGCAATAAAACAAAAGCATTTTTGCTATACTCATAACCGAAATTTCATATTTAAAAACGGCCCTGGCTTTTCAAAAAACAAAAGGGCATAGCCAATTGAAGCAGGTTAAAATTGGCATCATAAAAAACACACCTACGATTGCTGACGGAATATTTACCAGAATTAATAATGCAATTGTTTAAACTTTTTTTCCGGCCCTCCTTTTTGGCGATGCTTCTTTTACCCTATAAAAATTGGTGTCTGCATCAGCCTAAACAAATCAAAACAAATAGGCCGCCAATTTTTAGGCGATAAAAGAAGCATAGTGTAAAGCATAAAATAATAAGTTTAAACAAGTTAAATAGGCATGGTGATTTTTAAAAGCAATTTTTTAAAACTTTTAAAAACTTTAAAATATAAATTTACTTATTAAGATAACGCAAGCAATTAGCAAAGCCTTAATCCTGTTCATCTTATTATTTCGTTCTGATAAGTGCTGGGTGCGAAGCGTATTTGAACAAGCAAACTAAATTTTTTTATCATAAAAAGCTATGTCTGGAATTAACAAAGTAATATTGGTGGGGCATTTGGGCAAAGATCCTGAATACAGGCATCTTGAAGACGGTGTGGCGGTGGCAAGTTTTCCGCTGGCTACATCAGAAATTGTTTTGAGGGAAGGAAAACGGACCGAAATAACCGAGTGGCATAACGTGGTTTTGTGGCGCGGCCTGGCCGATGTGGCCCAGCAACTGCTTACAAAAGGCAAACTGGTTTATATCGAGGGCAAACTGAAAACCCGTTCTTTTGAATCGAGGGAAGGGGTTAAAAAATTTACCACCGAAGTAGTGGCCGAAAACTTTAAACTGTTGGGCCGAAAAACAGATTTTGTAAGCAGCGAAGAGTTGGAAAACGCAAAATTTTAAGTAAAAAGGCCAGCAAAAATGCTGGCCTGGTTTTTTTATCCTTTTTCCTGGTTTGGGTTTGGTTCCAGGGCCTCGTCATCATCGTTTGGTGTAACTGTCGGGATTTCTCTTGCAAGTTCCTCGTTATCTTTCCCTTTTTCCGCTTCGCCCGAAGCTGGTTTATTTTCCTGGTCTTGGTTTTCTGGCGCTGTTTCCATGTTGTTTGTTTGTTAAGTATTGCTCTAACACGAATAATTTACCTGATTGTTTTACCAGAAATAAAATCCCAAATTTTTGGCACCGGTTTAAATTGATCAGGAAAATACCAATGCTTCTTTTACCCTATAAAAATTGGTGTTTGCACAATTTAAACAAACCGATACCAGGCAATGTCAATTTTTAGGCGGTAAAAGAAGCATTGAAAATAAATTTTTAAACGGGCCTCAAGCTTGTTTTCTTATCTCCCCAACCGGGAAACAAAATCAACAACATGGGGATTTAATTACAAGTAAAAACATTTTTTAAAACCGGAAAAGCGGTAGCAAACAGGTTGATTTCCCTGATCCGGAAACTGAATGTAGAAACGCCTTGCTGGTTGTTTTCCTGTTGTTTCATCGAGTCGCATTGCAAGCGAACACGGTCGTCCCAGATTTCAACTTCAAATACAAAAAAACCTTTTTCCTGCTGGTTTTCAAACAGTTGCATATCCTGGTCAGGGGCAGTTACTTCAATCGTGTCGCCAATTTTGAAACTTGCAGGATAATTGAATGTTAAAGGAACGGAAGTACCGTTTGATAAATTTTGGATAGTTGTGTTGCTGATTTTATCCATTGTTTTTGTGCTCATAATGCTTAAATTTTTAATGTTTATAAAAGCTTAATTGCAATTATGAATCCGTTTTGAATTGAAGCTGAAAAAAGAAGATGAACGAATATGCCGATACTGTTTTTACCGGCATAAAAACAGTATCGCATTTATTAAAAGCACTTTCAAATTTTATTTTGGCTAAAGCCAATATAGCATGATGCAACCACGGCCTAAAGGCCGTGGCAATTTAAAAACCCTTTTTTACGGTATTTTTTTATTAAACTTGTTTAAACTTTTATTATTCATTACGTTCATTTACAGATGTTTATTAAGAAACACACCCCTAACCCCTCTCGAGAGGGGAAATATGGTGCCTACCTTTCCAGTGTTTAGAAAGGCGTCGTTTGCAGGTTCCCCTCTTGAGAGGGGCAAGGGGTGTGTCCTTTGTTTTCATGCCATAAAAGAAGCATCCGAAATTAAGTTTCAACACCGATACTGTTTTTATCGGCATAAAAACAGTATCGCGTTTTTAAGATTGGATTGAGCAGTTCAATTCACAAATGATCCAAATTTTGTTTTCAATGAAAAAACTAAACCAGTACGGCCGGATTTTTTATTTGCCGGATGAACGCCGGTATTCCGTTTAAATAATCTTTTTCAGAAGCCAAAAATTTTACAAAAGCACTGCCTACAATTGCGCCGTTGGCATAAGCGCAGGCTTTGGCAAAAGCCGCATGGCCGGAAATGCCAAAACCTATGACCGTTGGGTTTTTCAGTTCCAAATCTTTGATCCGTTTAAAATAAAGTTCTACATTGTCCGAAACTTCGAGGTTTTTGCCGGTTATGGAAGATGAAGAAAGCAGGTAAATAAAACTTTGGCTCAGTTGGTCAATTTTTCTGATCCGGTCTTCCGAAGTTTGCGGCGTAACCAAAAATATATTGCTCAGGTTGTTTTCGATAAAATAAGGTTTGTACAAACTTTCGTATTCGTACATCGGCAAATCGGGGATAATAACGCCATCTACGCCAACTTCCACCGCTTTCTGACAAAATTTTTCCACACCAAATTGTACCACCGGGTTAAAATAACCCATCAACAAAATCGGGATGGTAACGCGCTGGCGCAACGTTTTTAACTGTTCAAACAGTACGTTCAGGTTCATGCCGTTTTCCAAAGCTTTTTGCGAACTGTTTTGGATGACCGGCCCATCGGCCAAAGGATCAGAATACGGGAAACCAATCTCCAGAAAATCGGCACCTGCTTTTTCCAAAGCTTCGGCAATCGCAACCGTTGTGTTTAATTCGGGGAAACCGGCGGTATAATAAATGGACAAAAGGTTTTCTTTTTTGGTGGAGAAAAGCTGGTTCAGCCTGTTCATGGATGTTGGGTTGATATTAAAAGAAATGGCAATACTGTTTTTATCGGCATAAAAACAGTATCGGATTTTTATATTGATTTGTTAGAATGGGTTTGCTCAATGTTTTGTCATCCTGAACTTGTTTCAGGATCCCTTTTGCCTGGTTGTAACCTTTTCTGATGAGATGCCGAAAAAATTTCGGCATGACAGTCCAGCTAAAATCCGAAGTGGTTGATGTAAGTATTGAGGTCTTTATCGCCGCGGCCGGAAAGGCAAACCACCACCGTTTCATCACCTTGAAAGTTCATTTTTTTCAATTGCGCCAAAGCGTGTGCGGTTTCAATCGCCGGGATAATACCTTCCAAACGCGAACATTCCAGGCCGGCTTCCATTGCTTCGTCATCGGTTATGCTAACGTATTGCGCACGTTTGATTTTGTGCAAATGTGCGTGCTGCGGGCCAATCCCGGGATAATCCAACCCTGCTGAAATGGAGTAGGGTTCTACCACTTGTCCGTCATCGGTTTGCATCAAAATCGTACGGCTTCCATGCAAAACACCTTCGCGCCCCAAATAAGTCGTCGCGGCAGATTCGCCCGAATCCACGCCTCTTCCGGCAGCTTCCACAGCTACCAATTTTACGCTTTCTTCATCCAAAAAATGGTAAAACATGCCCATCGCATTGCTGCCGCCGCCAACACAGGCCAGGGCATAATCAGGCAGTTCTCGTCCGGTTTGTTCCAGCAATTGTTTACGGGTTTCTTTGGAAATGATAGACTGAAAACGGGCAACCATTTCGGGATAAGGATATGGGCCAACCACCGAACCGATGATGTAATGTGTGTCTTCCGGGTTGTTGATCCAGTCGCGCATCGCTTCGTTGGTGGCATCTTTCAGCGTTTTACTACCAGAAGTTGCCGGGATAACGGTTGCGCCCAGCATTTTCATCCGTGCCACGTTTGGCGCCTGGCGTTCAATATCAACCTCGCCCATATAAACCACGCATTCGATATTTTTAAGCGCACAAACCGTTGCCGTTGCCACGCCGTGCTGGCCTGCTCCGGTTTCGGCAATGATCCGGGTTTTGCCCAAACGTTGCGCAAGGAGAATCTGGCCGATGGCATTGTTAATTTTGTGCGAACCGGTATGGTTTAAATCTTCGCGCTTAAAATAAATATTGGCACCGTACAAATCCGAAGTACGTTTGGCAAAATACAAAGGCGAAGGGCGGCCCACGTAATCACGCATCAACTGGTTAAATTCATGGATAAAAGAAGCATCCGTGGTAATTTCCAGGTATTGCTGCCTCAGTTCTTCAATATTCGGGTAGAGCATTTCGGGGATATATGCGCCGCCGAAATCGCCGTAATAACCTTGTTCATCAACTCCGTATTTCATCTTTTTAAGGTTTAGATGGAGGGAAACGATTGATCCTGCGCTTTGATCAAGGCAAAAGCCTCCTCCAGTTTTTTAATATTTTTTAGTCCGGGCTCGTCTTCAAATTTGCTATTCAAATCCAAGCCATAAAAGGCCGGGTGTTTAAATTCTAAAACAGAACTTAGGTTTTCATTGCCCAAACCTCCGCTGATAAAAAATGGAACGTTCAACGTATAGTTTTCTAAGACACGCCAGTCAAAACTATTGCCGGAGCCGCCATAAACGGTTGTTTTGGTATCGAACAAAAAGTAATCAACCTTATTTTCGTATGCTTTAAGCAGATTGAAGTCGAAATGTTCGTCCACGCCAAAAGCTTTGATCACTTCAACCGTTTTTCTTAAAGCGGCGCAGGTTTCTGCAGATTCGCTTCCATGAAGCTGCACGGCATCCAAATGGTATTTTTGGATGAGGCTTTTGATGGTGCTAAAGTCTTTGTCCACAAAAACGCCTGTTTTTTTTGCCGGTAAACGAAGCTCCGTCAAAGCTTCGTTTGGCTCGTAACCCACAAAACGCGGCGAATGCGGATAAAATATTAAACCTAAGTAATCCGGCTGCAAAGCGGCAACTGCTACCATATTATCCGGATACTTCATTCCACAAACCTTAATTTTCATCGCCCTTTATTTAATTGGTCAACAATGTTTTAAAACTGTTTAAAGCTTTTTTGCTGCGCAAAGATACGTTTGCTTCGTCAAAACTTTCGTCAAATGATTTTTCGGGATGGATTGTTTTGATGGCCATCGCCGCGTTGCACAAAACGACATTGGTTTGCGCTTCGGTTGCTTCGTTGTTTAAAACCTGCATAAAAACTGTCGCCGCTTCCGGGACGGAATGGCCGCTGCTGATTTCGGCTGAGTTTAATTTATCAAAACCAAATTCGGCCAGTTTACAAATCTGTTCGCCCTGGTTAGAGAAAACCTTAAAATCCGAGGTCAGCGAAATTTCATCATAACCATCCAACGAATGAACAATGGTGTAATTTTTATCTGTCTTTTGGTACAAATACGCGTAAACCCGTGCCAGTTCCAAACTAAAAACGCCCACCATCTGGTTTTTTGGTTTTGCGGGATTGACCATCGGCCCAAGCATATTAAAAAAAGTTTTTACAGCGAGTTCTTTGCGAATGGGTGCGATGACTTTCATGGCCGGGTTAAACAAAGGCGCATGCAAAAAACAAATCCCAGCCGTTTCGATGCTTCTTTTAAGGCGGTCAATTTCGTTTGTAAACTGATAGCCCAGATATTCCATCACGTTGGAAGAACCGGAACCGGAAGAAACGCCGTAATTGCCGTGCTTTGCAACCTTGTACCCCGCACCGGCAACCACAAAAGACGCCAGGGTAGAAATGTTAAACGTGTCTTTACTGTCGCCGCCCGTTCCGCAAAGGTCAACCAGGTTTTCGGTTTCCAGGTTCACCGGCACACAAAGCTCGAGCATCGCATCCCGGAAACCTTCCATCTCGTCAATCGTGCTGCTGCGCATACAATAAGCCGTGATAAAAGCCGCCATTTGCGAAGGGTTGTACTGGCCACGGGCAATATTGATCAGAATATTTTTAGCTTCTTCTTTGGCAAAACTTCGGTTTTCAAATAAATGGTTGAGTATGGCTTTCATGTATGGTTATTACTGCCCAAAGCTAAGGCAATTGAACGGATAAACACAAGGAACACAAAGGTAAAAACGGGTAAGCCACGGTCAACAAAAATAGGTCGGTAAAAGAAGCATGGCGATTTTAATCTTTGCGCCGCGGATAATTTTGCTTCTTTTACGATACTTTTTTATAAATGATTTTTTAATTTATGCCCACCAATTTTATAGTGGTAAAAGAAGTATGGCTATAAGTTTGTTCAGACTTTTGTTTATATTAGAACAGAAATATTTACAAAACCGATCAATTCATCCCCCTAACCCCCTTCGAAGGGGGAAAGAGAACCAGGGCGGACATCTTTCCATTTCCAAATTTCTAAAATTTAGAAAGGTAGGCGACAGGCTTCCCCGCTTTGAAGGGGGTTAGGGGGATGACCTTGTTTTTACCGATAAAAGAAGTATCTAACATTAAACTAAAGTTGTTTAAACTTAATTTCGGATGCTTCTTTTATGGCATAAAAATAAAGGACACACCCCTTGCCCCTCTCAAGAGGGGAACCTGCAAACGTCGCCTTTCCAAACGTTGGAAAGGTAGCAAGCCATGCTTCCCCTCTCGAGAGGGGTCAGGGGTGTGTCCTTTAATGTCCTTTAATAAATAGCTGTAATGAACGATGTAATGAATAATAAAAGTTTAAACAACTTAACTGCAGAAACAAGTTTAAACAACTTCAACACATAAAATGCCGAAAACAAAATTTGCCATGCAGGACGATCTGGGACTAGGCCTGCAACCGGTTGTACAAAACCAGCGCACCATTAACCGAGACGGGACTTCCAACAGCCGCCGCACCGGCTTGCCTTTTTTCCGCACGGCCGATGTGTACAACGGCTTAATCAATATGTCGTGGGCAAAGTTTAACCTGCTTGTTTTTGCGGCTTATATTATACTCAATGTGTTTTTTGCGTTGGTTTATTTGCTCATCGGTATCAAAAACCTGGACGGGCTTAAACCCGGCGGTTCCGGTTTTCAGCATTTTATGGATGCTTTTTTCTTCTCGGCACAAACCATTTCTACCGTTGGTTACGGGCATATCAGCCCGTCTGGGTTGGCGGCCAGCACGGTTGCCGCGCTCGAATCGCTGGTTGGTTTGCTCAGTTTTGCGCTGGCCACCGGGCTGTTGTACGGGCGTTTTTCCAGGCCGACGGCCAAAATCAGGTACAGTAAAAACATGGTTGTTGCCCCTTATCATGATATTACGGCGTTGATGTTCCGGCTGGCCAACTTCCGCAGCAACCAGTTGATTGAGCTGGAAGTGCAGGTGATGCTGACGTACAATGCTGTAATTGAGGGAAAAGCGGTACGCCAGTTTGTGCCGCTGGAACTGGAAAGAAACAATATCAATTTGCTTACATTAAGTTGGACCGTGGTACACCCCATTACCGAAGACAGCCCGCTTAAAACGATAGACCTCAAATTTTTGCAGGAAAACGAAGCCGAGTTTATTGTGATGCTGAAAGCTTTTGATGACAACTTTTCGCAAACGGTACATTCCCGCACCTCCTACACGGATGAAGAAATTATTTGGGGCGCCAAATTTTTGCCTGCTTTTGCCCGCGATGAACGCGGTGTCCATGTTTTGGCTTTGAATAAAATTGACGACATGGAAAAAGTGGTGTTGGAGGGACAGGTTAAGGGTTAACCCCAGGCCATTCAGGTAAAACAGGACCCGGTTAATAGCTTACATGCACAACTTTTAATATGAGTATTTACAATCCCGAATCTTTACCCCTATTTGAAAGAAGTATTATGGCAAATACACCTGTAAATTTTAAAATTATTAGTAAAACGGGCAAAACATCCCAATTTTATTAATTTTTTTTGCAATAAACTTTAATAATCTTAGTTTTACTCACTACTTTTAACAGAATTTAACATTTAAAACTAAACTAATTTATTCAAAACATGAAAAAACTTCTACATGTATGTACGGTTTTCCTGCTGTTGTTTGCTGCCCAGGCCTACGCACAAAACCGTACGATTACCGGTACAGTTACGGCTAAGGAGGATGGGTTGCCGCTTCCGGGTGTAAGTGTGCGGGTACAAGGGACGACAATTGGCACGGTAACGGGTGTTGACGGGAAATTTTCCATCAGCGTACCTTCCAGAAACAGTAGTTTAACATTTACCTTTATTGGGTATGGTACGCAAACAATACCTGTCGGATCAAATACGACTATTAATGTTACTTTAACCAGCAGTAGCCGTCAGTTAGGGGAAGTTGTGGTAACCGGAGCTTTGGGTTTAACCAGGACACGTAACCAACAATCTTATGCCGCTCAGCAAATATCCGGAGATGAGGTAAATAAAACCCGTAATTCAAATTTTGCAAGCGAACTTTCCGGTAAAGTATCAGGTTTAGAAATTCGTCAATCCAACAGTTTGGGCGGTTCTACTAATGTGGTACTACGCGGTGTAAAATCAATTAGTGGCAATAACCAAGCTTTATTTGTGGTTGATGGCGTACCTTTTAGTAATGGAGGGCTTAACAGCTCATCATTAAACCCAAGCGATCAAAGAACAGGAAGAGGCGGATATGATTATGGCAGCCCTGCTGCAGATATAAATCCTGATGATATTGAGTCAGTTACCGTGTTAAAAGGTGCTGCGGCTACAGCGTTATATGGTTCTCAGGGAGCCAATGGTGTAATTTTAATTACCACTAAAAAAGCTAAAAAGGGACTTGGTATTGTAGTTAATGCAGGTGTTAGCGTTTCAGGGATTGATAAATCAACCTTTCCTAAATACCAAAAAGAATATGGAGGAGGCTACGGCCCCTCTTATGAAGATGCAACGGGTAGGTTTCTTTTTCGTAACCCGAATGCTGGTTTTGCTCCAGTAAAAGCTACAGACCCAAACGGACGTTTAGTTGACCCTTTAAGTGAGGATGCTTCCTACGGTGCCCGATTTGATCCTAACCTACAAGTTTATCAATGGGATGCATTTACGCCTTCGTCACCCAATTATGGTAAAGCCACACCATGGGTAGCTGCTGCACATGACCTTTCTACTTTCTTTACCCATCCGGTTTCCGACAACCAAAGTATATTTATAACCAATGGTACAGATCAAGGTTCGTTTAAGTTAGGCTATACGCGTGATAACCAGAATGGCATTATGCCGAATAGTAATATTCTTAAAAATAGTATCAATTTTGGAAGTACCTATAATGTAACCAATAAACTAAGTGCAGGTGCCAATATTGATTATACCAATACTGTTGGTTTAGGCCGGTACGGAACAGGCTATCAGTCTGATAATATTTTGAACTCTTTCCGCCAATGGTATCAAGTCAACAATGATATCCAGGAATTAAAACAGCAGTATTTTGCATCAGGTGGAAAGAACGCAAGCTGGAACTTTGCTGACCCTACAAACCTTACCCCTATTTATTGGGACAATCCTTATTTTATCCGCTACCAAAACTACGAGTCAGATACGCGTAATCGTTATTTCGGCAATGTATTTGCCAATTATAAAGTTACCGATTGGATTAATATATTAGGCCGTGTTACCGTTGATAATTGGACACAATTACAGGAAGAAAGAAGGGCAGTTGGTGCTACAGGCGTATCTTCTTATACCAGAAGAGATTTAAGCTTTAATGAAACCAATTATGATTTAATTGCGAATGCAAATAAAGATTTGAATGAAGATTTTAATTTAAAAGCTGTTTTAGGTACTAATATCCGTAAACAACGTTTTCAGTCTTCAGCTCCGCCTATAGGGCCGGGTTTGCCAGGAACCTCAACTAACGGTGGTTTAGTTGTTCCCGGCATTTATGCCATAAATAATTCTTTGAATACGCCTATTCCACCCGTGGAAACAGATGCAAGAAGAGAAGTAGATGGCATTTATGCCGAAGGTACTTTAACCTGGAAAAGACTACTAAACATAGACGCAACCATCAGAAGAGATGTTTCTTCTACATTACCCGCCGGAAAAAATGAATATTATTACCCTTCAGTAGCAGGCGGATTTATTTTTTCCGAATTGCTGAAGCAATACAAGTGGTTGTCTTATGGTAAGTTAAGAGGTAATTTTGCAGAAGTGGGTAGCGATGCAAACCCTTATAGTTTAACTAATACTTATTCTTTAGGCTCAGCTTTTGGTTCTATACCGCAGGCTAATATTTCTACTACCCAAAACACTCCAAATTTAAAACCTGAACGTACCAGGAGCACAGAGGGCGGGCTTGAACTTCAGTTTTTTGGTAGCCGTTTAGGATTAGACGGCAGTTACTATGTTACTAAAACTATTGACCAGCTAATAGCAGTACCGGTATCAACGTCAACAGGCTATTCTTATAAATACCAAAACTCTGGTACGGTAC
This sequence comes from Mucilaginibacter sp., assembly GCF_041088075.1. Classification (GTDB taxonomy): domain Bacteria; phylum Bacteroidota; class Bacteroidia; order Sphingobacteriales; family Sphingobacteriaceae; genus Mucilaginibacter_A. The sequence goes on along the minus strand of NZ_JBGCVY010000033.1, from coordinate 79,188 downwards.
AAAACAAAGGCTTGGAATTATCTTTAAACGGTACACCGCTTAAAACTAAAGATTTTTCATGGCGCATGGATGTTAACTTTACCAGAAACCGGAATAAGTTAATTGCTACATACCAAGATGCAAGCGGTAACCAGGCAGACAATTTAGTTTTAGCTTCTCTTCAGGGCGGCATATCAATCAATGCTACTTTAAACCAGCCTTTAGGAACAATACGGGGAACTGATTTTGTTTATACTAACGGGCAAAAAACAGTAGGTGCTGACGGTCTATATCTTAGGTCATCTAATTCAAACCAGGTGATTGGAAATTATAACCCGGATTGGGTGAGTGGTGTTAACAATACTTTTAAATACAAAAACTGGTCTTTAAGCTTCCTTGTAGATGTTAGAAAAGGCGGCAGTGTATTTTCATTAGATACCTATTATGGTATGGATACTGGCTTATACCCTGAAACAGCGGGGTTAAACGATCTTGGAAAACCTTCAAGAAACGCACTTAATGATGGTGGTGGTGTTATTTTACCCGGTGTAACTGCTGACGGTAAACCTAATACTATAAGGGCTGATAATACTGGAACAGGTTTGTATGGGTATGAAAGTAATCCTAACAAAGCTTTTGTTTATGATGCAAGTTATGTTAAATTAAGGCAAGCATTATTAAGCTATTCATTCCCATTAAGCGTTGTTAGTAAATTAGGCCCCGTAAAAGGAATAGATTTATCGCTAATTGGAAGAAACTTGTGGATCATCCACAAAAATCTTCCTTATTCCGATCCTGAAGAAACTTTAAGTTCGGGTAACTTTCAAGGTTATCAAAGTGGTGCAATACCCACTACCAGGACTTTTTCTTTTAATGCAAGGTTCAGTTTTTAATTAAAAAACTATATGAAAAAAATATTATATGCAATGTTGCCGGCCCTTCTTTTTACAACAGCCTGCAAAAAGGGGATAACAGATATTAATGTTAACCCAAAATCACCGCTTATTGTACCTTCAGCAACAGTTTTTACCAATGCTGAACGTGTACTTACAAATACGGTAACGTCCTCAAGTGTTAACCTGAATATTTTTCGGTTAATTGAACAGCAATGGCAGGAAACAACTTATACCGATGAATCAAATTACGATATCAATACCAGAACTATTCGGGATGGTATCTGGAATGCATTATACCGGGACGTGCTTAAAAACCTTGAACAGGTGAAAACGCTGGGTGCAAGCGAAGGTTTAAGTACTACTAATTTGAACACAAACAAAGCAATTAGCGATGTACTTGAAGTTTATACTTATTATTATTTATTAACTACATTCGGAAATATACCTTACACCCAGGCGCTAAATGATAACGTTTTGTTTCCAAAATACGACGACGCAAAAACAGTATATTATGATTTATTAACCCGTTTGGATGCTGATGTTGCCATACTCAATACAGGTTCAAGCAGTTTAGGCCCTGCTGATATCATTTATCGTGGCGATGCTGCAAAATGGAAGCTTTTCGCTAATACACTTAAATTAAAAATGGGTATCACTATTTCAGATTTGGATAATGCAAAAGCAAAAACAGTAGTTGAATCTGCAGTGGCTGCCGGAGTATTTTCTTCAAATTCCAATAACGCTTATTTTCAATATTTAAGTGCACCGCCTAATACCAATCCAATTTGGGTTGATTTGGTACAAAGCGGTAGAAAAGATTTTGTTGCCTGTACAACTTTAATGAATCAGTTAAAAAGTACAAATGACCCTCGCTTACCTTTGTATTTTACCACAGACGCAAGCGGTGGTTATTCTGGCGGTACTCCCGGAAAAAGAAGTAACTATGCAACTTTTTCCAAACCAAGCACAACTATTACTGCGCCTGATTTTCCCGGAATTTTGTTAAGCTATTCAGAAACTGAATTTAATTTAGCGGAAGCTGTAGAAAGAGGCTATAATGTTGGAGGAGATGCAGCAACCCATTACAACAATGCCATTACGGCATCTGTTCTTGAGTGGAAAGGAACAACAAATAGTGCAGAATTATATATTGCACAACCTTCTGTAAATTATCTTACCGCCAGCGGCACTTATAAACAAAAAATAGGGATCCAAAAATGGATAGCCTTGTATAACAGAGGTTGGGATGCATGGATTGAACAACGCAGATTGGATGCCCCTGTGCTTGTTGCCCCGGCAACTGCATTATCTGCATTTCCTGTTCGTTTTACTTATCCTGTAAATGAAGGAAATACAAATGGTGCTAACGTATCAGCAGCCGGTACTGCCATTGGTGGCGATGCTGTTACTACTAAACTTTTCTTTGATAAATTTTAAATACCGGTTTTATTAAAAAATAGGCTATCTGTAATCAGGTAGCCTATTTTTGTTTTCATGGTTTTATTTAAAAACATCTATATAATTTGTTGTTGATTGCAAAAACTAATCGCCCAAAACCCCAATCTCCAGCAACTCCTCCAAAACCGCCACCAACTCGTTCACACATTTATCCGCATTGGTTTTGCCATGGGCCGGAAAAGCAATGGCTTTGGTATAGGCAACAGAATCTATCCCAGATAAGCGAATCGCTTCCAACACTTCTTTTTCCAAAACCTTCATCACCGTGATCACCACTTTCGGTTGCAGCAAAACCAGCAGTTTGCTAAAGGGTTTAATGCTGAAGAAATTCTTAACGGCTTTTAAATCCCCATAAGCATAGCTAAGTTCTTCTTTCGCCGCCTAAATATGTTGAATTTTTTAAGGTAAAAAATTTGTTAATATTACAAACAAGTTTGAGAGGCTGTTTAAATTTGTATCATAAAAAATTGCAATGCTTCTTTTATGCCTATAAATTTAGTGTGCCTGAATATTGGATTAGTCCAAAAACCACAAAAAGACAATGGTTTTTATGTGGTAAAAAAAGCATGGCAACTAAGTTGAACAAAAATTTATAATGCTTCTTTTATGCCTGTATATCCTGTTTTTAAAAAATATATGCTGATACAAAAAGCACAATGAGCCACTGATTTTTATGCGGTAAAAGAAGCATAGGGAATATATTGAACAAGTATTAAACAAACCCTCAATTTATTTTGATACTTCGTTTATCACCTAAAACCATTAGGTTTCCTTGCTTTTTTATCAATACAGAATGAAGTTGTTTAAACTTTTAACTGCCATCATCTTATTATTTGTTCAGTTTGATAAAGGACACACCCCTAACCCCTCTCGAGAGGGGAAGCATGGTTTGCTATCTTTCCATCGTTAAAAAGGTAGGCGACATATTTCCCCTCTTGAGAGGGGCAAGGGGTGTGTTTCGCTTAGATATTTAAAAAAACATAAGGATAAATACCTGAACAAAAAGTTTAAACAACTTCAATATCAAACCAAATTTATAGGCATAAAAGAAGCATTACAATTTTCCAAAAAAAAAATCAAACAGCTTAAAAACTTTTAATACGCCCTCACCAGTAATTAATAATTATTTTTTAACTTTACTTCCCAATTCTATTGAATTTAAAAACTTATCTAATTTTAACTAAAAACATGAAAAAACTTCTACATGTATGTACGGTTTTCCTGCTGTTGTTTGCCGCTCAGACTTATGCACAAAACCGTACGGTTACCGGTACAGTTACGGCCAAGGAGGATGGGTTGCCGCTTCCAGGCGTAAGTGTGCGGGTACAGGGGACAACGGTTGGTACGGTAACGGGGACAGATGGAAGGTATTCTATCAGTGCGGCTAACAATAATGTGCTTGTGTTTACTTTTATCGGTTATACTGTTCAAAATATACCCGTTGCCGGTAAATCAATTATTAATGTTTCCTTACAAAGCAGCAATACACAATTGACTGAAGTTATTGTTACAGCTTTGGGTATCCGAAGAGAGAAAAGAGCTTTGGGATATTCTATACAAGAGGTAAAAGGTGATGATTTAGTTGCCGCAAACCAATCTGATGCCATTGGAGCTTTAGCCGGCAAGGTTGCCGGTGTGCAAATTACCTCATCAGGAGGTACGGCGGGCTCTGCAACTTATATCCAATTAAGAGGCACAAACTCTTTAACAGGGAATAACCAGCCTTTATTTGTAATTGATGGTATGCCTATTGACAATTCTCAAAACCAAACCACAGACCCGTTACAAGGCGGCACCCCGATTAACAGAGGTGCTGATATTAACCCTGACGATATAGAAAGTGTATCAATATTGAAAGGGCCTTCAGCTGCTGCGCTTTATGGTATCCGTGCAGCTAATGGCGCCATTGTAATCACTACTAAAAAAGGTGCAGCCGGCAGGGTACAGGTTGATTTTAATGCCGGTGTATCGTTTGATGTGGTAAACAAACTACCAAAACTTCAGCATGAATATATTAAAGGCCTAGACGGAACTATTCCTTCCAATACATCTACCAGCCGTTATTCCTGGGGTGCTAAAGCTGATACCTTGTTCAGGACTGGTGTTCCAAACCAATACGATGTAAATGGGAATATTGTAGGTAAATCAAATCCGTTAGCGAAAGTACCCTTTACACCTTATGATAACCTGAATAATTTTTTCAGGACCGGAGCTACATTTAACAATTCAGTTGCAGTTAGCGGTGGCAGTGATATTGCCACTTATAGGGCTTCTGTTACCAATGTTTACCAAAATTCTATTGTTCCTACCCAGTATTATCAAAGAACTTCTGTTGCTTTCTCAGGTCAGTTAAACGTGTCAAAAAAGTTGAGGGCTTCAACCAACATGACTTATACTTCAAGCGATGGAAATATTGCACAACAAGGAAGTAATCTTTCAGGTATCATGCTTGGTTTAACCAGGACACCCATATCATTTGATAACTCTTTTGGACGAAAAGACCCTACCGACCCGGCTGCTTATCTATTTCCGGACGGTACACAACGATCCTATAGAAACGGAATCTATGATAACCCATTTTGGACAATTAATCAAAACCCTTTTACCACCAACCTTAACCGTATAATTGGCAACATCCAGTTAGATTATAATATTGGTGGTGGTTTTAGTGCCTTATACCGCTTAGGTACTGATGATTATCAGGATAACAGGCATCAGTATTATGAAATCCAATCAGGTGCTTTTCCGGGCGGCCGCGTAATTGATGATCAATACAGCTACAGAAGCCTTAATTCGGATTTAATTTTAAGTTATACAAAAAAATTGGGATCAGATTTTCAATTTGACGGGAAAATAGGAAATAACTTTTTTGGCACTAAGCTTAATAACTTATATACAACCGGCGATGCTTTAGTTGCACCGGGTTTTAACAATGTAGCTAATGCCAGTACGGTAATAGCCAATAATTTGATTACACCGTATAGAACTGTTTCTGCTTACTATGATTTAAATTTAAGTTATAAATCTATATTATATCTGGAAACAACTGGCAGAAACGATTGGGCATCAACTTTGCCAAAAAACAACAATTCGTTTTTTTATCCATCCGCTAACTTAAGTTTTGTATTTTCTGAGTTAGGTGCATTAAAAGATAACGATGTGTTAAGCTTTGGTAAACTTCGCCTTTCAGCAACCCAGGTAGGAAATGCCCCCGCTGCATTCCAAACAAGCAGTTTTTATGCACCAAGTAGTTTTGCAGACGGCTATACAACAGGTATAGCTTACCCAAGCAATGGTTTGGCAAGCTATGGTTTAACGGCTAACTTAGGCAACAGCCTTTTGAAGCCCGAAAAAACAGTATCTTACGAAGGAGGCCTTCAATTGCAATTCTTTAAAAACAGATTAGGAATTGATGCAACCGTGTACCACAGTAAAGGAACAGACCTGTTGGTAAATGCTCCAATATCAGGCTCTACTGGTTATACATCTATCACTTTAAATTCCGGATCGGTTAGGAACAACGGATTTGAACTGTCAGTAAATGGCACACCCGTAAAAAGCAGGAATTTTACCTGGGGTTCTTTTGTAAACTTTAGCCTAAACAGAAGCAAAGTACTTGAATTAGCACCCGGAGTTAACCAAATCACTTTGAATGGTTTTACCGGAACATTAATTGCACAACTGCCAGGGGCACCTGCTGCAAGTATTTATGGTTTTGGCTATACCCGTGATAATAACAATAATATTGTGGTAAGCGATGCAAAACAGGTTGATGCCAATGGCAAGGTAACCAACGTTCCGCATGTTAGTGGTTACCCTATCAGTAATACCAACGATCAAAAAATAATTGGTAATACTAACCCTAAGTTCCGTATGGGTTTTGGCAATACGTTTACTTATAAAAAAGTATCTTTATATGGTTTAATTGACTGGAAGTTTAGGGGAGATATTTGGGACGGTACACGTGGCTCATTAGCGGCTATTGGTACATCTGATCTAACTTCTAACAGGAACACGAATAAAATTTTTAACGGAGTTTCAGGACATTTAAATGCCAGCGGCAACTTAGTACATTATGCAGCAGACGGTAAAACAGAATTACCAGGCGCAGGCGCTGTAAATGCGCTCAATGTACCGTTAGACCAAGTTTGGTATCAGGGTAATGGTGGCGGTTTTGGTAATCTTAATGAGGAATTTATTGAAGATGGTTCTTTTGTTAAATTACGTGAAGTAACTTTATCGTATGACTTTAAAGATTTGATTTTTGGAAAATCAGCCACCTTTATTAAAGGGTTTTCCCTTGGTGCATTTGCCCGTAATGTCATTATATGGACACCGTATAAAGGCATTGACCCTGAAACCAGTTTAACAGGTGCAAGCCAGGCCCAGGGCATTGATTATTTTAACAACCCCGGAGCATCAAGTTACGGTGTTAATTTAAAAGTTAGGTTTTAATTAGATAAAACTATAAGACATGAAATTAAAAGTTAAAAATATATTTATCAAGGGATTTATGATGCTTACGATTGGCGTTGTATTTACCGCTTGCAAAAAAGGGTACTTTTATCCGGGGATTAATGATAATCCTTCCCAGTTGCAAAAACCAATCGCTACAAATTTGCTCCCCGGCATTATTCAAAGTACCGGATACGAGTGGAATGGCGATGCTTCCCGTTTTACCTCCACCTTTATGCAACAGGTTACCGGTGCTGCCAATCAGTCTGCATTAGCCAATACTTATGCCGTATCTACTGATGACGTTAATAATATGTGGACTACCGGTTTGTACGGCGGCGGTATCATGAACAATGCCAATTCCCTGATAAAAATCGCTGATGCTGCAAACCAGGCACATTATGGTGCAATTGGAAGGATAATGATGGCCAACGCTTTAGGGTTAACTACTGATCTTTGGGGAGATGTTCCTTACACAGAAGCATTTCAGGGAACTGCAAATTTGCAACCACATTATGATCCGCAACAATCTATTTATGCAACGCTTGATAAATTATTAAGTGATGCCATTACGCTGGCTGCCAAAACGGAAACTACAGCGCAACCCGGAGCAGATGATGTACTATATAGTGGCAATATGGGCAAATGGGTTCGGTTTGCACATTCATTAAGGGCTAAACTTTATTTACATTTGGTAAAAATAGACCCCGCTAATTATGATAAAGCTTTAGCCGAAGCGGCGTTAGGTTTTACATCAAACACTGATGACGCTGCGGTACCGTTTTCCGGAGCAAGTGTAACTTCGCAAAACCCATGGTATCAATTCTACAATCAGAGAAGCGGAGACATAGCTTTTACCGGTTACATATATGATTTATTAGCCGGAACAGCAGACCCTGCGGAAGTGCCTGCCAAAGATCCCCGTTTAGCTGTTTACAGCGATGGCAACGGAGGCTTAGGCACTTTATACGGCAGTGCTAACTCTGCCGTATATTTGCTTAGTTATGATGAGTTGATGTTTATCCAGGCAGAAGCTCAATTTCAAAAAGGAAATAAGGCTGCCGCCGCTACAGCTTATAACAATGCCGTAAGTGCAAATTTGACAAGAACTGTTGGCAGCAGCGCCTATGCCGGTACTTATACTAAAACAGCCGCTAATATTACCTTAAAAGATATTATGGTACAGAAGTATATTGCCAACTTTTTAAACCCGGAAACCTGGACAGACTGGAGACGTACCGGTTATCCGCAGCTTACTCCAAACGCTAGTGGCGTACTAAATGGCCAAATTCCAAGAAGCTTACTGTATCCATCCGGCGAGCAAAGGTATAATGCAAATGCACCCAAAAACACCAGTATGTTAAAAAGGGTTTGGTGGGATAAGTAAATAATTTTACCTTTTTTATCAATGCTATAACAAAAGCGGGCTATTTTAAATAGTCCGCTTTTTTATTTATTAATTTTTACTTCAAAAAGAACCTGTTTAAATTTCTATCGAAGTTGTTTAAATTTTTTGTTCAGGTATTTATCTTTGAGCCTGTTTAAATTTATAAGAGAAAAAATGATGATGCTTCTTTTACCCTATAAAAATTGGTGTACATTTCAATTTGAATAAATCAAAACTAAATGTTACAATTTTTAGGTGATAAAAGAAGCATCTGAAAATATATTGAGCAAATTTTAAACAGGCTCTTTATGTTTTTTTTAAATTTAGAAGCGAAACACACCCCTTGCCCCTCTCAAGAGGGGAAGCACAGTTTGCTATTTTTCTAACGTTAAAAAGGTAGGCGCCATATTTCCCCTCTCGAGAGGGGTTAGGAGTGTGTCCTTTATCAAACCAAACAAATAATAAGATGATGGCAGTTAAAAGTTTAAACAACTCCATCATAAAAATCTATAATGCTTCTTTTATGCCTATAAATTTGGTGTGCCAAAATATTTTACGGGTACAAAAACCACAAAAAAGACAATGGTTTTTATGTGGTAAAAGAAGCATGGCAAATAAGTTTAACAAAATTTAATCAGGCTCTAAGTATTTGATCAGGAAATTTTTCCTGAAAACCCTTTTATCGAAATATTCAAAAACTAATCGCCCAAAATCCCAATCTCCAGCAACTCCTCCAAAACCGCCACCAATTCGTTCACACATTTATCCGCATTGGTTTTGCTATGGGCCGGGAACGCGATGGCTTTGGTATAGGCAACAGAATCAATCCCGGACAAGCGGATGGCTTCCAACACTTCTTTTTCCAAAACCTTCATTACTGTGATCACAACTTTAGGTTGCAGCGAAACCAGCCGTTCGCTTAAGGGTTTAATGCTGTCGGTCCTTACCTGTTTTCTAAATTCTATGGTTAGCCCATTGATCATGTCCGGACATAAATAATCTACATAACAGCCGTTTGCTTTAAAAAACTGAAGAAAATCTTCGTGGCTTTTAAATTCCCCAAACACTTGGCCGAATGCTTCTTTTACCGCCCTAAAAACATTGGAGTTTTTGCGGTAGAAAAACATATTTCCGGGTTGTACGGCTTCTTCCACAAACAAGATTTGTATATTTTCCGGCTGGTAAGGCTGCCTGGTTTGGTTTAACGCTTCTGTCATATCCTTTTAAAATGGATTTGGCGGTTTAATGTTTTTAAGGCCTCACCCTAAATTCATGACCAAAAGAGAGGCGCTTAAAATACAGCAATCACAAAAAAAAGCCTTTAATTTATACCGGTAAAAACAGCATCTTGCAGTACCCATTTAAAAACTTTCGGACATGAAACTGCAATCACGAAGAAATTTCATCAAATCTACTGCTGCGCTGGCTGCCGGTGCTGCATTGGTTCCTGTTCCGGCTTCCCCAAAACCAAAACCCTCCCCTGCTGTTGCTGCTTCCATGTATAACTCGCCTAATTTTAACGGTAAAGTTTTTGTTAACCCCATCCCAACGCAAACCGGTCTGTCTTCCAGTATTTTTAAGGTTTTGGCAGAATATACCAAAGACCACACCAACCGTACGCCGCGTATCCCGCCCGGCCCTTTCCCGGTTGACCTTCCGCTATTAAATACATTGCCGGAAAATACTTTGCGCGTAACGTTGATCGGCCATTCTTCTTTGTTGATCGAGATTGACGGAAAGCGGATTTTGACAGACCCGGTTTGGGCAAAACGCGCTTCGCCTTTTCAGTTTTTTGGCCCGGAACGCTTCTTTCCCGCACCAATTGCTTTAAAAGATTTGCCGCCAATTGATGCCATCATTTTGTCGCACGATCACTACGACCATCTGGATGAAGCAACCGTAAAAACATTGGGTAAAAGAAGCATCCCTTTTTTCTGCTCGCTGGGTGTTGGCCGGATTTTGGAAAATTGGGGCATCAGCAAAAACCAGATTACTGAGTTTGACTGGTGGCAGGAAAAAGAAATCTGGCCGGGTTTTAAACTGGCTGCTGCTCCGGCGCGCCATTTTTCGGGCAGAGGGATTACCAACAGAAATACTACGCTCTGGGCTTCCTACATCATCAAAGGCCCAACCCATAAAGTTTATTTTGGTGCCGATTCGGGCATCCACCCGCTTTTTAAAACCATTGGCGAAAAGTACGGCCCTTTTGACATTGCGATGCTGGAAATTGGCGCGTACAACGACCTTTGGAAAGACATCCACATGGGCCCAGACAATGCTGTAGATGCTTTTCTCGCTGTAAACGCCAACCTGATGATGCCCATCCACTGGGGCACTTTTAACCTGGCTTTTCATACCTGGACACAACCGGTAGAGAGATTATTGGAATTGGCTCCGCAGAAAAAAATCCAACTGTTAATTCCGCAACCCGGAGAAACTTATACCTACAATGGCAAGCCTTATGTGAACAAATGGTGGGAAGCTTTTAAATAAAAATGGACCCTAAATTTTTAAAAGCTTATTGCTCGGAGTTTGTGGGTACGGCTTTATTGGTTTTGGTCGGCTTATCGTTTGTGATTTTTGTTAACGGGAAAGGTTCGCCGGTGCTTAAACTTATCCCGGATGCTGGCCTGAGAAGGGCAATTTCCGGTTTTTTATTTGGCACAACCGGCTGCCTCATCACCATTTCCCCGGTGGGCAAAATCAGCGGTGCGCACATTAACCCGATGGTAAGCATTGCTTTTTGGCTGCGAAAAAACATGCAGTTTAAAAATATGCTTGGTTTTGTTGTGGCACAAATGGCAGGTGCCGCGCTTGGCTGCGTGCCTTTACTTTTTTGGGGAAAGCAAGGTTTAAGTATGGATTACGGCATTACCATACCAAACGGGGTCAGTGCTGCTTTTATCGGTGAAATTTGGACAACTTTTGTGCTGATTGCCGTCATCCTGTTTTTTACCAGCCATGATAAACTGAAAAACTTTACGCCTTTTATGATGCCCGTCATTTATTGCATCATGGTTTATGTAGAAGCCCCCGTTTCTGGCACCAGCACCAATCCCGCCCGTAGTTTTGGCCCAGCGGTGGTTAGCCATGTTTGGTCGGGCTACTGGCTCTATTGGGCTGCGCCGCTTATCGGGACGATGATTGCAGTTTTGGTTTTTAACGTGGGCTGGCTGAAACATTTAAGATCAGAAGTGGCTAAATTATACCACTTTAAAAAACACCAAAACATCAGCAAAGATTTGTAAATAACAATACTTCTTTTAACGCTATTTTGACGGCTTTCTTTGCTGCACTAATTTTTTGCCTGTAAAAGAAGCATCGTTAAATGGATAAGTATTATTATAATGAGATTAGAAATTTTTGGCCCAAAGAACCAGTAATTTGCAAATCAGGGCAGGCATTAGTTTAACTTGTCCGTACGGTTTGAGATGCTTCTTTTATCACCCAAAAAACAAGGGGCACGTTATATTTTTATGCAGCACCGGATGACGAAAACAAAAATTCTTAATGCTAAAAAAAGCATGATTGTTTTTTGTCCTATAATTTTAAATAGCTTTACAAAACCTTGCTGTTTTTTAAGGGATAAAAGAAGCAGGGCCATTAAAAGCCAAACAAATTTAAACCGATGAAAAAAAGCTTACTTGCGCTGGCGTTCATGTTTTTAATGACCGGCACACATGCACAAACAAACAGCTATCAACCCTCGCCGCAAAATACAGCAGCCAGAAAATGGTTTACCGATGCAAAATATGGCATGTTTATCCATTGGGGCCCGTTTAGCATTCCGGGTTCGGGCGAATGGGTGATGAACAACAGGAACATCACGGTAAAAAATTATACCCGGCTGGAGCGTTTTTTTAACCCGGTTGATTTTAACGCCGCAAACTGGGTAAGCTTGGCCAGGCAGGGCGGCATGAAATACATCACTTTAATTACCCGCCACCACGACGGGTTTAGTATGTGGGATACCAAGTATTCTGATTTTAACATCATGCACACGCCTTACAAAAAGGATATTGTAAAGCAAATGGCCGATGAGTGCCATAAACAAGGCGTTAAACTTTTTTTATATTACTCGCTGCTGGATTGGAGAAGGGACGATTACCAATATTGGACGGGCAGGACCGGCAAAGGCACCGGACGGACAGAAAGAGGCAACTGGAATGATTATATTACATTTATGAAAAACCAGTTAACAGAACTTTTAACAAATTATGGCACCATCGGCGGGATTTGGTTTGATGGTTACTGGGACCAGATGGACGAGGAAAGTAAAGGCCGGAAAGATAACGACACCCGCGTTGACTGGCATATCCGTGAAATTTACGACCTGATTCACCGGCTGCAACCGCAATGCCTAATTGGCAATAACCACCACATGTCGCCTTTACCCGGTGAGGATTTTCAAATGTTTGAACAGGATGTGCCCGGCGAAAACACAAGCGGGTTAAGTTTTCAAAAAATCTCCGGCCTTCCGCTGGAAACCTGCGCCACCATTAACAACAGTTGGGGGTTTAACCTTACAGACACTACCTATAAAACACCAGCACAGCTTGTTAACCTTTTGGTAAGATCGGCAGGAAACGGGGGCAATCTTTTACTTAACATCGGCCCAATGCCTAACGGCGAGATCCAACAGGAATTTCAGGACCGCATTAATTGGATGGGCACTTGGTTAAAAACTTACGGCGAAAGCATTTATCAAACCAAAGGCGGTTTCATCAGGCCGCAAAAATGGGGCTGTTTAACGCAGGTATCCGGAAAGGTATATGTACACCCTTTAAATCCCGAAGGGAACAGCCTTACCCTGGAAAACTTTCCTTATAAACAAATCAAAAAGGCATATTTGCTTAAAACAAAGCGTCCTGTAAAAGTTGGCCTCCAAAATAAAAATTTATTATTAGAAGTGCAGCAGCCCACAGCAGAAGACCCTGACCAGGTAATTGTACTGGAAGTTGGAAATAAATAATCTGGGGGTTTTAGGTGAACATGATATTTGGAAAAATGAGCCCTTTAAGGCTCATAAATTTATGCCAGACCAACTTTTTGGCTGTAAAAGAAGTATCGTGGCAATTGAACCAATGCTTCTTTTACCACCTAAAAATCATTATTTATGCTGATGCTTTGCCCGTTCATATTGCACTGGCCATTTTACATCCACGCCTAATTCTTGCGCCGCATGTAGTGGAAAATATGGGTCGCGCAAAGATTCCCGGGCAATCAATACCAAATCAGCTTGTCCGCCGGCAATGATTTCCTCCATTTGTTCTGCTTGGGTAAGCAAACCAACAGCACCAGTCAGTATGCCGGTTTCTTTTTTAATCTGTTCGGCAAACGGAACTTGGTAATTTGGGCCTGCTGCTATTTTTTGCCAGGAAACCAATCCGCCGGAAGAGCAATCCATCAAATCAACACCTTTTTCTTTTAAAATTACTGAAAGTTTAACCGATTCTTCCGGGCTCCAACCGCCTTCTGCCCAATCCGTTGCCGAAATACGGACAAACAACGGCAAATCCTTAGGCCAAACTTCCTGTACGGCTACCGTTACTTCCAGCAAAAAGCGGATCCGGTTTTCAAAAGAACCGCCGTACTCGTCCGTCCGCTGGTTGGTTAGCGGCGATAAAAACTGGTGCAGCAAATAACCATGCGCGGCATGAAGTTCAACCACTTTAAAACCAACTTCGACAGACCTTCTGGTTGCTTCCTTAAAATCGCTGATTACTTTTGCCAGTCCGGCTTCGTCCAAAGCCATTGGCGTTTCGGTCCCTTCTTTGTACGGAATGGCACTTGGTGCAACCGTTTGCCAGCCTTCCGGTTCATTGCTTGGGATCAGCATTCCGCCTTTCCAAGGCGATTGATGGCTTGCTTTTCTTCCCGCATGCGCCAACTGCACACCGGCAACCGAACCGTTTTGATGGATAAAACCGACGATCTTTTTTAGTTCTGTTAGATGTTCATCTTTCCAAATCCCCAAATCGTCTGGTGTAATCCGGCCTTCCGGAGAAACCGCGGTTGCTTCGGTAATGATTAAACCGGCACCGCCAACCGCGCGGCTGCCAAGATGTACAAAATGCCAATCGTTGGCAAAACCATCAACGCTCGAATATTCGCACATCGGCGAAATCACAATCCGGTTTTTTAGTTCAATACTTTTTATGGTTAATGGTTTAAACAGTGCTGCCATGATGCTTCTTTTATCGGTATATTTTTAGGAAGAACACAAGGGCAGCCAACTGGTTTCAAAACAAAATACGCCGAATAGAAATAGTCGTGATTAAATACCAATTCAACCTTCAGAATTATTTTTGTAGTTTTGATATCACCAAAAACAATAAACGATGAATTACGGCGCAATTAATATTGACCCGGAAACCATGGGCGGAACTCCCGTTTTTACAGGAACACGTGTGCCTATCCAAGCCTTGTTTGATTATGTTGAAACAGGAGAAACCTTGGACGAATTTTTAGAAAATTTTCCGACTGTAAAAAAAGAATACGCCCAACAAGTTCTTAAAATGGCAAGCAAAACGCTAACATCTGAAAAATTGCTTAGTGAAAATTTTGCTTGACGAAAACATGCCAACCAAAGTTAAGTACGATTTTGGGGAAGGTTATTTTGTGAAAACAGTGAGAGACATGGGCTGGTTAGGAAAGAAAAACGGCGAACTTTTAGGTTTGGCAGCTTTTAATGGTTTTGATATTTTTATCACCTTAGACAAAAACCTAAAAAACCAGCAAAACCTAAATAAGGTAGATTTAAAATTTATTGTATTATTGGCCAAAGACAATAAACATCAAACTTTGCAACCGTATATTGAAAAAGTAAGTTCGATTTTAAAAAGCAATGATTTGCCTAAAATATTGATAGTTTCAGCCGAAGATTTGTAAAAATCCTACAACTCCACCTTTGGAAAATGGATCTCATACTTTTCCAGTTCCAGCACAATTGTATTTAAAATAGCATAGTTTTTATACCATTTTTTATCGGCAGGGATAATGTTCCAAGGGGCAGCTTCGGCGCAATGCTCAAAAATATATTCGTAAACTTTGGCAAAATCGTCGTGCTTTTTGATGGCGGCAATATCTTCCTGCTGGTATTTCCAGCGTTTGTATTCGTTGGTTTTGCGTGCCTGCAAGCGTTCTTCCTGTTCTTTTTGCGAAACGTGCAAATAGAATTTCATCATAATAGTATTGTTCCTTACCAAACCGCCTTCAAAGCAGTTAATCTCTTCGCAACGCGCTTTAATCAGTTTATCGTCTATGGATTTGTTGACGGAAGGCACCAAAATATCTTCGTACTGCGAGCGGTTAAAAATCTGAACCATGCCTTTTTCAGGGCATTCTTTACTTATCCGCCACAAAAAATGATGTGCCAGTTCCTCTTCCGTTGGCGCTTTAAATGATTTTACCCTGCACCCGGCCGGGTTTACGCCCGAAAAAACATGCTCAACTGCGCTGTCTTTCCCCGAAGCGTCCATCCCCTGCAAAATAATCAGCACATCGTACTTCTTTTGGGCATACAATTTATCCTGGATTTCCGCCAGTTTTTCAATCAGTTTGCTGCTTTCTTTGGCCGCTTCTTCTTTGGTTATTTTTTCTTCGGGAGAAGTGGAAATATCTGATAGTTTGATTTTCTTGCCCATGATGCTTCTTTTACACACTAAATTTTATCCAACCTGTACCTTCATAACCAAAAATAAACTGTTTTGGATTGATGATCTCCGCTAAAATTTCAACCGAATCGGCAATACGCGGACCGGAACGGTTAAAGTACTGGTTTCCATCGGCAATAAAAAGCCGGTTGTTTTTTACAGCCTGCAAATCCTTAAAATACGGTTGCTGCAGCAACGTGTCCATTTCCTTCAAAGTCCGTTCGATATTAAAACCGCAAGGCATCACGATGATGATTTCGGGATCAGCCTCCACCAAATCCATCCAATCAATAGCCGGCGAATGTTTTCCGCTTTGCGCTAAAATAGCTTGTCCGCCTGCAATTTCCACCATTTCCGGCGTCCAGTTTCCGGCCATCATCAACGGTTCAATCCATTCGATACAAGCCACGGTTGGTTTTTGGGTGATGAATTTGAGCTTGTGCCGAATCAGTTCCATTCGTTCCTGCATCCGTTCTGTCAAATCTGCTCCGCGATCGGGCACGCCCAAAACCTGTGATACTGTTTTTATATCGGTAAAAACAGCATCGAGGTTATTAGGTTCCAGCGAGATAATTTGAACGGGATGATCCAGCAAATTTTCCAATGCTTTTTCTACATCGCTAAAACTCACGGCGCAAACCTCGCATTGTGTTTGGGTGATGATGACGTCCGGTTTGAGTTGCTTGATCAGTTCGCGGTCAAGCTGATAAAAAGAAAGTGCGTCGGTTAAGCTGCCTTTTACCTGTTTGTCTATTTCCAAACTATTTGCATTCGGATCCAGCATCGCCGAAGAGCAAACCGGCACATGCAAAATACTTTCCGGAAAATCACATTCGTGCGAACGGCCAACCAATTGTGCTTCCAAACCCAGTTCGCATATAATTTCGGTTCCGGCGGCCAGCAGGGAAATGATTCTTTTTTGATTCACAAACGATTAAATTATAACTTCACTCTTTATCAAACGCTTGCAAGATCAACGCCCTGGTCCTCTTCCCTCTTTGAAGGGGGCAAGGGGGATGACCTTCAAACCAATAAAAATATTTTGAACAACCATTACAACCCACAAAATAAAGGATTCGCCCGCAATCTCCGCAATAATTCTACACCGGCAGAAATCAGGCTTTGGAGCGATTTACTTCGGGCTAAAGGACTTTGCGGTTGTTCATTTTTACGACAAAGGCCAATTGGTAATTACATTGCTGATTTTTTTTCCAAAGATTTGAAACTGGTAATTGAATTAGACGGCCAAAGCCATCAGAATGAAGAACACGCGCAACGGGATATTATTCGTGATAATAAATTGGAGGGATTGGGTTATAGCGTTATTCGATTTGAAGATGATGAGGTTTTGTATGATTTTTTGAATGTGGTGCGGACTTTGAAACTTTTTGTGGAGGAATTTGAGGAAAAGCAGAATCAGAAAGGTCATCCCCCTAATCCCCTTCGAAGGGAGAACGAGGACCAGGGCGCAGATCTACCAAAAGCAAATATTCAAAATAACAAGAACCAAGACAGAGGTTTACTCGCAATACTTCTTTTATGCCTGTTTTTTTTGTGCGGCTGTTTTTCCAAAGATCAATCCAACAAAACGGTTTTCAACTTTAACATGGACGATGCGCTCACCTCGCTTGACCCGGCCTTTGCACGAAACCAAAATGCTTTGTGGTGCGACAACCAGTTGTACAACGGTTTGGTGCAAATAGATGACAGCCTGAAAACCAAACCTTGCATTGCCAAATCTTGGGAAGTTTCTGCGGATGGGCTGCATTATACTTTTCATCTCCGCAACGATGTTTTTTTTCATGACGCCGCACAATTTAAAAACGGAAAAGGCCGGAAAGCAGTGGCGAAAGATTTTGTGTACAGTTTTTACCGGTTGACGGACCCTAAAGTCGGCTCTTCCGGTTCCTGGATTTTCAGCGATAAAGTAGCGGTAAAAGAAGCATTCCAGGCACCCGATGATTCTACCTTTATCATCAACCTGCGCCGTCCTTTTCCGCCCATGCTGAGTTTGCTTACGGCACAATATTGCTCAGTTGTGCCGCATGAAGTGGTTGATTTTTATGGAAAAGATTTTCGCAGCCATCCCATCGGCACCGGCCCGTTTCAATTTAAGTATTGGAAAGAAGGCGAAGTGCTGGTCTTCCTTAAAAACGAAAAATACTGGGAGACGGAAAACGGCCACCGTTTGCCTTATCTCGATGCCGTCCGTGCTTCTTTTATCACCAATAAACAAACGGCATTTATGGAGTTTGTAAAGCATAACCTCGACTTTTTCAACGATATAGACGGCAGTTACCGCGATGATATTTTGACCAAATCGGGTAAAATCACTAAAAAATACCAGGGCAAATTTCAGCTAAAAATACGGCCTTATTTAAATACGGAATATTTAGGGATGCTGGTGGATACCGATTTGGCCATCGTTAAAACTTCTCCGTTACGGTTTAAAAAAGTACGGCAAGCTATCAATTATGCCATTGACCGGGAGAAAATGGTGAAGTACCTGCGCAACAGTGTGGCTACGGCTGGCCACGCTGGTTTTGTTCCTTTGGGAATGCCTGGTTTTGAGCAGATGCAGGTAAAAGGCTACCATTACGACCCGGAAAAAGCGCGGCAACTATTGGCCGAAGCGGGTTTCAACAACGCGCATCCCGTTCCGGAAATCTTGTTAAATACAACCACAACTTACCGCGATTTGATCGAATTTGTGCAGGGGCAATTGAATGCAGTTGGCATCAAAACACGGGTTGAAGTTACACAGGGCGCAAGTTTGCGGGAAATGATCGCTAAAAACAGCATCAACTTTTTTAGAGGGAACTGGATTGCCGATTATCCGGATGCCGAAAATTACCTTTCTGTTTTTTACTCGCGCAACAAAGTCCCTTTCGGCCCAAATTATACGGCTTTTTACAATCCGGATTTTGACCGTTTGTTTGAGGCCAGTTATCAGGCCAAAACCGAGCAGGAACGTTTTAAACTGTACCGGCAAATGGATGCTTTGGTGATAGAACAAGCGCCGATTGTTATTTTGTATTATTATCAACTGGTCAACCTGTACCAAAACAATATCAGCGGCATCAGCACCAACGCGCAGAATTTATTGGTTTTGAAAAGGGTGAAAAAGGCGAAAGGTTAAGGGTTGAAAGGTGAAAGCCTGCCAATCCGAAACAAAAAAATCCGGCTGTTAATAGCCGGATTTTGAATGCTTCTTTTATCGGGTAAAAATCATTGTGGCCTTCCGCCGCCACCCGATGGAACGCCGCCGCCACCGTTGCCGGTATCGCCAGGCATAATATCATCATTGTTAACACCTTTTTTCTTGGCCTGTTGTCCGTAAGTAATCTTGCCAAAGTTGTAGCTGAACGAAATACCGAACGAGCGTATAGGATACGATATAGTTTGAGTTTGGGTAAGGTTAGCACTGTTGATATTGGTATTTAAGTGCAGATACTTTTGAAACGGAGATAACGCATTTAAACCCAAAGTAAACTTCTTGGCAATAATGTCTTTTTTCAACCCTAAACCATAAATGTTAAAGGCAGGGCCAGTACCTTGTATATTACGTCGTTTTGAATTGAAAACGCCAAATAATTCGGCTGCAAAGCCTTTTTTCAGTGCTAATGATGCACCTGTAAAAATATTATACTGGATATAAGTATTGTTACTACTTTGCTGTGCTAACAAAGCAGAACTTGCAGAGGCATCATAAGTGTAAACACTCGCGCTTCCCCTGATGGTCAGCGGTTTTACCGGGTTGACGGAACCGGACGCACTTACACCTATCGAGTTATTTTTACCAATATTTAAAAAGTTGGTCCTGGTGATATTACGGCCCAAATCCGTATCATACAAAGAAGTGGCAATGCCTTCGATCAGGTTGTTGGTGTGTTTGTAGTAGGTAGATAAAATAACCACCGAACTTTTGATAAAAGCGGTATAGCCCAACTCTACCGTTTGGCTAACCTCTGGCGATAAAGCCGGGCTGCCTTGCGTTTGGTTATCCGCGTTGGCTTTGTTGATAAACGGATTGATTTGGGTTAAGCTTGGGCGAGTTATCCGTTTGGTATAGTTCAGTTTCACACTGTTGCCGCCTTTTAAAGCCCTGGACACTGCAATGGTTGGCACAAAAGTAGTGTACGAGTTAGAAAACGGCGATAAGCTGGGCTGCGTGCTGTTGGATGGCGTACCATCAATCTGCGTGTTTTCTACACGTGCGCCAACTTGCAGACTGTAACTTTTAGGCAAGGTAAAAGTTGCCACAGTATAACCTGCGTACACATTTTGGTTGTATTTGTACAGGTTTGATGCCGTATCGTTCAGCAAATACGGCCCGGTGTTGTTGTTTTGCTGAAAAACCTCAAAATCACTGTTGATCCGACGGAAAATTGATTTGCCGCCAGCTTCCAGCTTGATCTTTTTGCCGATAGGCAAACTGTAATCAGCCTGGGCAGTGTATTCATTGTTTGTACCATCATTCGTACCGTTTTGGTTTGGGGTGAAACGGATAAAGGCAGCAGGAACGCCAAAGTATTCGGTAGCGTAATCGTTTGTTGCCGCTGTATGGCTCCACTGGCCGGCAATGGTCAGTTCTTCGCCTTGTTTTTTAAATTTGTGGGTGTAATCGGCACTCCAGTCAAAACCGCCCAAACTGGTTTTGTTGTAGTTATCACTGGTGTAACCGGCAGTGGCGCCAAACAAACTGTTGGTGCTAAAACCCATACCCTTGTTTTTCATGGCGATGCTGTTGATCGTAACATTTGTGGTGATCGAGTTAAAATCGTTAAAATCATAACTTCCGTTGATCGAGCCACGAACACCAACACGCGTAGTCCTGGACTGGGAAGATTGTGTGCGTGTAACGGGACCGGTAACACTGTTAAAATCAACCAAAGAAGTTTGCGGCCAGGCACCGTTGCCACCAATATTGGCGCCCAGGCTAAACCGGTTATGCTTATAGTTTAGGTTGATGTTGCCGTTGTTTTGCCGCGTGCCCACACCGCCACTTATCGAGCCGCTGATACCTGATGCTTTGCTGCTTTTGGTAATGATATTGATGATACCGCCAGAACCTTCTGCATCGTATTTTGCCGATGGCGAAGTAATCACTTCAATACTTTTAATTTGGTCTGCTGGAATGGTGCGCAACACATCCGCCAAACTGGTAGATAAAGCGCCGGAAGGTTTACCGTTGATCAATACACGCACGTTTTGATCGCCGCGCAGCGAAACGTTGCCATCCAAATCAACCGACAAAAGCGGCACTTTACGCAACACATCTGTCGCGTTTCCGCCAGACGTTGTAATATCCTTTTCAGCATTGTAAACCAATTTATCAATATGGTTTTCAACAAGGGCTTGCTGCCCTACAACTTCCACTCCTTTTAACATCCTACCTGATGGAGATAAACGCACCGTACCCAAATTGGCATCCGGTTTTGCAGGCGTGGTGGTAACCGGGTCGAAGGTTTTGGTGGGATAACCGATAAAGCTGACGGTAATTTTATATTTGCCCGGGTTCAGGTTATCAATGCGGAAATTTCCTTTGCTATCGGTAACCACACCGTTCAAAGGTGCTTTTCCGCCGCTGCGGAACAGTGTGATGGTGGCATAATCAATCGGTTTTTTAGATATAGAATCCACCACAGAACCGGCAATACGGCCGGTAACAGAACTGCCGCCACCGCCGCCGCCAGGAAACTGCGCCTGCACGGTAAAGCTGAGTATAAAAAAAGCAAAAAGTAGAAGTAAAGATTTCATTCGGATAAGATTTTGGGTTTGGAGGTGCAAAAGTGGGAATTGTTACAGCGTTAATGAAAAAACATATGTAAAAGAAGCATTACTTGGGAAGGTTGTAAGGTAAAAGGTAGGAAGGCGAAAGGCTGAACCTGGCCAACCTTTTACCTTTCACCCCACTAAACCACCATATTTACAATGCGGCCTTTTACGACGATCACTTTTTTAGGTTGTTGTCCGGCCAGGTATTTTTGTACGCTTTCATCGGCCAAAACCATTGCTTCAACTTCTTTTTGGTCTAAATCAAGCGGAATATTCAAGTTGGTTTTTGTTTTTCCGTTGATGGAAATCGGGTACGAAAAAGCATCTTCCACTAAAAACTCCGGGTTAAATTTTGGAAATTCAGCATAAGATAAAATTCCGGCCTCGTTGCCCAGCAGTTTCCACAATTCTTCGCAGATGTGCGGCGCGTAAGGCGACAAGATCACGACCATATCTTGCAGGATGCTTCTTTTAGCACACTTAATTTCGGTTAGCTCATTTACCGCAATCATAAAGCTGGAAACCGAAGTGTTGAACGAAAAACGTTCCACATCATCCTCCACTTTTTTAATGATTTTGTGGAGCGATTTGAGTTCGGCTTTGGTTGGTGCTTCGTTTATCACCCTAAAATTAAAGGCATCATCATGAAACAGTTTCCAAAATTTCCGCAGAAACTTGAAAACGCCTTCAATACCGTTGGTGTTCCAGGGTTTGGATTGTTCCAAGGGACCTAAAAACATTTCGTACATCCGCAAGGTATCCGCCCCGTAACGCTCAATCATTTCATCCGGATTGACTACGTTCCATTTGGATTTAGACATTTTCTCAACCTCGGATTTAGTGTAAAAATCCCTTTGTTGTTGATTAGAACTTGGTTTATATGGTACTAATTCGCTTTCACTACTTTGATCATACCATTGCCCCTTGAAAAGACAAGCATCTTTGGTTATGAAGATTGTATCATTGTAATCCAAATCAAATTGTTCAATGTATTTACTAATATCTAATATAGATTTATTGCATAAACTGATAGGAACATTTGATAATTGCGTTGAATCGCTTTGGAATGTTGCGTCTTCAGAATAGTAAACATTATATGCATTTCCATCTGGCGTTGGTATGTACGAGTATCGATTATTATGTTCATTATGATACCAAATCATTTTTGTTTTACCAATGCTTCTAAATACTTTCTCAGACACTCCCTGAATCATCCCCTGGTTAATCAGCTTTTTAAAAGGCTCCTCCTCCACGACCAAATCCAAATCTTTTAAAAACTTGTTCCAGAAACGGCTGTACAGTAAATGCCCGGTTGCATGTTCGCTGCCGCCGATGTACAAATCCACATCTTTCCAGTAATCTATAGCTTCTCTTGGCGCGAAAACGTTCTCCGCTCTTTCCTCTTTGGTCGCCATATAACGATACCAGTACCAGCTTGAGCCTGCCCAGCCCGGCATGGTGCTTAATTCGTATTCAAATTCGTTTTGGTATTTCCAGTTTTCGGCACGCGCTAATGGTGGTTCGCCGCTTTCTGTTGGTAAATATTTGTCCACTTCGGGCAAAACCAAAGGCAGTTCGCTTTCATCAATCAACTGCGGCAAACCCTCTTTAAAATAAACCGGAACAGGTTCGCCCCAGTAACGCTGTCGGCCAAAAATCGCATCACGCATACGAAAGTTAACTTTGGCTTTTCCGGCACCCATTTCTTCCAACTTGGCAATAACTGTAGCCGTTGCTTCTTTATAATTCATTCCGTTGATAAAACCGGAATTGATGTAATGGCCTTCTTTGGTGGCATCTGCTTCTTTTACCACCTCTTTTTGAGTATCTAAAATGGCCACAATCGGCAAGTTAAAATGTGTGGCAAAACGATGATCGCGCGCATCTCCAGAGGGAACGCCCATTACCGCGCCGGTTCCGTATCCGGCCAAAACATAATCGGCAATCCAAACCGGGATTTTATCATTATTTAAAGGATTGACAACATAACTGCCCGTAAAAGCGCCCGAAACAGTTTTGGTATCGGCCATGCGATCCAGTTCCGATTTTTTTTTTGCCTGATCAATGTAAGCTTCAATAGCTTCGCGCTGATCCGGTGTGGTTAAATCTTTCACCAGTTCGTGTTCCGGTGCCAAAACCACGAAAGTAACGCCGAAAATGGTATCCACGCGCGTGGTAAAAACGGCGATTTTGGCCGGTTCTAACGGGCTATCCTGCGATAATTTAAAATTACCCACAACCGGTTCAACTTCAAATTCAACCATCGCGCCAACACTTTTGCCGATCCAGTTGCGCTGCATTTCTTTCAGCGGTTCCGGCCAGTCAATCATATCCAAACCTTGCAGCAAACGTTCGGCATACGCGGTAATGCGCATGCTCCACTGCATCATTTTTTTCTGCTCCACCGGATAACCACCACGTTCAGAAAATCCGTCTTTTACTTCATCATTGGCCAAAACGGTTCCTAAAGCAGCACACCAGTTAACGGTGCTTTCGCGGAGGTAAGTTAAGCGGTATTTTAGCAGTTGTTCCTGCTTTTCGATGTTGGAAAAAGCAATCCATTCTTCCGCAGAAAAACTCAATACATCTTCATCAGATGCTGCTTTTATCGCATGATTTCCTTCGGCCTCAAACTTTTGGATTAAGGTGGAGATGGGTTCTGCTTTGTCTGTTTCCAAATTGTACCAGGAATTGAACAGTTGCATAAAAATCCATTGCGTCCACTTGTAATAATCCGGCGAACTGGTGCGCACTTCGCGGCTCCAATCAAAAGAAAAACCAATTTGATCCAACTGACGGCGATAAGTGGCAATATTTTGTTCGGTGGTGATAGCCGGATGTTGCCCGGTTTGTATGGCATATTGTTCGGCCGGCAACCCGAAAGAATCGTAGCCCATTGGGTGCAGCACGTTAAAACCTTTTAATCGTTTGTAGCGCGCAAAAATATCCGAAGCAATGTAACCCAGCGGATGGCCGACGTGCAAACCTGCGCCCGAAGGGTACGGAAACATGTCCAACACATAATATTTAGGTTTGGAAGAATGGTTCTCGGCTTTAAAAGTCTGGTTTTCGGCCCAAAACTGTTGCCATTCGCTTTCTATTTTTTTAAACTGATAATCCATTTTCGCTTGTCCGGGAGAATTGAACTGCGAAAATAAAAAAATTGGGTGGTTAAAAATTGATTATTGTTGCGTACCGAAATTATGATGGTAAAAGAAGTATGGAAAATGTATCTTAAACAAGTTTTCTTACTGCTTAAGAAAGGAATAAGGAATCATTTAAAAATGTACAGATGAGTCAGAATTATAGATTAATAAAATAGTTATTGATGAGAGTTAAACATAAAAACCAAATATTCGCAACTATACAAAAAAGCGGATTAGATGTTAAAAATTTTAATTACACTTCAGAACAAACAGCAAGTATTGAAGACGTATATATAGAATATGCAGAAAATGATAAACCTACAGGTTTAAAGTTTAATATTAGAATTTCAGATGATTCTTTTGATCTATTCAATTATCGCACTATTATCTACTCGCCCTCTATGCAATATAGTATATGGTTCCCTCGCATGAACTATGCTTCTATAGATGACATTTGTGATCAATTTAACAACTGGATTAATAGATCTTTAAAAGAATATATTGCTGATAAATTAGAAGTAGACTTATGGGAGGAATATCAAAAAGGAAATACATTACTAAACGTTAATGAGTCAGAAAGCGGAGATAATTCTTTCTTCTCATTAAATGAAAAGCAACAAATTAAGCTATCATTGAACGATTTAAAGCAATTAATACCTAAGCAATTTGATATCAATCCTTTACAATTAGAAAGTATTAATCAAAGATTAGATTACTTAGCAGAAGGTTTAGATCGGTTGAACAAGTTTGATTGGAAATCCGTGTTAGTTAATCAATTTTTAAATATAGGAACAACATTAGCTTTAAATCCTGATCAATTTGTTCATTTACGTGATCTGTTTATTAAACTATTGCATATTATTCCTTTATTGAATTAAAGGTTTTAACAGCTTATTTTACATCCAAAACCAACAAACTTTTAAAACGAAAGATTTTATGGCAGAAGTAATTATTAACGATATTATGCAGGCACTCAAAGCAGTAAGCCACAGCAATGCTGATAATTCGCACATCCGTTTTGATAAAGAAGCCGATGTAATGTACGTCAACTTCGGCCCGCCGGTTCCTGCGGATGATAGTGAACTGGGCGAAGACGATATTTTATACCGATACAAAAACGGAGAAATTATTGGCCTTACCGTAACCCATTTTAGTGAACGGTAATTGTAGCATATAAAATTTATAACACCAATTTTATACCGATAAAAGAAGCATCGAGGAATTCGGAAAAGACCGAAAGTTAGAAAAGCAGGAAGCCCCTTTTAAAATTTGCGCTTAATTTTGGCTAAAGCCTTGGTCTCCTTCTGCCCATTTAACCGTTGGCTAAAGCCAAACGGCAATGAATGGTTTTACGGGCTAAGCCAGTTTAGGGAAGTTAAGGTATTCATTACCGTCCCATTCATGGGACGGTAGCAAAGGGAACAAAAATGGCTTTAGCCAAACCTACAAGATCCAAATTTTTAGGGCATAAAAGAAGCATGACAAACAGGCCGGACAAAATTTAAACAGACGCTAAGTTTTTCACTTCTTTTTATCTTTGCAAATGCAATTTATTGATAAAATCAACCAATATCTCGATAAACAATCCAAAGCACAGTTAGATAAAGGTAGCCGCATCTTTTTGGGCAAACCTATAAAAGTTGAGGAAAGCATTGATAAAGAAAGCTACACGCTCCATGTCCCAAGCGAAAGCAGCCGGTATAGTTATACGGTTGATGTTTATGAAGACAGTAGTTATGCTGATTTGGGCATCGTATGCGAATGTGAGGCTTTTTTTGACTTTGATGATTGCAAACATTGCGTTGCCGCGGCACTTGTAATCCAAAAAAGGTTGTTTGATAAAGGCGAACAAAGCGCAACAACAATCCCGGCAACAAAACAAATCAAGCTCGATGCAGAAGGTTATTTCCATTTTAAAATGGAGTATATCACCAGCTATACTTTGCAAAAATTTTCCGGCAACATCAGCCAAAGCAACCTCAGCAAAATCATCAATAATTTAAAGCCCGGGCCTATAAACCTGCCGCACCAGTGCTTTAGTTATTACGAAAAATCAAAAAATATTTGCGACGTGGATATGGTGTTTGATGGCAGTAACGGCTTTAAAACACGCTGCACCTGCGGCGATAAAAGCTATCCATTATGCAAGCATGTGTTGGGCAGTTTTGCTTATCTGGAATACCATCACGGCCGTTTTTACTTCAGCCGTTTTAAGCTTTTTACCGAAGAAAAAAATAAAATACTGTCTAATTACGGCCTCAGCCTGAACGATCCGGAAGCAAAAGATTTTGAATGGCAGGTTACGCCCTGGGGAGAATTAACGCTGGCCAAAAAACCTGCTTATTTAATCCCGGCCGGCAATACGGCGTTTTTACACGGTATTAAACAAAGCATTTTAGGAAATACGGAAACTTCGTACAATATGCTGAGGCCACAACTGCCTGCCGGTACGATGCTCGATTTTGAAATTGGTTTCCTGTTTAATTTTACATCGGCCAGGCATATTGGTTTTGAACTGGAAACGGTTTTTGTGCGGGACAAGAACGGAAAACAGGACCTGAAAAAATTAGTGCTGCATAACCAAAGCAACCTTCCTTTTCTGCAATCCCTAAGCGACGAAATTTTTTATCAAATCCTGGAATTCAGCGACCAGAAATTAGTGGAATGGATGGCGCAAAAAGGCCATTCGTACTTAAACAGCTATTCAAACCCCTGGAACCAGATCAGCGAAAGCGACAGGGAACAATTAAAAAAACATTACCTGCAACTTTTACAGAACTTATGGCCCAAGCTTTGCGAGGAACCCTTTGTTTACCAGTTGAACGAAGGCCGTTTTAGCAATGCCAACGTTAAACCGGTAAAATTAAGCAAAACCTCGGTCCAATTGTTTTTTGAGGCTACTGCCGATGAACGTTTTATCACCATAAAAATTGATTTTAAACCGGAAGGCGAAGATTTACCGGCAGGTGAAGCAAAAGTTTTAAGAAGCGGGCTTATTTTAGAAGCAGGCGGCACCCTTTACCTGTTGCAAAACCCGGAAGACTTGTTGCTGGCACAAAACTTTAAAGGAGGATTGCTTAAATTTCCGGTTGCCGACAAGCTGGAAGTTGTCCGCAACGTCATACTTCCTTTACAGGCAAAATATCCGGTTACGATTAGCAGTTCACTCAACTACGAAACAGATTCCCTGGATCCGCAGCCGCAATTACTTTTAAGTGAGTTTGAAGATAAGTTTTTGATGCTGAAACCACGCTTTTTGTACAACGATATTTTGATGGATTACGATGACGGTTTGGAGCATATCCAGCAAACCGGGGGCAGCATCAAAATTATCCAAAGAAATAAACCCGAAGAAAAAAAGCTTTACGAATACCTGCGCACCTTGCACCCCAAATTTGCAACGCAGCGCAACAACCTGTATTACTTTTTGCCTTTTGCAGAGGTGATGAAAGGCAACTGGTTTTTAAACATGATCCAGCAGGTGCAGGAAGCGGGTTTTCCTGTTTTTGGGTTACAAGATTTAAAAAACTTCCGCTACAATACCAACACGCCAACTTTTGATATTGAAGCAGGAAGCGGCATTGATTGGTTCGACCTGAAAATAGAAATACATTGGGGCGACCAGCAGGTTCCGCTTGCCGCTGTCCGCAAAGCTATTTTGAACAAGCAGGAAGCAATTTTGCTGGATGACGGTACGCTGGGCATCATCCCAACCGAATGGCTGGAGCAATACGGGCTGTTGCTAAAAGTCGGCAATGAAAAAGAAGGCAGGGTACGCATAAGCAAGCTGCATTACAGTTTGCTGGATGAACTGGGCGACAAGCTAAACAACAAAGACATACAATTAGAAATCGCTGAGAAGAAACAAAAACTGGCCAATTTCAGCGAAATGCAAACGTACCAGCCGCCTTCTGCTGCCATAAATGTGCAACTTCGGCCTTACCAATTGGCCGGTTTCCAATGGATGCAGGCACTGGACGATTTGGGCTGGGGCGGTTGCTTGGCCGATGACATGGGTTTGGGCAAAACGTTGCAGGCCATTACTTTTTTACAGTTTTTAAAGGAGAAAAATCCGGGCAGCACACAACTTATCGTTTGCCCGACTTCGCTTATTTTTAACTGGGAAAACGAACTGGACAAATTTTGTCCGGATTTAAAATACCATACTTATTATGGCAACATGCGCAGTTTCGACGATGCACATTTTGAGCAGTTCGATTTGATTTTAACAAGTTACGGCGTGGTACGGTTGGATGTCGAGCATTTATCCAAGTTCAATTGGCATTATCTAATTTTGGATGAAAGCCAGGCGATTAAAAACCCGGATGCACAGGTTACCAAATCGTTACAACTGCTAAAAGCTAAAAACCGGTTGATATTGAGCGGAACGCCGATACAAAACAACACGTATGATCTGTTTGCCCAGTTCAACTTTATCAACCCCGGTTTTTTAGGCCAGCGCGAATTTTTTAAGCAGGAGTTTGCCAACCCGATTGATAAGTTTGGCGACAAGCAAAAAGCAGAACAATTGCGCCGGATGGTTTATCCTTTTATGCTGCGCCGCACCAAAGAACAGGTAGCCACGGATTTGCCCGATAAAACCGAAATGATTTTGTGGTGCAGCATGGACAAAGCCCAGCGCAGCATTTATGATGAGTATAAAAATTATTACCGCAACCTGCTGCTCAAAAAGATTGATGAGGAAGGCATGGGAAAATCTGGCATTTATGTGCTGGAAGGGTTGCTTCGGCTGCGCCAGATTTGCGACCACCCGGCATTGATAAAAGATGTAGAAACGGTGTCGGAATCTGTAAAAACAGAAGAACTGATGCGCGAAATCCGCGAAAACGCGGGCGGCCATAAACTATTGGTGTTTTCGCAGTTTACAGAAATGCTGCACCTCCTCAACAAAGAACTGGAACAGGCAGCGATAGCGCATTGCTACTTAGATGGCAGTACGCCGCTTGCCAAACGCAAAACCGAAGTCAAGCGTTTTCAGGAAGACGAAAGCATCAAGGTTTTCCTCATCTCGTTAAAAGCAGGCGGCGTTGGCCTCAACCTTACCGCTGCGGATTATGTTTATTTGGTTGACCCTTGGTGGAACCCGGCAGCAGAACAACAAGCGGTAGACCGTACGCACCGCATCGGCCAAACCCAAAAAATATTTGCCTACAAAATGATCTGTAAAGATACTGTAGAAGAAAAAATACTGCAATTGCAACAAAAAAAGAAAACTTTGGCCGATGACTTGATCAACGGAGACAGCAGTTTTATAAAAAAAATAACCAAAGAAGATGTGGCGTTTTTGTTTAGTTAAGAACCTGTTTAAATTTTGTTCAAATACTTCCCATACTTCTTTTATCACCTAAAAATCATTGTATTTTTTTGGTTCCTGTACCGGTA
Organism: Mucilaginibacter sp.; assembly: GCF_041088075.1. Classification (GTDB taxonomy): domain Bacteria; phylum Bacteroidota; class Bacteroidia; order Sphingobacteriales; family Sphingobacteriaceae; genus Mucilaginibacter_A. The sequence goes on along the minus strand of NZ_JBGCVY010000033.1, from coordinate 49,031 downwards.
TAATATCCAATACAAAATTTATAGGCATAAAAGAAGCATCAACATTTTTTCTTGTATAAATTTAAACAGTTTCTAAAAGACTTAAATGGTTAAAATAAAGAATCGGTTGGTTAAAATTGATTGTTTTGAAGCGCCAATTTTATGCCGGTAAAAGAAGTATGGGCGAAGTTGGAATATTCCGAAAGTTGGAAGCGGATTGGAAATTAAGAGAACACCTGGCTTGGCTTTTGCCGGTTATCCCAAAAAACCAGTAATTCTACAGCAGTTGGTTTTACACGATAAAATAGTGTTACCTGTTTTACAACTACGCATTTATGAACGTCGTTTTCTTTAGAATAAGGAAAAAGTAAAGGATTGCTGCTAATAAGGTTTTTATGGGCCAATGCTCTTCCAAATATTCCAAAATTTGAAAATAACTTGATCTTGCCAAAGGCGACCAGATAATATTGTAAGAAGGCATTACTTATTTAAAAAACGCTTGTTCACTTCAGCCGTAACGTGCTCGTTTGCAATACCTTCTCCACGATCAAGCTGTATTTTTGCCTGATGGATTGCCTCTTTTACTTCTTGCGGAATTTCTTTCCAAAAATCGTTTTCGGATAAACCAAGTAACGAATTTATTTCTCCGAGCAAACTATCATCCTCTGTTTGTATGATCTTTTCTACAATTTTATATTTTGTTTCGATGTTCATGGAATAAAGTTAAACTTGGAATAGGTAAATATAAGTTGTTTGTTGAGAATAACCTGCAGACCTAACGACATTAAAAAAAGTTTACTTTTTCTTATCAACACCAATTTTATGCCGGTAAAAGAAGCATCGCCCTAATCCTCCTTCGGTGCATCTTTAATCGGCTGTACGGGCTGCTCCTCGTTTTGGTAATACTCCGCCGGGTTTTCGGTTTTGGCTTTGGCATCGTCATCGTGGTAAGTTAAATCTTCTTTGCGCAGCTTGCTTTTATGGCCTTCATCTACTTTTTCAAAAGTTTTATCGTCTGAAGGAGAGGGTTTGTTTGGGTCGTTTGCTTTTTCCATGATGCTGTTTTTATCTACCTAAAACTGTTATGGCCGCAAATAGTTCTGCAAAAAATTTGGCCTGAATAATCTGTTAATAATTGTTAAACCTTTGCCCTTGCTTTTCAGTATGATGAAATTAAAATAGATATTGTTTTACCTTTGAACGTGCTTTTTCTATTTTCGCAAAAAGGTTTGGGTTATGTTGGAAGAATTTGAAGCAAGCGCTTCGGCAAAAAAAACAAAAACGATTTACATTTCTACCGTCATCAGCATTGCCATGGTATTGCTAATGGTGGGTTTGCTGGGTTTGATTTTGGTACATGCACGTAAATTATCTAATTACGTAAAGGAAAACATTGTACTAAATGTTTATGTAGATGATGTTGCCAAGGAAACTGATATTTTTCAGTTACAAAAACAGTTAGGTGTAAATCCACAAATAAAACAAACGCAATATGTACCTAAAGAAATTGCTGCCCGTAACCTTCAAAAAGATTTGGGAGAAGATGCAATTAAATTTTTAGGCTATAATGTACTGCCTTCTTCTATTGATATTTACATGAAAGCTGAATATGCAAATAATGCTAACATTACCAAACTTAAAGCACAACTACTTAAAAACCCATTGGTAAAAGAAGTAAGGTATCAAGAATCTATGGTTGATATGATGAACAAAAATATTTACTCCATTAGTATTGTTGTACTATCTTTTGCCGGCATTTTCCTCATCGTTTCCATCGCATTGATCAACAATACCATCAGCCTGGCCATTTATTCGCAACGGTTTTTAATCAAATCCATGCAGTTGGTGGGCGCCACAAAAAGCTTTATCCGCTGGCCTTTTGTCGGCTTTGCTTTGCTGCACGGTTTGCTGGGCGGTTTTATTGCCATTATCCTTTTGGTTGGGTTATTATATTTAGGCTACCGCGAAATCCCGGATTTAGTTCTGCTAAAAAACTACACCGAATTCGGCATCATCTTTTTAGGCATCATTGGCCTGGGCATGTTCATTTCCGGCTTCAGCACTTTCCTGGCCGTCAACAAATTCCTCCGTTTAAAACTTTACGATTTATACCGATAAAAATGGCTCTCAAACACACTGAAAAAGAGGTAAAACCGATACCTTTTGTATTTAACCAAAGCAATTACCGCTGGATGCTCATCAGCATGGCCATCGTGGTTGTTGGTTTTTTACTAATGACAGGCGATACCGATATTTACGATTTCCGCAAAATTGTACTGGCACCGGTTGTGGTGCTGGCTGGCTTTGGCGTAGGTTTTTATGCGATCTTAAAAAAGCCTGAAACCAAAGCATGAACCTGATCCACGTTATCATCCTTGCTATTATTGAAGGCATCACCGAGTTTCTGCCTATCTCCTCAACCGGCCACATGGTTGTTGCCAGTGCCTTTATGGGTATTGGCAAAAATGATTTTGTAAAGCTGTTTGAGGTTTGCATCCAATTGGGCGCGATACTTTCTGTTGTGGTGCTTTACTACAAACGCTTTTTTCGTTCCATAGATTTTTATTTAAAATTAGTTGCAGGCGTTATTCCGGCTGTAATTGTGGGTGTTCTGTTCAAAAAGAAGATTGATGTACTGCTCGAAAGCCCGCTTGTGGTAGCGGCCATGCTGCTGATTGGCGGCGTTGTTTTGCTTTTTGTGGACGATTGGTTTAACAAACCTGTTGTAGATAAAGAAAAGGAAATAGATTACGCCACCGCTTTTAAAATCGGTTTGTTCCAATGCCTGGCCGTAATTCCGGGCGTTTCCCGTTCGGCAGCAACCATTGTTGGCGGGATGAGCCAAAAACTTTCGCGCAAGGCCGCAGCCGAATTTTCTTTTTTCCTGGCCGTTCCAACCATGTTCGGCGCAACCGTAAAAGAACTATGGGATTACCATAAACACCACGCGCAAATGTTCGACGGCGATCAAATCAAGTTTTTACTGATTGGTAACGTTATTGCTTTTATAGTGGCCTTGCTCGCCATCAAAACGTTCATTACTTATTTAGAAAAACACGGCTTTAAAGTATTTGGCTGGTACCGTATTATTGTTGGGATTGTGCTGATCGCTTTATATTTTACCGGACATTTATCTGCCTAAGACTAAAAAACAGGTGGTAAAAGAAGTATCGTTATTTTGAATATCATCATTACAAAACACACCCCTGCCCCTCTTGAGAGGGGAAAGCTACACAAACGACATTTGACATACGATCCTGAATATCAACACCACAAAGATAGCCGCCATACTTCCCCTCTCGAGAGGGGTTAGGGGTGTGTCCTTTTAAAAAACCCAAATACCGATCAAATTTTGCCCGATAAAAACAGCATCTCCAAAAACTTCAACTTCCCCGAAGGAGAACTTCTTTTAATTAACAAGCCTTATCAATGGACGAGTTTTGATGTGGTCGGCAAAATCCGCAACGCTTTTAAACCGTTGAAACTGAAAGTTGGCCACGCCGGAACTTTGGATCCGCTGGCAACCGGTTTGCTGATTATTTGTACCGGAAAACTGACCAAACAAATTGATACTTTTCAGGCTGAAGAAAAAGAATACACCGGAACAATGGTTTTGGGCGCAACCACGCCATCTTATGATTTGGAAACTTCGGTTGGTCAAACTTTTTCTTTAGATGGAATTACAGAAGAACAAATCCAGGCAAATTGTAAAGCTTTTTTAGGCGAGATCAACCAGTTTCCGCCCGCACATTCAGCCATCAAAATAAACGGCGAACGTTTGTACGAAAAAGCGCGCCGCGGCGAAGAAGTAGAACGCCGGACACGGAAAGTAACGATCAACGAATTTGAAATTACACGCATCGAACTGCCGGAAATTGATTTCCGCGTGGTTTGCAGCAAAGGCACTTATATCCGTTCATTGGTGCATGATTTTGGCGCCGCGCTTAACAACGGCGCTTATCTTTCCAAATTAACCCGAACCCGTAGCGGCAACTTTAACTTAACCGATGCATACGAGGTAATGGAACTGGTGAACCATATCCGCTCGCTCAAAACTGAAATTGCCACTGTTGGTTGATACTTCTTTTATCACCCTAAAATTTACCTGATAAAAACAGCATGCAAGTTTACCACAACATCCAGGAATTTAAGCCGCTGCAAAATGCTGTTGTTACCATCGGCACTTTTGATGGCGTACATCTTGGCCATCGTAAAATTATTGCCCGATTGCAGGAAGTGGCCAGGCAGACCGGCGGCGAAACGGTGATCTTAACTTTTTTTCCGCACCCGCGGATGATTTTGCAGCCGGAAGACCAGAACCTGAAATTGATCACTACGATCGAGGAAAAAGCGGAACTGCTGGCCGGTTTGGGCATTGACCATCTCATCATCACGCCTTTCTCCCGCGATTTTTCCAACCTTTCTGCCGAAGAATACATCCGGGAAATACTGGTCAACCGCATTGGCACCAAAAAAATTGTGATTGGCTACGACCACCGTTTTGGCAAAGACCGCAGCGGCGGATTGGAAGAACTGCAACAATTTTCTTCCGTTTACAATTACGAAATTGAAGAAATCCCGGAACAGGATATTAACGAAGTTGCGGTAAGTTCCAGCCGAATACGTAAATCAGTACTAAACGGAGAAATCAGTTTGGCCAACCAATTTTTAGGCTATGCTTTTTTTATCACCGGAAAAGTGATCCGCGGCGACCAGATTGGCCGTACTTTGGGCTATCCAACCGCCAATCTTTTTATCGAAGAAGGTTATAAACTGATTCCTGCCGACGGGATTTATGCGGTAGAAATTAGAGTGGTGGGCGGTGAGCGGAGAGCAGAAAATCTTGAAGGCAACCTTCCCGCTCCCATTTCCCCACTTCCCGCTCTTCGCTCTCCACTCCCCGCTCCTCCGCCGCTTCGCGGCATGGCCTACATCGGCCACCGCCCAACCATCAACGGCATGACGCGGAATATCGAAGTCAATATTTTTGATTTTAACCAGGATATTTACAACCAAACTTTGAAAATGAGTTTCCACAGCTTCATCCGCCACGACATCAAATTTGCCGGGCTAAAAGAACTCACCGAACAATTAGGCCGCGATAAAGAAAGCGTGCTGGCCTACTTTTCTTCGTAAAAAACGTTTATCTTTCCGTTCAAATTTCGGCTTTGGAAAAATTAGACCTCGATAAAAACGAAAGCGAATTTCTGGACGAAACCATCAGTTTTTGGCAAAAACATGGTTTGCTTGATGAAGCCACGGCCAAAAACCTGCAAAACAGTTATTCGGTAAAAGGTTTCGACTGGAAACGGCTGGCGCAATACTCTTTTTGGGTGGCTTTATTTTGCGGGTTAATTGCCATTGCTTCGCTGATTATTGACGATAAAGTATTGAACTGGCTGAAGCAATTGTACAACACGCCGGATATTTTGATCAGTCTGTTTTCCGGTGTTCTGGCTGCTTTTTTATTTTTACGCGGACGAAGGCTCAAAAAAACTTCGCCGCAAAAAGTGTTCAGCAACGAAGCCGTGATTTTTTTGGGGATTTTGTTTACCGCCAACTGCATTGCTTACCTCGGCAAAACGTTTGACAACGGCTCCGGCCATTACTCGCTGCTGTTTTTACTGTCGGTTTTTGTGTATGGTTTTATCGCCTACAAACTCAATTCGCATTTGATCTGGCTTTTCGCGTTGATTTCTTTGGGAAGCTGGTTCGGCACCGAAACCGGTTACCAAACCGATTGGCGACATTACTTTTTGGGCATGAACTATCCGTTGCGTTTTGTGGTTTTTGGGGCGGTTTTGGTTGCATTTTGTTTTGTGCTGCGGAAGAAAAAATGGTTGGAATATTTCCGCGAGTTCACCTACATCGTGGGCATGGCTTACCTTTTTTGCTCGCTGTGGCTGCTTTCCATCTTTGGCAATTTTGGCACGATAAACGATTGGCTGCACGTAAAGCAAATCACGCTTTTTTACTGGGCCTTGATTTCGATTGCGGCTTCCGTCGCTTTTACTTTTTACGGCCTGAAAAAGAAAGACGAAGTTGCCCGCGAGTTCGGCATTACTTTTTTGCTCATCAACATTTACACACGCTACACCGAATATTTGTGGGACAACATCAACAAAACTTTGTTCTTTGCCATTTTGGGGTTATCGTTTTGGCTGATCGGAAGAAAAGCGGAAAAGATTTGGAATTTGGATAGTTTGAAAGCTAAGACGGAATAAGGAAGTTGCCGATACTGTTTTTATGCCTCTTTTTTTGTTGTTGCAATTTTCAACCAAAAATCATTCCGGTAAAACTTCAATTGAAGAATTGGGGTTGATAAAAGATACTTTTCCAAATCAAGGCATCTTGCTTTAAAAATGGTAGAAAATCTTAAATTTCTACCATCGCAACGAAATAGTTAATTACAATGAAGTTGTTTAAACTTATTCTTTTGTGCTTTACAATATGCTTCTTTTACCCTACAAAAATTGGTGCCTGTATCTGCCTGAACAAACCAAAAACCTGGCAATGCCAATTTTTAGGCGGTAAAAGAAGTATCAGCCCAAAAAAAGAGGGCCAAAAAAAAAGTTTAAACAACTTCAATTACAATTTTATGCCGATAAAAGAAGCATTCGAAATTTCATGGGGAAGATTGGAATTTGGATAGGTTGATGAGTTAAAGAAGCCAAAAAAGATTTCAATGCTTCTCAAACCTCAATTCACTTTAAACTGATAAACTTCCGATTCTGATGAATTGCCTTGCGCATCTTTGGTAACCACTTTCCAATAATAAATGGTGTTTGGGGTTACGGCAACAGCGAGGCTTTGATTGTCGGGCTTGGTGCTCCCGGCCAAAGCAAGCGTACTGTTTTTACCGGTGTAAATATCGTAACCGGCAATATCGCCGTCCACATCGCTTCCGTTCCAAGCCAGGGTAACTGTATTTCCCGAAGCATCAACTGCCTGGCCCATAGCCGGGAAAGTAAGGCTTGCCGGAAAAGGCGCATACGAAAGCTGCCCGATGCCGGAATTATAAAATTTCCAGGTATCACTTACGGCAGTAACCGTAGTTTTGGAAGACACCGAAGTTACCGACCACGAAAAAGGCGTTGCCCGCGGAAGGTTTATTTTAACGTCGGATGTTTTACTGGTCGTTTCTGTTATGGCGCCTGTTTTTAAATTTTTAAGCGATAACAAATAACCATCGGCATTGGCGGCATCGGTCCAATCAAAATGAATGGTGCTTTCTGTTGGCGTTGGGTTTTCGCCTGCCGCACAAATTTCGTTTTTAAAAGGAAAGGTTAACAGGGCTTTTGCCGGCGGAAGTGCAGGTTCCTTGCCTTTGATGCAACCCAAAACCAGCGTTGCCAACAACCCAAAAACGATGAAATTAATCTTTTTTAACTGATGCTTGCTCATTTTTTGATGATCTTAATACGCGTTTCAGAATGGTCTAACACCAATTTTAATACATAATTGCCTGGCAAAAGTCCGGGTACATCAAAAGCACAATTTCCCTGGTTTACACCTGTTTTTCCCCGATAAACCATTTTGCCCTGCATGTTATAAACTTCGGCCGTTGCAGCTATGGATTTGTTGTTGCCGATGTTTAAAGATAAAGTTTGTTCAACCGGGTTCGGATAAACGATGATTCCGGCTGGCAGTTCAATCGTTTTAACATAAACCCCCTGGCAAATACTGCTGGTGCTTACCTGTAAACTATTTTTTCCGGCCGCAAGCGGAAGGGAAACAGAACTTTGCGTAGTGGTGTAAGTTGCACCGTTCAAACTGATGTTATACGAACTGGCACCTGCCAAACTCAAACTTAACGAACTTAATGTTGGGTTGACGACAGCGGAAACTGCCAGGTCTTGAGGTTGCGTTACGGTAACATTAAAACATTGGCTGTAATTTGGATAACCTGCAATGGTGATACAAACCGGGTAAATACCGGCAGGCAGGTTTTTAACCGATAACTGGTTGGTAAAAGGATAAGCAGTGCTTGTTCCCGCCACCACGATGGTTGCGGTATAATTTTGGTTGCTGGCGGCCGTAATTTTGATTTCCCCGTTTCTGCTGTTTTTACAGCTTTCGCCGGTCGCGCTAACTGTAAAATTCTTTGCCGGAAGCGAAAAAACAACTGCTAAAGTTTGGCTGACCGGCGTGGCAGCAAGGTAATTGGTATTTCCGCTTTGTGTGGCCGTGATGGTTGCTGTTCCGGGCGCAACCACGTGCAATTGTCCGTTTATGATTGTTACAACCGCCGGGTTACTACTGGCAAAACTAAGCGGCAAACCCGAAGATGCTGTTGCAGTGGGCGTAAAATCCGGGTTGCCAAAAGCCTTGGCGGCCAAAGTGCCAAAAGTTATGGTTTGGGCAGCTTGTGTTACCGTTAAAGTTCCGGGGATATACGTAATGGCGTAGTTATCACTTGCAGCGCCGCTGATGGCAATTGGGTAAGTACCTGCGGCAGATGCGGTGGTTGCGGTGGTACTTGCCTGGGGCAAAGCGTTTAAATTTGTTTGGGTTTCGGCATTCACAAAACCGGTGTAAGTAATGGTCAAAGCCGGGTTAGCCGTTCCGAAAGTGCGGGTTTTGTCATCAGCTTTTATGGTCAATGCTGTTTTTAGCACCGTTAAATTTTGTGTTGCATTTGTTGCTGCATAGTTCGTATTTCCGGCCTGCGAAGCGCTAATGGTAGTTGTACCAGCCGTTAGAACATGAACTTTGCCTTCCGCAGTTACGGTTGCAACTGCGGTATTGCTGCTGGCATAAGTAAATGGCAGGCTGGAAGATGAGGTTGCATTCAAACTAAAATCGGCATCGCCATAATAAGTTTTGGCCGGAAGTGAAGCAAAGGTAACGGCCTGATTTGCTTGTTTTACCGTTAACATTTGTGCAACAGGAGTAGCTGCCGTGTAGTTATTGTCGCCGGTTTGCTGTGCCGTTAGGGTTACCGTTCCTGCCGAAAGAAGATGAACATTTCCGTTAGCATCAACACTTGCAACCGAAGGATCGCTGCTGGAATAAGTAACGGCAAGGCCGGAAGAAGCCGTAGCACCAAGTGCAAAATCGGTATCGCCATAAGTTTTAGCGGGAAGCGCGGCAAAAGTGATGGTTTGGGCAGCCTGGGCGCGGTTTACGGTCAGCGTATAGGTTTGGGTGGTAATACCGTCCTGGGCGGTAACAACGGTGGCAATGGTATTATTGCCAACAGTTAACGGGATTGCAGCCGATGCGCTTCCTGATGTTACGGCTACACCGTTTACTTTTACGCTTGCGGTGGCATCTGCCAAAGTTGGTGTCAGGGTGATGCTGGTGGTCGTATTTAAAACTGAAGTTGTAAAAGAAGCAGTACCCGCTGCAAACGCCGGAGCTAAGGTGCCCGAACTTAAAGCAAGATTGGAAAGCTGGGCATTACTGGACATTGGGTTACCAAAAGATTTAACATAGATGCCGTTTAAATCATAAGCCACATAAACTTTATTGTTATTGACCGCCAATGCAGTACTAACACTATTTATTCCTCCGAAAGAAAGGCCAGGCGTTCCTAAAGTAATCCAGTTGTTGCCATCAAATTGCTTCACAGTAATTTTATTGCTAAAAGAAGCATCAGCATAACTTACATAAGGCGTGTTGCCATTAAACGCAAAATTTACATAATTGGCACCGCCTGTTGACAAACCTGCCGCACCTACGTTGACCCAATTACTGCCATCAAATTTTTTAACTGTTAATTTATTGCTTGCATTTGAATCACTATAAGCGGCATAAAAGGTCGTACCGTCAAATGCAAGAGAAAGGTAAGTGGTGGCACCTGCGGAAAAGCTGGGTGTCCCTACCATCGTCCAGGTGCTTCCGTTAAATTTCATTACGGTTAATTTACCGCCATTGCTGTTATCAGCGTAGGCCACATAAGGAACGGCACCAATAATCCCGAAGGCAAGCGAATTAACTGCGCCTCCCGAAAACCCTGCTGCACCTACGGTTTGCCAAGTGCTGCCATCAAATTTCTTGACGGTAACTTTGCCGGCGTTACCGTAATCACCGTAAGCTACATAAGGCGTAGCGCCGCTAAAAGCGAGGGAAACGTAGGAAGCCGTACCGGATGAAAAACTAGACGTACCAACAGGAATCCAATTACTTCCGTCAAATTTCATGACAGTCGCTTTGCCACTGTTTGCGTTATCACCATAGGATAAGTATGGCGTATTTCCGTTAAAAACCAACGAATTATTAAGGGTTTCGCCTGCCGAAAACCCTGCTGTACCTACTGTTGTCCAGGTGCTTCCGTCATATTTTTTAACAATTGCTTTATTGCTATTGCTGGCATCAGAATAAGCCAGATAAGGTATATTGTTGCTAAAAGCAAGGGAAGTAAAATTAGCTGTCCCGTTAGATACACTTCCTGACGAACCGGCCACCACCCAGTTACTGCCATCAAATAGCATGGCCGTACCTTTTTTAGTATTTAAATTTTCAAAGGCAACATAAGGCGTTCCTCCGCTTAAAGCAATTGAAGTATTGTCAGCAGGCCCTACCGAAAAACCTTCGACACCTACCGTTACCCAACTTTGTCCGTTATACTTTTTTACGGTTGCTTTGCCGCCTAAACCGCCATCTTCGTAAGCTACATAAGGTGTTCCGTTTGAGGCAATGGAGATATAAGCGGCCGTATTAGTGGAAATATTTGTATTGCCCATTTGCACCCAATTGCTGCCATCAAATCTTTTTACTGAGAGTTTATAAGTATTGTTAGCATCGGTGTAAGCCACAAAAGGTGTACCTCCGTAAAAAACAAAAGCAAAAAAACTTACCTGCACCGCCAAAGTGGCCGGTGTGCCTACGGTTACCCAAGTACTGCCCACAAACTTTTTAACAGTAGCTTTATTACCGTTATTATAATCTAAATAAGCGACGTAAGGAATATTATTACTATCAAACGACATGACCGTACCTGATGCTGATGTTGCAAAACCCGATGCACCTATCATTACCCAACTACTGCCATCAAACCGCTGCATGGTACCGCCACAGGTAACGTAAGGTGTATTACCACTAAAAGAAAGCGAAACATCGCCAACACTGTTTGTTGAAAAACCGACTGCGCCTACCGTTACCCAACTATTGCCATCAAACTTCATAACTGTACCTTTACCGTTATTGCTGGCATCAGAAAATGACACATAAGGGGTAACACCATCAATAGCGAGCGAGGGCAAACCAGTAGTACCGCCCGAAAATCCCGCTGCCCCTACCGTTGACCAATTATTTCCGTCAAACTTTTTGACCGTGAGTTTGCCCGAGTTATTGGCATCTGAAGAAACAATGTAAGGGACCCCATCCGGTGAAGTAACAATATTATTGTATTTGATCAGGCCCGAAAAGGCTTCGTTGTTATCGTCCGGCCCAACCGGCTTCCAGGATTGTGCTTGTACAGCCACCTTAACAAGCAACAAAAACACAAAAACAACAAGGAGTTTAGGTAAAGTTTTATCCATAATAGCAAAGCTTGATCCAAAAATTATTTAGGTTTTACAGGTTTTAAAAAACAAAGGAAACAGCTATCGCGAAATGCTTGGTTGGCTATAAAGAAAAATAATTTTACTCACTTTTCTAAAAAAACAGGGCAAACAAGGTTTCGGTTATAAATATTAATCTACAGCTAATATTACTGTTGTAAACATAGTTAATAAAATAATAAAACCTAATTTAATATCAAGATTTCCAAGATCTTGTTTAGAAATAAAATTTAGATAAAATTCATTAATAAAAAACAGCGATACCGGTGATGCTTCTTTTATGCACATTAATTATACTTGTGTTTCCAGACCAACCCATCAAACCAAAATGAAAATATATACCTTATTTTTAATAACCTGTTTGGCCATTGCAAACGCAGCGGCACAAACCAAACCGGCCAAAACAGATACTTTGTTTTTTGAAGATTTTAATGGCAAAACCCTCAACCGCAGCCGCTGGAACGTGGAAGTAACCGGAACCACGGTAAACAATGAGCAACAGGCTTATGTAGATGCCGCGTCAACGCTTTACTTGGTGCACAACAAAAAGGCGGAAGGCGCCAGAAAAGGTGCGTTGGTGATAAAACCGCTATACCAGCCCGGTTACACCAGCAAAGAACAGAAACATTATGATTTTTTGTCCGGACGGATCAATACCCGGGCCAAGTTTGAATTTACTTACGGCACCGCTTCTGTCCGCATGAAAATGTCATCTGGTGCAGGTTTATGGCCGGCTTTTTGGGCTTTGGGCGAAGGAAAATGGCCCGATTGCGGCGAAATTGACATCATGGAAACCGTCGGCGATTCTTCCTGGGTGAGCCACGCGCTGCACGGCCCGGGCTATTTCGGCAACACACCATTTGCTTACCGTGCTTTTTTTGATAAAGGGACAGATGTTTCCCAATGGCACGTTTATGCGGTTGACTGGACACCCAACTCACTTACTTTTAAGGTAGATGGTAAAGTTACGTACACGGTAACCAAAGAAATGGTAGAAAAACATGGCCGCTGGGCTTTTGACAACCCGAAGTTCATCATCGTCAATTTTGCTTTGGGCGGCGGTTATCCAAATGGTGTCAATAAAATCACTTCCCCATACTTTGGCCTTTCGCAGCATAGCGTTGACCTGATTAAAGCCCGAAAAGCAAAAACCCTGGTAGATTGGGTTTTGGTAACGAAAAGCAAACCCTGAAAAGCCGGTCCTGAAAATATACCGGTAAAAGAAGCATCGAACCAAAACTTGCCGATGCTTCTTTTACCCTATAAATTTTGGTGCCAAATGAAAGCGCTTTTTAAATTTAGACAAGAAAAAACACTGATGCTTCTTTTATGCCTATAAAATTGGTGTTGGATATTGCCTGGCGCAGAAACCACAAAGAAAGCAATGATTTTTAGGTGCTAAAAGAAGCATTGGAAACAAGCCGGACAAAACTTAAACAAGCCCTTTATCCGCCAGCGGCAGGCTAAAATAAAAGGCAGAACCTTTTCCCACTTCGCTTTCTACCCAAATTTTGCCGCCATGGCGATGGATAATTTCCGAGCATAAATATAATCCGATCCCAAAACCCGATATGGTTTGCGTATGTGTTCCTTCTACCCGGTAATAACGGGTAAAAAGTTGTTGGATATCTTTCTGGCTGATGCCCATGCCTTCGTCTTTAACGCTTACCTGTGTCTGGCCGTCAAAAGAAATGCAGGCTATATTGATCGTGCTTCCCGGGGCAGAATATTTGACCGCATTGCTGATGAAATTGTTGATCACCTGGCCGATCTTGTCCCTGTCGGCAATTACAAAAGTTGGTTCTACCGGGGCAAATATAATCTGGTGGGAAGAAATCATGGTCGCGGTTTCTGTCTCTGTTTCTTTGACCAGGCCTGCCATGTCAAAACGCTGTTTGTCAATATAAATCTTGCCCGATTCTAAACGCGACACGTTTAAAAACCCGTTGATGATGGTGGTCATTTTTTTAACCTGGGTTACGGATTTATCCAAAGCAGTTAGGATAAACGCGTCTTGAGTTTTCCTGAGTTTGCCTTGCAATACCTGCAAATAGGCATAAATGGTAGTTACCGGGGTTTTCAGTTCGTGGCTCACGATACCTATAAAATCGTTTTTGCGCTGTTCGTCCAGTTTTTGTTCGGTAACATCAATAGACGAGCCGGTATAACCGGCAAAAGTTCCGTTGGGATGGAAACGCGGCGAACCTTTGGACAGCAACCAGCGATAATCTTCTGTTGCACTCAAAATTCGGAACTCACTGGTAAAAGGCCGCTTTTCATTAAAAGCCGATAAATATATGTTTAAAACATGCTCCTTATCCTCCGGATGTATCAAATCTGCCCATCCATATTCCAACATATATTTTGCCGGCCTGCCGGTCATGTCAATCCAGGCTTTGTTAAAATAAGTGGCGTTGCTGGTTTCATCGCTCGTGGCAATTAAAACATGGCTGCTTTCGGCCATCGTTCTAAACCGTTCTTCGCTTTCTACAATGGCCTGGTGCGCCCTGACCTGTCCGGTAACTTCCACAGCCGCTTGTAAAATCCCCGTGATTGTTCCGCCTTCGTAAAGTGCCCGGTAGTTTAAGTTGAAGTAGCAAATTTCGTCTTTGCCGTTTCTTTCCAAAGTAACCTGCACCGCGTCGGTACTAAAAGGTTCTCCAGTCTCGTACACATGGTACAAATTATCAATTACCGGCTGGCCTTTTAATTCCGGCAAAGCTTTAAAAAGCGGTTCCCCAATAATAGACGTACTTTTGCCAAGTACCTGCAGCATAGCTTCGTTTACCATCTCAAATACCATATCCTGCCCTTTCAGCACCAGGATAGGCAAAGGCGCATACTCAATCAGCGAGCGAAACCTTTGTTCGCTTTCGTACAAATTGGTGTTCAGGTTGTACAAATCCTCCTGTATGGCCAAAAGTTCTTCATTAGTTGCCGCCAGTTCTTCGTTTGATGCCGCCAGTTCTTCAATGGTGGATGCCAGTTCTGCCGTACGGTCGCCTACCTGTGCCTCCAGGTTTTGGTTGGAAAATTTCAAGGCGTCCACCGTTCTGTTCAGTTCCTGGTTGGCAGATACAATTTCCCGGTTTGCGTCGTCCAATTGATCGTTCAACCGGTGCAACTGCCCCGAACTTTCTGCCAATGCTTCTTTTGTCAGTACTTTTTCGGTAACGTCATTGGCCAGTTGGATGATGTATTGGATTTCTCCCGCTTCATCCAAAACCGGTGTATGGCTCGGGTCCCAGTAACGCTGGATAAACTGGCCGGGGTTGTTTTCGTCCGGCACATCGTACCGCTGTATTTGCATAAAATGCGGTTTCTTGGTCTGCAACACCTTTTGCAAAGAAGCATTGATGTTTTGCATGCCGTCTGCATCCGGCAAATTGGGGTTATCCGGAAAAGCTTCAAAAATATGTTTGCCAACAATTTTTTCCCTACTGGTTTTTATGGCTGCCAAGTAAGTATTGCTGGCCGTCAAAATGTATAAATCCGGCGAAAGGATGAGGTACATGTTGGGCACCGTTTCCAGTGCTTTAAGCGTTTCGGCAGAAGGAAGTGCGGGTTGAAGCATCAGAAATTATTTTAAACGGTAGCTTTGATCGTAAAGTTAGCGGTTTCGGCTATTTTAAACAGAAGCCGGCAATTAGCAATAAGTTTATAATGGAGGGAATTGTTAGGATCGAAGCCAAAAAAATTACCCATAAAAGAAGCATAACAGCTTGATATTGCTGTCATGCTTCTTTTATGCCTATAAAATTGGTGCGCCAGGTTAAACCGTTTCCGGCACAACCAAACCTAAAACTTTGCTGGTTTCTTCGCGGATTTTTCCGGCCAGTTCGGGTTCTTTGCCCAACTTTTTTCCGTAAGATGGCATCATTTCCTTCATTTTGCTTTGCCAGGCTGCCGATTGCATTTGTGTTTTAAAACATCTTCCAATCAAATCAACCATAATTGAAACAGCCGTTGATGCGCCCGGCGACGCGCCCAGCAAAGCGGCAATGCTGCCATCGGCCGCGCTTACCACTTCGGTGCCAAATTCTAAAACGCCTCCTTTTACCGGGTCTTTTTTGATCACTTGCACACGCTGGCCTGCCGTTTCCAGTTCCCAGTCTTCCATCCGGGCAGTTGGCAAATATTCTTTCAACGCATTCAAACGGTCTTCCGGCGATTGGCGCACTTGGTCAATCAAATATTTTGTAAGCGGGATATTTTTAATCCCGGCAGACATCATTGGAAAAATATTGTCTGGTTTGATGGACAAAGGCAAATCCATATAAGAACCGTTTTTGAGGAATTTGGTGGAGAAACCGGCATACGGGCCAAACAACAATTCGCGTTTGCCTTCAATCATCCGCGTGTCCAAATGCGGAACAGACATGGGCGGAGAACCAACCGCAGCTTTGCCGTAAACCTTGGCCTGATGGCGTTTGATGACTGCCGGGTTGATGCAACGCAGCCATTGCCCGCTCACCGGGAAACCGCCAAAACCTTTTCCTTCTTTGATGTTTGATTTTTCCAGCAAAGGCAAAGAACCGCCGCCAGCACCGATAAACACAAATTTAGCCGTCAGTTTTCGGTTTTCGCCAGTGCCCAGGTTTTTTACTTTCACCGTCCACAAAGCGTCTTTGTTTTGTTCCAGGTCGCGTATTTCGTGGCCGTATTCCAAATCAACACCGTCCGTGGTATTTAATTTGGCAAACATCGCTTTGGTCAAAGCACCGAAATTAACATCCGTGCCCAGTTCCATCCGCGTGGCGGCCACTTTTTCGTTCGGGTCGCGGCCGTCCATCACCAGCGGCATCCATTCGGCCAATTGTTTTTTGTCTTCTGAATACACCATCTCTTTAAACAGATGGTGTTTTTTCAAGGCTTCGTACCGTTTACGCAGGTATTCTACGTTTTTTTCGCCCCAAACAAAGCTCATGTGCGGGATGCTTTTGATAAAATTTGGCGCATCCGACAGAAATTGCTGCTGCAGCAAAAAGCTCCAAAACTGTTTGGACTCTTCAAAAGATTCGGCAATTTTTACCGCTTTTACCGTTTCGATTGATCCGTCGGGCAATTCCGGCGTGTAGTTGAGTTCGCAAAAAGCCGAGTGGCCGGTACCGGCATTGTTCCAGGCATCCGAACTTTCGGCGGCGGCACCGTCCAAACGTTCAAATATTTTGATGGTTAGGTTTGGCTCCAGTTCTTTCAGCATTACGCCAAGCGTTGCGCTCATGATACCGGCACCGATTAAAATGACATCTGTATTTTCAGAAATATTTCCTGATTGATCCATAGTATTTTTTGAAAAATAACGAAGAAAAACAAAGATACGTGCAAATTTGAAAAGCAAAGTTTGGAAAGTTAAGCCAATCGAATTTGATTTGCAAATGACAAGCTGGTTTACCTGCTTTTTAAATGGGTAACAACAAAATTTTGGTTTTGATTGATGCTGTTTTTATACCCTAAATTTCATTGTACAAGTCGGGGTTTGACTGTCATTTCGACCGAAGGGAGAAATCTTTTCAAAACGGCAAATTAGCCAATGCTTCTTTTATCGGGTAAAAATTAGTTTCGTTGCTGTCATTTCGACCGCAGGGAGAAATCTTATTTCAACCATAAAAGCTTACTTAAACTGCTTTGAAGAGGATTCCTCCCTACGGTCGAAATGACAGCAATGCTTCTTTTACCGCCTAAAAATCATTAACTGTTTTTGGCTGCGCCCGAAGTCCGGCTTTTGATCGCTGTAAAAATAGGCGGGATTATAGAAACCAAAATGATCAGCACCACAACAATGGTAAAATTTCTTTTTACCACCGGAATCCCGCCAAAGAAATAACCGAGAAACAGAAACAAAGCAATCCAGGAAGCACCGCCAATTACATTGTACAATGTGTATTTGCCCAACGGCATTTTGCCAACGCCTGCCACAAAAGGCGCAACCGTCCTGAAAATCGGTAAAAAACGGCTAAAAATCACCGCTTTGCCACCGTGCGTATCAAAAAAGGCTTTGGTTTTGAGGTAATAATCCAGCTTCAATATCTTGTTTTCGGGCTTAAAAACCTTTACCCCAAAATATTTCCCCAGCTCGTAATTCGTCGTATTTCCAGCCACGGCTGCAGCAATCAAGATCAGCAATAATAAGAAAATATTCAAGCCCGAATTGCCATGGGCAACCAGCGCACCGGCAGCAAAAAGCAAGGAATCGCCGGGCAAAAAAGGCGTAACCACAAAACCTGTTTCGGCAAAAATGATAAAGAAAAGGATCAAATAAGTCCAGCCCTGGTACTGTTGGGTAATATCAATCAGGTGTTTATCAATGTGAAGGATGAAATCAATCAGGTTTTTAATCAGTTCCAAAGTGCGCGATTTTGTATTTTCAAAAGTAAAAATATACTGGATAAAAGAAGTATTGTTGCAAATTTACTTTGTTGCCGGTGGCAAATTGTTGAGCAAACTTAGCGCAAAAGCTGAAGTTGTGTTGGTATTGCCGCTGGTGCCGCTGGCGTAAAGTGTATAAATTTTGCCGTCGGCCAGCATTTGGTTGGACAAAGTACCCAAACTGCTGCTGCGTACGCCGGACGTGAAAGCCCGGAATTCGTAAATCCCGACCGGCACTTCGATAAACGAACCAACTTTGGTGTATTTGATTTTGGTAAAAGCATCGGTGCCGTTTAGCTGGATATCCAGCATCGGGCTGCTGCCGGAAGCATTGACAAACCTGATCCTTGCCCTGCCGGTAGCCGGAAGCTTACTTAAAGTATCATCAATAAAAATGGTTTTGATGGTGTCTGCTCTTGAAGAAAAAAACAAGGTGTAGCTTTGGTTATTTTCTAAAAGTACGTTTACCGTATCTGTTGCCAGCGCAGTTGGCGTAGCGGTTGGCACGATAGCAACGTTTTTTGTGCCTGGCACCGTGCTGATGTAACCGCTGGCATTGGGGAAAGCAATGGTTGATGTGTTGATTTTGGTTCCGTTTAGCCTGCAATCAAAAGATAAACTGGCCGGAATGGCATTGACAATTTGCAAACGGGAATAATTGGTTGGGCTGACTGCCGTATTGCTGCAGGAAAAAACAAAAAGGCAAAATACGATGAACATCAGGCCTTTCAACAAAACTTTTAAATCACACATGCTGCAAAATTACGTTTTAATACGATGCAACGTTGTACTTCCGCGGTTTAGTATGCTTCTTTTACCGGGCAAAAGTTTGCGTGGACAAAGCTAAAGAACCAGTTCCGTTTACCGTTCCGGCACTCCAAATGGTGTAGATTTTACTGTTATCAACCCGAACATTCGGGATGTTGAGCATTGTTTTATTGGTGCCGTGTTCGCGCAAAACCAAGTTGTACGTTCCTGCTTTCAGTTCGGTGTAGTTGCCAATCATGCCAAAACTTACGCTTGAGGCAATTACCGGCCCGTTTACAATGGCCAAATCTGCGGCAGACAGGCCGGAAGACATATTGGCAAATTTGATTTTGGCGTTTCCAAAAGAGGGCATGCTCAAATCATCTTCTGCAATGGCCGTGGTGGCAACGCCGTTTGCATCAAACACAAAAAAAGTATAGCTCGAATCGCGGACTACTTTTATGGTGTTGGTTGCTAAAAGTGCATTGGTGAGGTTGGCTTTGATTTGGATATTTCGCGTGCCGGAAGTAACCGTTCGATAACCGGTAGTGGTTCCGAAAGCCAGCGGAATAACATTGAGTTTGTTTCCCGTCCAGTAAAAATCAATGGCTGGGGCGGTTTTTGTGCTGTTAATTACGATCAAATGCGCATTACCAAGATCGGTGTCGGTTGAGGTGTCTTCCTTGGTGCAAGAAGAAAAGGCCAGCATAAATACACTGATCAAAACGAAGGCAGTTGCTTTAAGATACGGTTTTGGAGGTTTCATAAACTAAAGTTTGGCCTTGTTCAATACGGCAAGGCCAAGCTTTAGTTACATCAGGTTTTCAACACTTTATGCGTAGCTATTCAGCATTACCGGCATCACCAGCATCAAAACGTCTTCGTTTTCGTCTCCGCCTTGCGGCAACAATAAACCGGCACGGTTTGGGGTCGACATTTCTAAAGAAACTTCTTCGCAGTTTAAATTCTTCAGCATTTCGATCAAAAAACGGGCGTTAAAACCGATTTCTAAATCTTCGCCTTCGTACTGGCAGGTTAGTTTTTCGTGTGCTTCGTTGGAGAAATCCAAGTCTTCCGAAGAAATATTCAACTCGTTTCCTTCCACTTTCAGCCTCACCTGATGCGTGGTTTTGTTGGCATAAATGGCCACACGGCTTAACGAACCGAGAAAAGACAAACGGTCAATGGTTAATTTATTGGGATTGTTGGTTGGGATAACGGCATCATAATCCGGGTAACGCTCGTCAATTAAACGGCAAACCAAATTGATGTTGCCAAATTTAAAGAAAGCGCTCGTGCTGTTGTATTCTACCGAAACAGCTACATCTTCTGACGGCAGCGACGATTTCAACAAATTCAATGCTTTTTTTGGCATGATAAAAGAAGTACTCGTTGCCGAGTGCGCATCTTTCCTGCGGTAACGGACTAATTTATGCGCGTCCGTGGCCACAAAAGTAAAATGCTCCGGCGTAAGCTGACAGTAAACGCCCGTCATGGCCGGCCGCAATTCATCGTTACTTACCGCAAAAATGGTTTTGTTGATGGCTTCTGCCAAAACCGATGCTGGCAAACTAACCGAAGATGCGTTTTCAACAACCGGGATTTTCGGGAAATCTTCGCCGTTTTCGCCGCTTAATTTATAACTGCCGTCGCCTGCTTTAATTTCTACCGCAAACGTTTTTTCATCTACCGAAAACGTAACGGGTTGCTCTGGCAGCGATTTCAACGTGTCCAGCAAAATACGCGACGGAATGCAAATCCTGCCGTTTTCGTTGGTTTCCACGGTTAAAGAAGTGGTCATGCTGGTTTGCAGATCGGTGGCCGAAATGGTTAAATTTCCGTCTTTGATCTGGAACAAAAAGTTTTCTAATATCGGCAAAACCGTACTGCTGCTCAGCGCGCCGCTTACGGCCTGCAACTGTTTTAGCAAGGTTGAAGTAGAAACAATAAATCTCATATAAATCTAAATCTTGTACCAAAAGTAGAAAATTTAAGCCGCATACTTTCTCCTGCGGAAATATTGTTGAAAAATACCGAATAAAAGAAGTATGCCAAGCGGCAGCGCATTGTTGAGGATTTGCCAGTACAATTTCCGGGATTTAATTTGCGCGCGGTTTAACAATCGGATCTTGATTTCTTTATTCCTAAGGTTGATCAGGCCGGAATCGTCCGTCATGTAATCGGCAATATTTAGCAAGAAGTTTTTGTTGCCATAAGTTTGCTGTGTGTAACGGTCAAAACCTAAAGGAAACGGAGAGCCATCAGCCTCGTTGATCTGGTTTTTCAAAATATCGCCATCGCTGATGACGATCATTTTGGTCGGTTTGCTTTGCTGCAATACATCAATTTTTTCTGTAAACCCTTGAGGAATTGGGCGATTTTTAAAATCAGATTTAAAGCTTCCTTCCAGCAAAACGCCAACTGTTTTTGGCGGACTTTGAAACGTTTTCGGATCCACATCCTGCTCCAGCATTTGCAGCGAAAGCAGGTGCGGCGTGTTCAGTTTTTCGTTGTACGGAGAAGAAGCCAGCAACACCGTTTTTTTAACGCCGGGAACGGCAATCGTATCAATGGTGCTGATGAATTCTGTCCGGATTCCGTCTAAATTTTTAACCAAAGGATGTTTGGAAAGCGGCATCAAAATCGGGTAAAACAGCCAGGGCAGCATTTGGATTTGACCTTGACCGGACACGTTTCCAACATTTACCGGAATTTGAGCACAACTTACATCAGCAACCAAATCAAAATTCAGGCGGATGCCGTAACTGAAAAGCTGGTCGTCTAAATTTAATTGTTTGTTAAAAGCCAATTGCTCGCCGCCGTGTCCGCGCATACTGTCCAATTCAGCCGTAACCGGATCAATCGTCCATAAAATCCTTCCGCCGCGCATTAGGAATTGGTCAATCTTAAACTTTTCCAGTTCGGTAAATGGCTGGTCAGGTTTTGGAACGATGAGCAACTTCAACTTTTCCATGCCCGAAAAAGGAATGGTTTTTAAATTAACTCGGCCAACTTCAAAACCATCGGCCAAAGAACGCATGGCATCGTTCAGTTGCAGATCGCTCAGTTCGTGGTGGCCTTCGGTAAAACCGATGCGCGGTTTGCCGCCGCTGGTTACTTTTTTTATGGCCGAAGAAAAAGCATATTCTAAGTTTTGGATGGAATTGTTCAGCACTTCTTCTGGCGATAAACCGATGCGCGTTTGCAGCAGTTTCACCGGAATTTGCCTTCCGCCGCTTTTTACAACCGCCGCCGGAAATATAATTTTTTGCGTTAAACCGCTTTCTGTTTTTACGCTGAGGTTGGTTGGCTCGATGCCCTGGTTTTGCAAATCCTGCAAAATCTGCGTTTGCTGTTCGGTAGTTGCACCAGCCAGCGGATCCACAAAATTCACTTTTAAACGGTTGTGGCCGAAAGCGTTGTAATCGTCCAGCAAATCTCGCGTGGCACGTTGCAGCCGTTTAAACCCCGAGGGGAAATCGCCCTGCAAAAAAACGGTAACCTCGACCGGTTTTTGCAAACTGTCCATGATGTTGCGCGTGATGGGCGAAAGTGTAAAGCGTTTCTCGGAAGTAAAATCAAAACGCGTAAAAAACCGATCCGAAAAAATGTTTAATAAAAGAAGCATCACCAGCACCGCGCCAACTTGCAGCAAATCCTTTTTCTTGCGGAAACTTACCATTTTCTTCCCCCCAAAACGGTTTTAGTGAGCAGTAAAAACAGGCCGATCATGCTTAAAAAGTAAACCAGATCGCGCGTATCCAAAACACCGCGGCTGATGGCTTGGTAATGTTCGTTGATACCAAAGTTCTGGATTTCGGCATTTTGAAAAGACAGCAAACCGCTAAGCGAATCAAAACCGCTGAACAAAAAAAAGCACATAAAAACAGCAATGGCAAAAGCAATAATTTGGTTTTTGGTGATGGAAGAAGCGAAAATGCCAATCGAAACAAAAGTTGCGCCAAGCAAAAACAAACCGATGTACGAACCGATAACGGCGCCGGTATCCAAATTTCCAACCGGATTTCCTAACTCGGAAACGGAATAAACATAAACCAAAGTCGGGACCAGTGCCAGCAAAACCAGCAGCAAACAGGCCAGGTATTTGCCCAATACAATTTGCCAATCGGTAATCGGGCGCGTGGCCAACAATTCAAAAGTCCCTTCTTTTCTTTCTTCGGCCAAAGAACGCATGGTGATGGCCGGAATCAAGAACATAAAAAAATACGGCGTGGTGTTAAAAAGACTGCCCAGATCGGCGTAGCCATAATCTAAAATGCTGCTGTCGGGAAAAATCCACAAAAACAAACCCAGCACCAACAAAAACAAACCGATGGTAATATAGGCAACCAGCGAGCTGAGGTAAGCGGTAATTTCTTTTTGAAGGATTGTAAGCACCAGACTTTTGCGTGAAAGCCAAAATTATACAAAAACCGGCAAAGCAAAAAGGTTCTGCACGCCAGCACAGAACCTTTTTTTAAGTGGTAAAAGAAGCTTAAAACTTGTAAGCCACGCGTAAACCCAGTTGGTTGATCCTGTAATTTTGCGACCAGCTTTCATAACGCAAGCCAACATCAATGGCGTTAGGGCCGATTAACGGGATAGAAACACCGATGCCCGGCGCGTAAGCAAAAGAAGTTCCGTTGCCGCGGTTGGTGCCGATAGCTGCGCCAATTTCGCCTTCACCATAAAAAACAGGGCTGAAGTAATATTTTCCGCCTACTTTTAAAGGCACATATCCGGCCGGTGTGGTTGATAAACCAAAGGCGCGCTGATAATTGCGGACATCATTTTTAAAATACAAACTGGTGTAGCCAGCCGTAGCCGTAATGGCAAACTGCGGCGTGGCAGGAATTTCGATCTTGCCGGAACCGCCAAACCCTAAACCATACAGGTTTTTCGCATCGCCGGTTGGCGCGCCCAATTCTAAACCAACGCTAAATTTTGTGGGCAATGCAGCTTTTTTTCTTTTGGTTGTGGTACGCTGTGCAGAAACGGCAGAAGCTGTTACGGCAACAATGGTGAACATTAAAAATAATTTTTTCATTTTCATAAAATTGGATTTTAAACCGAAAACAAACCCAAAAAGCATGCTTCTTTTATGCCTTCTTTTTCGATACTGTTTTTACCCGGTTAAATTTAATACGGATTACAAAATGGATTGGATGCTTTTTTTGTTTGCCAAAAATTTGTTTCCGGCCTTTAAATACTAATTGTCAGTTGGTTAATTTGATGAATATTTTTTCCAGCGATTGGTTTTGGTGCTGCCGGTACAAATTAACAAGCGCATCGTCGGCCACAATTTTTCCTTTATTGATGATGATGACCTGATCGCAAATAGCTTCCACTTCCTGCATGATGTGCGTGGAAAGAATGACGGTTTTGTTTTTTCCCAACTCTTTGATCAAATTGCGGATGCCTATTAATTGGTTTGGATCCAGGCCGGAAGTTGGTTCGTCCAAAATCAAAACCTGCGGGTTGTGCAAAATGGCCTGCGCCAAACCAACGCGTTGTTTATAGCCTTTGCTTAGCTGTCCAATTTTTTTATGCTGTTCGGGGCCTAAACCGGTTTCCTCGATCACTTCGGCAACCCGTTTTTCAGGCTGATAAATTTTATGAATGGAAGCCACAAAATGCAATGCTTCTTTTACATACAAATCCTGGTACAAAGCGTTGCTTTCGGGCAGATAACCGATTTGCTGCCGCACTTGCAATGCTTCTTTTACCGTATCAAAACCATTGACCATTGCCGTTCCGGAGGTTTGCGGGATAAAGCAAGTCAGAATTTTCATCGTGGTGGATTTGCCCGCGCCGTTCGGACCGAGAAAACCCAGCACTTTTCCCGGTTCTGCGGAAAAGGAAATGGCATCAACCGCTTTTTGCGTGCCGTAGATTTTGGATAGGTTTTGGACGTGGATGCTCATAAATGGCTTTTAGATTTAAGCTATCGGTTGTCATTTCGACGATAGGAGAAATCTTCTTCAAATTTAAAAAGGAATTTTGTGTTTGATTAAAAGCCTGTTTAAATTTTGTTAAACTTATTTGCCATGCTTCTTTTACCACCTAAAAATCATTGTCTTTTTGTATGAGTAAAATATCCGGGCACACCAAATTTATAGGCATAAAAGAAGCATTGTAAAATTTTATGATATAAATATCTAAGATTTTTTCCAATTACCAATCCTTTAACCTTCACCGTTCCTTTGAGGAAGCAATCGCATATTAAATTTGAAAATTGGGCATCAACTAAAAACTTTATTAAAGAACAGCCGAGTAAGATTTTATGCGTAGTAAATTAGCGGCAAACGCTAAACAAGCTAAAATATCATCATATTCCAAATCTTCGTAATCTTCCAAAATTTCTTGGTAAGTCATATCAGCAGAAAGCAAATCTAAAATTACTTCTACCATGTATCTTTTGTTACGGATTGTTGGTTTACCATGGCAGATTTCCGGGTTGATGGTAATTCTGCTTAAAAGCTCCTTTTCGTTCATGGCTTTACGGATTTTGGTAATAAACAAAACTACACATTGTTCCACACTAAATCTTAGTTCCAAATTATTAGCACAAGCATTACTGCACTTCTGATAACCTTTCAAAAACCTGTTTGCTTTTTTTTCTTTGTCCGAACAAACCTAAAGCAAGCATGGCAACAGAGAAAAAGAACAGAACATCCTTTTTAAGAACCATAGGATGAGTTAAACGATATGCCAAATCAAAAACCACCAACAGAATCGGTAGCCAAAATAAATATATTCCTGATTTTGAAGCAAAAAATCCAGGTAAAAGAACGATTTTATTTTCCTCGTTTGTTTGCTGTCCATTGTACTTACTAATGTGCTGAGAAATTAAAACTACTATGGATTCTTCATCTACCGCATCATATAAATTCCAGGAATCAATAATTTCAAACTTAAAATTACGGTCGCTTTTGCAATGTATTTTCACTACAAAGCCTTTTCCCGAAAGTGCTTTAAAAGGTCGTACCTGGTAGCTCGCTATTTCATCCCAATTGATAGTGGTATTATTTTCCTCATCAATTTCCTGAACTTCAAAACCGAGTTTATTTACTACAAAAGTTGCGTTTCTGGTACACATCTTTTTTATAAACCAAAAGCAGATAAACGGAACCGCGAAAAAACTAATTGCACCAAAAACACATGATGCATATGTTCCGTGAAAAATATAAGGGAAAATCATCGCAATTGGCCCGGAAACACAAACAGCCAAAATATACAGAAGAACTCCTTTTGGTGTGTTAAAAAGAGTAACTGGTTTTGCAATTTCGTTTTCCATACCGATACTAATCTTTGTTCTTTAACAAATCTACAATTCTTAGAGCCTGTTTAAATTTTTGTTCAATATATTTCTATGCTTCTTTCATCACCTAAAAAATGGCAGGCAGTACGTTTTTGATTTTTTTAAATTGATACAGTCGCCAATTTTTATAGGGTAAAAGAAGCATTGGCTCTTTTTAATATAAATTTAAACAGGCTCTTAATTCCTAAAAATTATCTTTGCCCCCGTTATGAGCAAAAACAACGACGAGCTTTTTAAAAACGTGATCGCCCATGCCAAAGAGTATGGCTTTGTTTTCCAGTCCAGCGAAATTTACGACGGGTTGAGTGCAGTTTATGATTACGGCCAATACGGCGCGGAACTGAAAAACAACATCAAAACTTACTGGTGGAAAGCGATGGTGCAGTTGAACGAAAATATTGTGGGCATTGATTCTGCTATTTTTATGCACCCCAAAATTTGGGAAGCCAGCGGACACGTTGCCGGTTTTAACGATCCGATGATTGACAATAAGGATTCTAAAAAACGTTACCGGGCGGATCAGTTATTGGAAGATAAGATTGCGAAATACGATAAAGAAGGCAAAACCGATAAGGCCGAAGCGTTGCAGTTGGCCATGGACGACGCTTTAAAAGCCGAAGATTTTTCGCGGTTAAAAGAATTGATTGAAGAACATGAAATTGCTGATCCGGTTTCCGGAACCAGAAACTGGACTGAAGTTCGTCAGTTCAATCTGATGTTTTCGACACAATTTGGCGCAATGGCAGAAGGCTCGGACGAAGTTTATTTACGGCCGGAAACGGCGCAAGGGATTTTCGTGAACTTTCTAAACGTGCAGAAATCTGGCCGGATGAAAATCCCGTTTGGAATTGCGCAGATTGGTAAAGCGTTCCGGAACGAAGTGATTGCCCGTCAGTTTATTTTGCGGATGCGTGAATTTGAGCAAATGGAAATGCAATTCTTTATCAAACCGGGAACCGAACCGGAATGGTTTGCGCATTGGAAAGCGGCGCGTTTAAAATGGCATTTGGCTTTAGGCACTTCGCCCGAAAAATACCGTTTCCACGACCACACCAAACTGGCACATTACGCCAACGCCGCTACGGATATTGAGTTTGAGTTTCCGTTTGGGTTTAAAGAAGTGGAAGGAATACACAGCCGCACTGATTTTGATTTGTCTCAGCATGAAAAATTTTCGGGCAAAAAGTTGCGTTTTTTCGATCCGCAGGAAACCGACAAAGAGAAACAAAGCTATGTGCCGTATGTGATTGAAACTTCCATCGGTTTGGACCGCATGTTTTTGCTCACGCTCATCAACGCTTACGAAGAACAGGATTTAAGCGAAGGCGATAAAAAAGACAGTCGCGTAGTATTGAAGTTTCCTCCTGCCCTCGCTCCTATCAAGGCAACTATTCTTCCCTTGACCAAAAAAGATGGTTTGCCGGAAAAAGCACGCGACATTATGGACAAGCTGAAACTGGATTTCAATTTGCAGTATGATGAAAAAGACTCCATTGGGAAACGTTACCGCCGCCAGGATGCGATTGGCACGCCGTTTTGTATCACGGTAGATCATCAAACTTTGGAAGACAATTCCGTTACCATCCGCCACCGCGATACGATGGTGCAGGAACGTGTAAATGCAGATGACCTGGAAAAAATAATTGGCGATTTGGTAAGCTGGAAAAAGGTGTTGGCGTAGGTTCACCAATTTTATATCGATAAAAGAAGCATCACCATAATAAAGTTGAACTTGTAATATAATTTATAAACCATGTTTACACACCACGTTTTTTTCTGGCTTAAAAACAAAACCAGCGATTCAGACAAAAAAGATTTGCTACAAGGTTTACAAACTTTAGCTGCCATTCAACCTAAAATAAGTATCCATATCGGTGTTCCGGCTACAACCAACCGGCCGGTAATTGATACTTCTTATGATTTTTCTTTGCTGCTGATTTTTAACAATTTACAAGAACAGGAAAGCTATCAGGTTGATTCCGTTCATGAAGCTTTCGTTAAAAACTGCGCACACCTTTGGGAAAAAGTCGTAATTTATGATTCTGTGGATGCTGAATAAGCAATACTTCTTTTACCATATAAAAAACGCGCTCCCGAAAATTAGGAACGCGTTTTTTATGCGATAAAAGAAGCATCAATGGTTAACCGGGTTGTCCGGCCGTTTGATGGTTCCGTTGATATACAAAATCTGGTCAACCTTTTTCGGGTCGCCCTGGTAAACCCAACTGATGTTGCCCACGTAACGGCGGAAAGCGGTGTTCACTTCGTCCGGCGTTAGTTTTTTTACGTCATCGGCCAAAGTTAAAGAGCGTTTCCAGTTATCGTGCAAAACCTCGTTGGCAGCGATGGACGATGCCTGCGCACTGTTGGTTTCCTGTTTGTAGTAAAAGCTGGTGAGGAAGGTGGTTTTCATATCTTTTACTTCATCCGCATTAAAACCTTCTTTTTTGATCCGTTCTATTAATTGATCTAATACTTTAATGTAAGCATCAGGCTGCGTAGTTGAAACCACAAAACGGGCAGAAGACGTGGCGCCGCCACTAAAATAAGCGCCCGGCGCATACGATAAACCGTTGTTGGTGCGCACATCCAGAAAATGTTTGTCGTAAAAAATCCGCATCGCAACCTGGAAAGCATTAAAATCAGGCGTTCCGGGTTGTGGCCCGCTGGTGATGCCTTCGATATAATTCGTGGCCAGTTCTTTCGGCGTAACGGTAAACGTGTTTTTATAAATACGGAACGATGATTTTTTAAGGGTAAAAGGAGCACCGGGCTTTACGCCGGCCAGCATCGCTTTTACTTTGTTCTCGATTTCGGCTTTGTCCAGATCGGCAACCACCACAATCACCATCCGGCTTCGCGTTAAAATAGATTGATAATAAGCTTTGGTAGCAGCAGCGGTAAAACTTTGCAAAGATTCCACCGTGCCCATCGGGTCTTTGGCGTAATCGCGGCCGGCAAAAGCAACCTGCTCGGCAAATTTATTGATCGCCGCATCCGGCTGCGAGTTTTGCGCTTTCAGGTTGTTAATGGCATCCTGTTTTACGCGGGCGAATTCCTTTTCGTCAAAACGCGGCTGGGTCAAAGCATCTACATAAAGCGGCCAAACGGTGTTGAAATCGCTTTTGATGCAGTTCATCCTAAACACGGCGTAATCCTTGCCGGTGTAGCCGTAAACCTGCGCGCTTACTTTGTCCAGCTTGTTTTTGAAGCTGTTTTTATCATCGTTTTTTGTGCCGCATTCCGTCAAGGCCGACATGGCCAACGATTCAATCCCGGTTTTATCTGCCGGATAATTTTGAACGCCGCCTTTCAAAACGGTTTGCACTTCTACAATTTCGTTTCCGCTGGGCTGTACAATTACTTTTACGCCGTCAACCATCATTTCGTAGGCTGGTTTTTGGGCTTGTGCCGATGTAAATAACCAACCGGTTAAAAACAGCACGATTAGGTTTTTTTTCATTAGAGTGATGTTTTTCAAGGTTATTTAGGTGCAACAAAAAAGGATGAAACATTGGCCTGCTTGTTTAAGGCAGCATTTAAAACGATACCTGCCACAACCGGCTTTTTAACTACGTAAGTGTTCAAAAATCTTTTAATATCCGCCCGGGTTACTTTCTGGTAATTTTTATCCTGGTCGGTTGCGTAATCCAGCGAAGTGCTGCACCAGTTGTAACTTAACTGGCTGGGCAAACTGGACGGTTTTTCTTTCCGGCGGACATCATTGCGCAGTAAAATCGCTTTCGCGTCTTCCAATTGCTTGTCGGTATAATAATCTGGGCTGGCAAAAAGGGCAATTTGCCGGTTCACCTCATCAAAACATTCTTTTAATTTGGTTGGATTGGGCACGATGTCCATTTCTATCGGTCCGGTATAGCGTGCAGTGGAATAATTCAACCCTGCATTGGTAGCCAAGCCTTTATCCACCAAAGCCTGTTGCAGTTTGGATGAATTTAAACCAACAATGGTCGAAAAAACATCGGCAGCCAAAGTAGCGGCAGAATCCGTTCCGGCAGAAGGGCCTTGCCACGAAAACATCATATAAGGCGTTTCGGCGATGGAAGATTCTTTTACAAAAAAAGCAGGTTTGCTTAGCGGTTTAAACGGCGGGATCGGGTATTTTTTCTGGGGATCTTCTGCTGCCGGTGTCCAGCTTCCAAAAATAGTTTCGGCCATTTTAAAAGCATCGTCGTGGTTTACATCACCGCAAATGGTTAGCAAACTATTGTTTGGCACATAATATTTATCCTTGATAATCATCATTTTGGCTGGCGTTGCCGTGTTGATGATCTCGTGGATGCCGATCGGGTTTTTCCTGGTGATCTGGTCTCCCCACAAATACTTTTGCGATTCGAACCACAACTGGAAACCCGGATCGCTCTCGGCCCGCTGAAACTCGCCGTCAACAACCGGCCGTTCCTTTTTCATGTCTTCTTCGCGATAAATCGGAAAACGGATGGCCGCGTTCATAAATTTCAGCCCGGCGTTCAGGCTGTCTTTATCAAACGTAAAAAAATAATTTACGCGTTCTACGTCGGTCGTTCCGTTCCAGATTGCGCCCAGTTCCTGCGTGCGTTTCAAAAATTTTTCCTGCGTTGGGTAATCTTTGTTCGCCTTAAAAAACATGTGCTCAAACAAGTGCGAAAGCCCGCTGTATTCCGGCCCTTCGGTGTAAGCTCCGTTTTTCACGGCAATCTCGATAGTGGTTAGCGGCACTTTTCGGTTTTCAATCACCACAACCTGCAAACCGTTGGGCAATTTTTTCCAGTAATAATTTTCGGGCAAATGCGGGTCGCCGGCAAGGCATACTGTTTTTAGCAGGCAAAAAAGCAGCAAGCCCAATAATTGTAAAAATTTAGCTTTCATGTAACTCGGTTTTAGGAACGGAAAGTATTAATTTTTTTTCGGAAACCAACAGGCCAATTTCAATAAAAGCAAGGTTTCCATCTATCAACTATAAACTTGTTAATCCATACCAACTTTTACTGTTTTTATGCCGGTAAAAACAGCAAGTTTTTTAACGTAAAGTAATTTGAAAACCAGCTTTATTTTTTTGAAAAGCCAACGTAACTAACTGAAAATGTACACGTATAACCCTTCACCAAATAACAAAACCAATGAAAAGATTTAGCTATTTCTACCTGATTGCCATCTTAGTAATTGCTGCCACTTATGCTTATTTACTTTTAACCTATTTTTGGATTATGACAGCCTTTATCCTTGCTTCAAGCTTGTTTAGTTTTATGGTTTTTTTAGTGAAAACCCGTGTTACAAACCCGGTTACGGATGAACTGTACCAAGAACAACCGATTGATTTTTACAAAACCGAAACCAGGACAAGCTATTACTTAAACACCGAAAAAAACTATCACGATACGGATCAGTCTTTTTTTAACGATCAGCCAAAACAGGCAAACGCCAGCTAAACAAAGCATCGCAAAAACGATCCGGTAAAATAACAAACCGATACTGTTTTTATCCTGCAAATTTTATTGCCAGGAGCAATTTCAAGCCGATCAAAAGCAGCTTTTTGCAGAAGTTTTTTCTGCAAAAAGCTGCTTTTGTATTTTGCCGGGGTTCAGCCGTAAATGCGCATACTGTTTTTACCGGTATATTTTCTATTTGGATAAATCCTCGTAATTTTAAAACGCCAATTAGAATTACCTGATGAGATTGATTTTTTGTTGTGACAGATAACCTGCTTTTTATTGATACCGAAGCTTCCGGCCTGCCTAAAAAATGGAACGCCCCTTATTCTAAAGTCAACAACTGGCCGTTTTCTGTCCAGGTTTCGTGGCTGGTTTATAACCCTCAAGGCAATTTGATCAAGCAGGAAGACCATTACATCAAAGACGACGATTTTAAAATCACGCCTGACGCCCTAAAAATCCATGGCATTACACGTGAGTTTTTGAACGAACACGGCCAGCCGCGCCACCAGGTGATGCAGTTGCTGGCGCAGGATATTTTAAACTATCAGCCTTTGCTTGTCGGCCATTTTATGGAGCTGGATTACCACGTCATCAGTGCCGATTTCTTTCGTTCGGGCGTAGAAAACCCTGCCGTTAATGCCAAAATGTTTTGCACCATGCTGGCAACGAAGCAATTGGCGCGCAGCCCGCAAAGCAAATATTTGCGTTTGGGCGATCTGTACGAATGGTTGTTTAACCAGCCTTTGCTGCACCAGCACAATGCTTTGGTAGATGCCAAAGCCACTTCTGAATGTTTTTTTGAACTGAACAAAAGAGGCGAAATAGACGACGAATACATTTTAAAACAGCAATCGCTGAAACATTACGAGCCGCCTATCAACCGTTTTATTGGCTGGGCTTTGGTGATTTTGATCGTTTTAATACTCATCATTTTAATTACCTACCGTGGAACCACTTGAATTTCTGCAAAAAACCGCGCCTTTTAATGTGTTGCCTGCCGAAACTTTGGCCAGTACCGCGCAGCAACTGCAAAAGGTAACTTACGACAAAGAAACGGTGGTTTACCAGCAGGAAATTACCAAAATGAAAGGTGTGGATTTGATTGTTGCCGGCGAATACGAATCCTTTTTTTACGATAACACCCACAACCGGCGGCTGGTTGAGAACCACCGGGAAGGTTTTTGTTTTGGCGGCCAGTCCATCCTGCTCAACCGAAACCGCTCTTTACGGACGGTAATTGCAAAAGAAGGAACGGTGGTTTATTTCCTTCCGCGTAAAACCTTTAAATCGCTTTGCCTGGCTTTTGATGATTTTTTCCAATTCTTCACCATTGATTTTGGCCGAAGGATGATGAACGAAGAGTTTGCCAACTTTTTTAAAAACCCGGCTGCTTTTGCCGAAACGCATATCGCTTCCGATCAACTCTATTCCAAAAAAATCATTGATATCGAGCAACGCGCCATCGTTTCCTGCCCCGCCGATACACCGGCTTATCTGGCAGCGGCGCAAATGGCACAGGCAAAAGTGAGTTGTCTTTTTGTTACCGATCAGGAAAAGATTGTTGGTTATGTTACCGATATCACCATCCGCGACAATGTGGTGGCCAAACAGGTTGATGCCGCAACGCCAATCCGGGAAGTAATGGACAACCCAATCCTGTCCATCAATGCACATGCTTTTGTTTATGAAGCTATTTTGATGATGTTCCGTACCCAAACGCGTTATTTGCTGACGGAGGAAAACGGAAAATACATCGGTTTTTTAAGCCGGAACAAACTACTGAGCGACCAGGCGCAATCGCCGCTGGTTTTTATCCAGTCGGTAAAATCTGCCGTATCGGTTAAGGAGTTAAAACAAAAATGGCAGCGCGTGCCGATGTTTGTGATGCAACTGCTGGATCGCGGTGTAAACGCAGAAATTGTAAACCAGGTCATCACCACCATTGCAGATACGATTGCGCTGAAAGTGATCGAATCGGTCATATCCGAATTGGGCGAACCGCCGGCAAAATTTGTTTTTATGGCTTTGGGAAGCGAAGGCCGAAAAGAACAAACCTTAAAAACCGACCAGGACAATGCGATTGTGTACGAAGACAAAGCCAACGAGCACCGCGAACTGGTGCGCGAATATTTTTTAACATTTGCCGATATTGTTTCGGAACGTTTAAACAGCATCGGTTTTAGTTTTTGCACCGGCGGTTTTATGGCGAAAAACCCGAAATGGACGCATTCTTTATCGCATTGGAAACGGAATTACACCGAGTGGATGGAAGAATCCGTGCCGGAAACGATCATCAATTTTTCTACTTTTTTTGATTGCCGTTTTATTTACGGTGATATCACGATTATGAACGATCTGAAATCGTTTTTAGATGAAGCTTTGAAAAAACCGATGGAAAAAGTTTTCTTCCATATGGCCAACAACGCTTTGCAGTACGAACCGCCGCTTACTTTTTTCCGAAACATCCGGACGATAACACGCGATAATTTGGAAGTTTTTGACATTAAAAAAGCGATGACACCGATTGTTGACCTGGTTCGCATCTATGCTTTAAAAAACCGCATTTTCGATGTCAACACCGGTGAACGTTTAAAAGCCTTGCACGAAAAAGGTGTTTTCACAGCAACCGAATTGAACGAGCTGCTGCAATCCTACTATTTTTTGATGAGCATGCGCTTGAAAAACCAGGCCAACCAAATCATCCACCAAAAATCAGAACCCAACAATTATATCCAAATCAGCAATTTAACCACGATTGAAGAAGCCACTTTAAAAGAGATTTTCAAGATCATTAAGAATTTCCAATTGGGTATCCGGGTTCGGTTTACCAATCGGTTGTTGGGGTAAAACTGCTGCTGTTATTCAACTTCAACCAAAAGCCAATACTTCTTTTACCGGCATAAAATTGGTGAGCCTTTTTCGCTGCAACAGCTTTCCCAAAAAACTTCAAGGCGGATAATTGTTAACCTGCCATGAACTCTTCTAACATTGCCCAAGCAAATACCGGCATCAGCAAACTGACTTTATGGGTGATGACGATTGCGACGGGTTTGGTTGTGGCCAACATTTATTATGCGCAACCGCTGCTGGAAGATATTGCAAAAACTTACCATGTGAGCAATGGCGCCGCCGGCAACATTGCCACGCTTACGCAAATGGGCTACGCTTTTGGTATGTTGTTTTTGATTCCTTTGGGCGATATGCTGAAACGGAAAAGGCTGATCATGGTAGATTTTGGCCTGATCGTTTTGGCTTTGCTGCTGGCGGCTTTTGCACCAACTTTCCCAATAATGCTGCTGGCCAGTTTTTTGATCGGCTTTACTTCTATCGTGCCGCAACTGATTATCCCAATGGCGGTTCATCTTTCCAAACCTGAAGAAAGGGGAAAAACGGTAGGTTTTGTAATGAGCGGTTTGCTGATCGGTATTTTACTTTCGCGCACCATCAGCGGTTTTGTGGGCGAACGTTTTGGCTGGCATGTCATGTTTATGATTGCCGCCGTGCTGATGCTTCTTTTATGGGCCATAATTTACTTTTTGTTCCCGGAGATTGAGCCGCAATACAATGGAAACTACGGCGGTTTGATGCGCTCATTGATCACTTTAATCCAAACCGAACCGTTATTGCGGCTGGCCGCTTTGCGTGGCGCGCTGTGTTATGCCTGCTTTGGCGCATTCTGGACAACTTTGATCTTCCTGCTGCGCGAACCACAATTTAATTTAGGCAGTGAGGCAGCAGGTTTATTTGGTTTGGTGGGTGCTTTTGGTGCTTTGGGCGCGGCTTTGATGGGAAGGATCAGCGATAAAACAAACCCTTACACCGTTACCACTTTTTCGATTTTGCTGGTCATTGTTTCGTTTGTGGTGTTCTTTTTTTCGGGAAGCAGTCTAGCCGGTTTAATCATTGGTGTGATCTTGCTTGATTTGGGCGTACAAGCAACGCACATTTCTAACCAGACAACGATTTTTTCCCTTTCCCAGGAAGCCCGAAACCGGTTGAACACGGTTTACATGGTTACTTACTTTTTGGGCGGCGCAACGGGCACATTTTTGGCCAGCCGTGTTTGGAACACTTGGCATTGGCAAGGCGTAACGGTTATCGGCATTGTTTTGTCTGTTGCTGCCGAACTTGTACACCTCTCCTACCGTAAAACTGTACGGTTAAACCTAAAATTGGATTGAATTCTGAACAGCTTTTAAAACTTGCTTACTGCTGTTTTTAATAGAAATACTGTTTTAGCGTTTGCAGATGACTTGTTTACCGGTTAGTTTTCAATAGTCTATATTTAAAGCAATTAAAGTTTTAAAATTTAAGCAACAAGCAAATGCCTGGCATAATCTTGGAAAGACGTTCAACAAGAATAACGGAAATATGACTACTGAAAACAGCATTCCCGATGAAAGTTCTGAAGAAAAAGACTGGGCCGATCCGTTAAACCCGGAAAAACCAGCCGATAGCAGAGACGAAGAACAATTTACGAGACAGGTTACCGAAGCAAAACGGAGAAAAAACAATTTAACTGAAAAAGACCATATTGATAAACCAAAAAAATCAACCAAAAAATAAAGCATTAAAATATTTTAAACATGAAAACAAATACCGACTCCGTTAATAAAATGATCAAAAGTTTTGACAAAGAACTAAGAAACCTTTTGATGACCGATTTAAAAGTAATGCGCGTAGCCAGCAAAGCCATCGCAAAAAAGATAAACCGCATAAGCACGAACGAAGGAGAACAACAATTGTCCATCGCCTAAAAATAGAGCTACTACAAAAAAAGCTGTACTTATTAATTTAAGTGCGGCTTTTTTTTTGGATTTGGTTTTTTAGCCCAATAATCAGGGCCTTTTGAATCTGTATAAAAAAAACAACGATGCTTCTTTTACCCTATAAAAATTGGCGCTGGTATCAATTTTCATAAACCAAAAACCAATGTTCACCAATTTTTATGCGGTAAAAGAAGCATGGGAAATAAATAAAACAAAACTTAAACAAGCCCTTAATTGATACCGTTCAGCTTCTTGATCAGATCCACTTCATCCTGTTTGTACGGCGTTCCGTCTCCCCTAAAAATATCATGGAACCATTCTATCGGTTCTCCGCCGTTTGGCATTGGCGTGCTCCAGGCGTAAATCGTGTTGGTTTTGCCGGATACAAAGCCCCAATTTATTGCGCCAACATTTTCGGCTTTTAGCATCGGCATAATGTTACTAAAACGGCTGTTGAGTGTACGGGCCATATATTCTGTACAAATGAGCGGCCTGCCATAAGTTTTCAATTGTTGGATAATCTTCAAATGCTGCGCCGGTTCTTCGTAATCATGGTAAGTGATGATGTCCGAATGCGAGGTTTGAAACTGGTTTAGTTTATCAAAATTCCAGGCCCAAACACCTGCCGTTATTGGCTGGTCGGGATTTACTTCTCTTGCCCACACAAAAACCTGGCTAAGCAGCGGAAGCGAAGTTTCGCCTTTGTTGGAATTTCCCGGCTCGTTGTACAAATCCCACATCAAAATCCGGTTGTCATGCGCAAAAGAAGTAAGCATAGCTTTTACATATTTTTCCAATCCGGGGAAATTGCTGCTGTCTGCCGATGCAGGCTGGCCGGGGTCTTGCAGCCAGCCCGAATTATGGATGCCTGTTTTCGGTGCCGGTTGTTTGCCAATTTGTGGCGTTGTGTTCCAGCAATCATCAAAAAAAACAAAAACAGGCTGAATGTGGTGCTGTGCCGAAATTGTCAGAAACTGATTTACCCGTTTTTTAAAGCCTTCCGGGTCTTGCTTCCAGGCCAGGCTGTGCAAAAAAACCCGCATAGTATTAAAGCCAATCCCTTCTGCCCAGCCTAATTCTTTGTCAATGGTTTTTGGGTCGAAGGTATCGGCCTGCCACATTTCCAATTGGTTAACTGCCGTTGCAGGGATATAGTCCGCGCCGGAAAGCCACTTATGGTTTGCGTACCAAGTGTTTGCTTTTTCTTTCGTCCAAACACTTGCCGTTACAGTGCTGTTGCCTTTGTCAACAACAACATCTGTTTTTTTACCACACGAAACAGTAAGCAGGACAACGAAAAGCAATCCTGACAAATAACAGTTGACCAACTTCATCATCTTGAAATGCTTGATTTTTACCTGGTAAAAGAAGTATGATAAGTTTTGATTCTGGTAGAAGGCTGATAACCTGTAGCTTTCGGATAAACAAATATAAACACTATTTCAAATCCAATACTGTTTTTATCACCTCTTTTTTGGTTTGATTTTAACAGCCGGTTTACGGGTTTTGGTTTTTGTCTGAAGGAATGGTAATCGGCACACCTGCTTTTACCGGCTCGCCAAAATTTGGCGTGCCATCTTCGTTCCAGGTAAATTTTTGCGCACGGGGCGACCGTTCCCGCCCGCAGCCTTGTCCCGGTTGCGAGTTGGCGTGGTATAAAATCCAGTCTTCCGTTCCGTCCGGCGATTTAAAAAACGAATTGTGGCCGGGCGCATAAACCCCGTTTTCCGGAGATTGCTTAAAAACCGGTTGTGCAGATTTTGTCCACGAAGAGGCACGGCGCAAATTACTGTTTGCCGAAGCCGTTAGCATGCCCAAAGCATAAAAATCTGTCCAGCAGCCGCTTGCCGAGTAAACCACAAAAATTTTGTTTCCATGTTGCAAAAATTGCGGGCCTTCGTTCACGTCCACATGCGCCGGGTTGTTGGCATCGTGCAAGTCGCCATTCCGCTCCCACGGATAGGTTGGTGTCGAGATCAAAGTACGTTTTCCCTTTATCGTCCAGGGGTTTTTCATTTTGGCGATGTAGATATTCTGGCGGCCGTTCACATCGCCTGCCCAGCCTGCCCAAACCATGTACAACTTGCCTTTCTGCTCAAAAACATCACTGTCTATGGCCCATTTATCGGCCGAACGTGCGGCTACTTTCCCTTTAAAAACCCATTCGCCTGCAAACGGGTCGGCAGAAGCATTTTCCAAAACATACGTGCGGTGGTGGTTATTGTCGCCGTCGTCCGCAGCAAAATAAGCATACCATTTGCCTTTGATAAAATGAAATTCGGGTGCCCAAACCTCTCTGGAATAAGCAGTTCCGGCAGGCGGTGTCCAAATCACTTTGTGTTCGGCGTTTTTCAGGTCGGCCAGGTTTTTGGTTTTCCACAACATCAAATTATCGCCTAAAGTATTGGTGTAATAATAAAAACCGTCTTTGTAAAAGCTGTACGGATCGGCACCGGAAGGCAGCAACGGATTGGTAAAAGTTTGGTTTTGGGCAAAAGAAAGCCTCGCCAAAAAAAGCAAAGCCAAAACAAGAAGGAGATTTTTTTTCATAACGGGATCAAGTTGAAATCAGCAATACATAATTTTAGGTGGTAAAAGAAGCATTAAACTTATTTAAACTTTTGTTTTTGTAAGAATAAGACTATTTACAATGACAATCAACTCATCCCCCTAACCCCCTTCAAAGGGGGAAGCCTATCGCCTACCTTTCTAAAGTTTAGAAATTCGGAGATGGAAAGATATGCGCCCTGGCCCTTTTCCCCCTTTGAAGGGGGTTAGGGGGATGACTTTGTTTTTTGCCCGATAAAAGAAGTAGCCAGAAATAAGTTTAAACACAAATTCATTGGTAACAATACTTCTTTTAGCACCCTTTTCTTAAATACCCGATCATCAGTTCAGCCGTTTTTGCCGATGCGCCTGGTTCGCCCATTTTTTCGTCCAGCAAGTTGTAATTATCCAGCATGGTTTGGCGATAAGTCTGGTCATTCAATAACCGGTTTAACTCCGCGCTGATTTTTTCCAGTGTGCAATCCTGCTGGATCAGTTCTTTCACAATCTCCCGGTCCATAATTAAATTTACCAGCGAAATAAAACGGATTTTGATCAGTAACCGCGCAATCGCAATCGTGATAAAATTCCCTTTGTAAAGCACCACTTGCGGCACATGGAACAAAGCCGTTTCCAAAGTTGCCGTGCCCGAAGCAACCAAAGCGGCGTGTGCATGTTCCAGCAAATCATACGTTTGGTTGAAGATGACCGGCACCAATTTTTGGCCGGTAAAAGAAGCATAATGGTTTTGGTTGAATGAAGGCGCACCGGCGATGACAAACTGATAATCCGGAAACTGATCCGCAATGGCCAGCATTTCGGGCAAAATCCCTTTCAGTTCCTGCTTGCGGCTGCCGGGCAAAAGCGCCACAATTGGCTTTTGGCCGAGGTTATTTTGGGCGAGGAACGACTCATTTTTTTGGTGGCTAAAAACAGCATCCAGCAGCGGGTTGCCGATGTAATCCACTTTCATGTCCCACGATTGGTAAAAATCAACTTCAAAAGGCAAAATACAAAACATTTTATCAACCACCTTTTTGATATTCAAAACCCGTTTCTGGTTCCAGGCCCAAACTTTTGGCGAAATATAGTAAAAAACCTTAAAGCCATTTTCCTTACAAAAAGTCGCAATTTTTAGGTTGAAGCCCGGAAAATCAACCGGGATAACCACATCCGGTTTCCAAGCTGCAATATCTTCTTTGCAGCTTTTCATGTTTTTCAGGATTTTGCGGAGGTTGAGCGCGACTTCCACAAAACCCATATAAGCCATTTCGGCATAATGTTTTACCAGCGTCCCGCCTTCGGCCTGCATCAAATCCCCGCCAAAATACCGGAACTTTGCCTGCGGATCTCTTTCTTTTAAAGCCGCCATCAAATTCGCGCCATGCAAATCTCCCGAAGCTTCGCCCGCAATTAAATAATATTTCATCGTTAATGAAGCTTGATTTTGAACACAAAAGTTAAGATTACGACCGTAAAAGTAACGATGAGCAAACCAATTCCGGCCTTTTCGGCATTGGCTTTATAAATTTGTTTGAGCAGAATTAAGTTGATGGCGACCGCGATGAGGTACGGAACTCCGGGTTTGTCCGCAATAATTTCCCGCCGGAAAAACACTTCCGAAAAAACCCAGGCCAATAAAGGCAATATCAGCCCAAGCAACATCCCAACGACCACATTATTTTTTACCTGCATCAACCAAAATTACAAGAAAAATCAATGAAGTTGAAGGAGTTGGGTTAACATTTATTCCTGAAAATTCCAGTTGTTTAAAAGGCCGATGACGTGGTGCGCCGTCATATCAAACTGAACGGGAACGACCGAAACATACTGATGTTCCAACGCCCAAACATCGGTATCTTCTCCGTGGTCGTTTACCTGGAAAACACCGGTGAGCCAGTAATATTTGCGTTTGTGCGGGTCTAAACGCTCGTCAAATTCTTCGGCCCATTTGGCGTTTGCCTGCCGACAAATTTTAATGCCTTTAAGTTCTTTGGTATTGGGGAAATTGACGTTGAGCAGCGTAGCTTGCGGCAAACCATGGTTCAAAACCTGCTCCGCAATTTGTTTGATGTACTTTTTTGCGGGAGAAAAATCAGCTTCCAACGTAAAATCGTCCAACGAAAAACCGATGGAAGGAATGCTTTCGATGGCGCCTTCTACCGCTGCCGACATCGTTCCGGAATACAACACATTGATGGAATTATTCAAGCCGTGGTTGATGCCGGAAACACACAAATCCGGTTTTTTACCTTTAAAAACCACGTTTACGGCCAGCTTCACACAATCAACCGGCGTGCCGGAGCATTTGTACATTTCCACGCCTTCGTACAAATCCACTTTATCCAAGCGTAAGGGTTTGCCGATGGTGATGGCGTGCCCCATCCCGGATTGCGGGCTGTCTGGCGCAACCACCACCACGTTGCCAAGTTCCTGCATCACTTCGATCAATGCTTTTATTCCTGGCGCGGTAATGCCATCGTCGTTCACCACTAAAATTGTCGGTTTTGCTGCTGCTGCCATGCCGCGAAATTATAAATAAGATTTTTTATATTTGATAGATGCAGACTACCGAAACGAAAAACAAATACACGGTTAAGGATTACATGCTTTTGGAAGAAGGTGCGCCCTTTCAGTTGATAAATTATGATTTGATTATGTCTCCTTCGCCTAACCCTTATCACCAAAGCATATCCTTTGAACTGTCCACCTTATTAAACAATTATTTAAAAGCAACAAAAAATAAAGGTTACGCCTCGGCTGCGCCCCTTGATATTTATTTTAATGATGGAAATGTTCTTCAGCCAGACCTGATTTATTTTTCTAAGGAAAAAAAAACAGTAATTGTTAAAGATAAAATTGAAGGAACCCCAGATTTAGTAATAGAAATTCTTTCGCCTTCCAACGCTTATTATGATTTACGCCAGAAAAAAGATTTGTACGAAAAGTACGGCGTTCGGGAATACATCATCATAGACCCAATACAGCAAATGGTCGAGGTGCATGTTTTAAAGGAAGAAATATTTGTGTTGGATCAAAAAGTAAAGCAACCGGGTGTTTTTCATTCCACCATTTTACAAGGTTTTACGGTTAATCTTCAAGAACTTTTTGAGCAATAAAAAAGGAAACCTGCAATCAAGCTTCCTTAAATTTTATACGGTAAAAACAGTATTACAAGCTTTCCAGCCAGCTTACCACTTGGTCGCGGGTTTTGCCGGTTTTGGTTTGCAGCTTGCCCAACAGTTCGTCGTCTTTACCTTCTTCGTGTTTCAAATCATCGTCAGTCAAATCGCCGTAAGCTTGTTTTACTTTGCCTTTTAACTGGTTCCAGTTGCCTTTTAAATCGAGTCCCATAATCGTAATTGTTTAAGTATCGTGATAATAAAAGGGGGTAACACGAAAAATGGTTTTTGGTTTTTGAGACTTAAAAAGAGGCGGTAAAAGAAGCATCAGGTTGAAAAGAATAACGAGCACGCTTTGGTTTTTTATTAATAATTTTCATCCTTTATTTGTGTTTGGATTATCCAGCTTTAGTATCTTTGTTATAACCTAATAGAAAATTAAATGAACAACACTTATTTATATATTGCAATTGTTGTAGCTGTTATAAGTTTAATTGCCTGT
Organism: Mucilaginibacter sp.; assembly: GCF_041088075.1. Taxonomy (GTDB): domain Bacteria; phylum Bacteroidota; class Bacteroidia; order Sphingobacteriales; family Sphingobacteriaceae; genus Mucilaginibacter_A. The sequence goes on along the minus strand of NZ_JBGCVY010000033.1, from coordinate 6,736 downwards.
ATCCGCGTAATCGTATTGTACTTTTGGCAAATTAAACATTCTGATACCATCACTTTTGTTAAAGGCGACCGCAGCGTTACTGTTTCTAAAAACTACACACGCGAAGACAGCGAAAAGCTGATGCAGTTGTAAATGCAGGCAGTTTCTAAACCGGATATTTCTGTAAAAAACGCAACCACTACTTTAACAATAGGTTTAACTACCTTCTTCGAAGTTCTTGCCGGTTTAATAGAAAACAACACGCTTCGTGTGACTATCATCTCCTTAATCCCAATTGTTGTTTTCGGGATTATTTATTTGGGCAACCAATTGGTAAAAGAAATCAATTACAAAAGAGGTGTAAAATATTACACCAAATTGATTGCCCGCAGAAAAAAGGATTTATTAGAAACTGTTGACCTGTTAGAAATTGAACATCTAAAAACACAGATCAGGGAACACGAAAACACGTTGGACAAACTTGGGGAAGACCATTATAAAATTTTGACTGAATAATTGTTCATTCAGTTACCGGTTTTGCAATGGCACCAATAATACGCGAAACGGCACCGTTATATCAAAACATCAGGCTGCTGCTTAGCGTACAAAGCCAACATGGAAAACAAATTAAACCAGCTTGGCACTCATTGCCCAGGCTGCAACTTCTTTATTTACACGCCCTTAGAACAAATTTTATTTGCAACCGAATTGAAGTGCAAAGCCTGTTCATTAACATTTACACCGGATAAAACAAGTTGCGAACAACTATTAAAGCAGTTGCAGGAAACGGATTTTGTGTTTTAATGTTGCCAATAGTTAAGCTGAAGTAACTGCTTTTTTTAGCCCAGCACTTCTTCCAGCACTTCGTGCGAATGGATTTGGCCGAAACTATCAATGTGAAGTGCGTAATATTCAATCAATCGGTCCAGCAAATATTTTCGGATATCGTTGGGCAAACGGATTTTAGGCAAATCTTCAAAATTTCGGCCGATCAATAAATTAAAATATTGTGTGTAAGGCGGCGCGAGGTACAAGTTGTGTTCCGGTTTTGATTTCACGAACAAGCCATCTTTCAAATCAAAATAAGCGGCTGTTCCGGCTTCGTTTCGTTCGGGATGAAAACCGAGATACCGACTTAACTGCACTAAAAACAGCAAATGGAAATTGGCCAGTCCGTGCTCCTGGTGGTCCAGCCATTCAATTGAATAAAAAATAAAATTGAACAGGTTTTCGTCTGAAGATTCCTGCCGCACGGCTTTGTAAAGCACCTCGTTCAAAAAAATAACGAGCGAACTTTTAACAATATCATAAGGAATGGTGGTTAAAATCGGTGCGTTTTTCAATTCGGAAACACGCTGAATATTGCCGTTCAGTTTATGGTAAACCACCATTTCGAGCAGATGCAGCGGCTGCAGCATGTTCCGGCTAATCTTTGCCCTCGGTTTTTTAACGCCGTTGATTAGGTAAGCCTGCAACCCGAATTTCTCCGTAAAAATTTGCACCACCACGCTGCTTTCGCTGTAATCGGTCGTTTTAAATACAATGCCGCGCGTTTTGTGTAACATCCTGCTAAACTAAAACATTCTGGTTGATCGGCAGAAAAACGAATGCTTCTTTTATCGGCATAAAAACAGTGAGCAACACCAAATTTATGCCGATAAAAGAAGCATTGGCCATGCAATTCCGGCCGATTTGTTTTACATAATCCAATTAAAAATCTCGGTAAAAAGCGTATTTTTGCACCTCAAAAATCTAAGGTAAACGCATTGATGTACAAGGAATATAAGCAGCTTAACCTGCCGGAGCTTGGAAACGAAGTCCTGGAATTTTGGAAGCAGAACAACATCTTCGAAAAAAGTATCAGCAGTCGTCCGGCCAGCAAACCTTACACTTTTTATGAAGGCCCGCCTTCGGCCAACGGAATGCCCGGAATCCACCACGTGATGGCACGTTCCATCAAAGATATTTTTTGCCGCTACAAAACGTTAAAAGGTTTCCAGGTAAAACGCAAAGGCGGCTGGGACACGCACGGTTTGCCGATAGAATTGGCGGTTGAAAAAGCGTTGGGCATCACCAAAGACGACATCGGCAAAAAGATTTCAATTGAAGATTACAACGCCGAGTGCCGCAAAGAAGTAATGCGTTACACCGATGTTTGGAACGACCTGACCGAAAAAATGGGTTATTGGGTTGACCTCGAAGATCCGTACATCACGTACAAAAACGAATACATTGAAACCCTTTGGTGGATTTTAAAGGAGTTTTATAAGAAGGGATTTCTGTACAAAGGTTACACTGTGCAGCCTTATTCGCCTGCGGCAGGCACTGGTTTAAGTTCGCACGAATTGAATCAGCCGGGCACTTATCGCAACGTAAAAGATACTTCGATTACGGCGGAGTTTCATCTGATTCCAAACCAAATCCATCCGTTAATTCCGGTTTTGTTTGAGGAAGAAACAGAAGATACGGCCATTTTAGCCTGGACGACCACTCCCTGGACTTTGCCTTCCAATTGTGCATTGGCCGTTGGCGATAACATCAATTACGTCAAAATAAAAACCTTTAATCCTTACACTTACGCTCCCGTTAGCGTTGTTTTGGCCAAGGATTTAATCAATCAATACTTCAAAAAAGAAGGCGAGCATGCTTCTTTTACTGATTATAATTCGGGAGATAAAATCATTCCCTGGGAAATTGCGGCTGAATTTAAAGGTGCAGAATTGGTTGGTTTGCGCTATCACCAACTGATGCCTTATGTTTCCAACGAAGACTTGGAGCAAAACGCTTTCCGCGTTATTTCCGGTGATTTTGTTACCACGGACGACGGAACCGGCATTGTGCACACCGCTTCTATTTTTGGTGCGGATGACTTTCGGGTTGCGCGTGCAAATGGTGTTCCTTCGGTTTTGGTGAAAGATGAAAACGGCAAAGAAGTTCCGTTAGTGAACAAACAAGGCCGCTTTGTTGCCGAAGTAACCGATTTTGCCGGAAAGTTCGTCAAAGAAGAATATTACAGCGAGGCCGAACGCGCTAATCCGGATTTTAAAGCGACTGATGTTTTAATCGCCATCAAATTAAAAGAAGACAACAAAGCGTTCGACGTAAAAAAATACGAGCATAGTTATCCGCATTGCTGGCGCACCGATAAACCAATTTTGTATTATCCGTTAGATAGCTGGTTTATCAAAACCACAGCGGTTAAAGAGCGGATGGTGGAACTGAACAAAACCATCAACTGGAAACCGGAATCAACCGGAACCGGACGTTTTGGCAACTGGCTGGAAAATTTGGTGGATTGGAACCTTTCCCGTTCGCGTTATTGGGGAACGCCGTTGCCGATTTGGCGGACAGAAGATGGTTTGGAAGAACTTTGCATCGGTTCGATAGAAGAACTGAAAAGTGAAATCCAAAAATCCATTGATGCTTCTTTTATGCCACTAAATTTTGTGTTGACAGATTTGCACCGTCCGTTTGTGGATGATGTAATCCTGGTTTCTTCCACCGGAAAAAAAATGTTCCGCGAACCGGATTTAATTGATGTTTGGTTTGATTCCGGCGCGATGCCTTATGCGCAACATCATTTTCCATTTGAAAATAAAGCAGCTTTTGAAAACGCTTTTCCGGCAGATTTTATCGCCGAAGGTGTTGACCAAACCCGCGGCTGGTTTTTTACGCTGCACGCCATCGCCGTGATGCTGATGGATTCCGTAGCTTATAAAAACGTGGTTTCCAATGGTTTGGTGTTGGATAAAAACGGCAACAAAATGAGCAAGCGTTTGGGCAACGCTGTTGATCCATTTAAAACTCTGGAGCAATACGGCCCGGATGCCACGCGTTGGTACATGATCAGCAATGCCTCGCCCTGGGACAATTTAAAGTTCAATTTAGAAGGTTTGGACGAAGTGCGCCGCAAGTTTTTCGGTACGCTTTACAACACCTATTCGTTCTTCGCTTTGTACGCCAACATTGATCAGTTTAAGTATGAAGAAGCCGACATCGAAAGACAAAACCGGCCCGAAATTGACCGCTGGATTTTATCGTTATTAAACACGTTAAGCCAGGAAGTGGATGCTTTTTACGCTGATTTTGAGCCGACAAAAGCAGCACGCGCCATCCAGGATTTTGTGGATGCGCACCTCAGCAACTGGTACGTTCGCCTCAGCCGACGCCGTTTTTGGAAAGGCGATTACAGCGAAGACAAACTTTCGGCTTACCAAACTTTATACACTTGTTTGGTTACGATTGCCAAGTTAATGTCGCCGATTGCACCGTTTTTTGCCGAGCGTTTGTTTCAAGATTTAAACTCAATCACCCAAAAAGAAAACGTAGAATCGGTGCATCTGGCGGATTTTCCGGCTTATCACTTGGATTTGGTGGACAAAGAACTGGAAGAACGGATGCAGTTGGCGCAGGATATTTCTTCGTTAACGTTGTCGCTTCGGAAAAAAGTTGGAATAAACGTCCGCCAGCCGTTGAGCAAAATTTTACTGCCGATTTTAAACCCGCATTTCCAGCAGCAGGTGGAGCAGGTGAAGGAGCTGATCTTGTCTGAAACCAACATCAAAAATATTGAGTACATTACGGACAATGCTTCTTTTATCAGCAAAAAAATCAAACCGAATTTTAAAGCTTTGGGCAAAAAAGTTGGGAAAGATATGAAACAAGTTGCGGAAGCCATTGCCCGATTTAGCCCTGAACAAATTGCCGAACTGGAACAAAACGGACAAATCCTGATCCCTCAAACCTCACACCTCCTAACTTCATCGGATGTAGAAATTACGGCCGAAGATGTTCCGGGATGGCAAGTTGCAAGTTTAGGAAAGCTTACGGTTGCGCTGGATGTGGCTTTAACCGACGAATTGAAGCAGGAAGGCATTGCCCGCGAACTGATAAACCGCATCCAAAACCTGCGCAAAAGCAGCGGTTTCGAGGTAACTGATAAAATTAATGTTAAGTTAAATGGCGGTGTGGCCATTGCAGAAGCGGTAAGCAACAATTTATCCTATATTTGCGCCGAAATTCTGGCCGTTGATTTGATATTGGATACGCAGCTTAACAAAGGCGAAAAAGCAACGATAAACGACGAAGAAATATTGATCGAAATAACCAAAGTATAGATGAAGAACGAACAAGCGTACGAAAAAAACAGATATTCTGATACTGAACTAAAAGAATTTAAAGACCTTATTTTAGAAAAACTCCGCGTAGCAAAACAAGAACTCAACGCACTTACTTCTTCTTTAAGCAGTCCGAACTCGCATGGCACTGACGATACTTCCGGGACTTATAAAACTTTGGAAGACGGATCGGCCACGATGGAAAAAGAGCAGATCAACCAGTTGGCCGCACGCCAGAAAAAGTTTATCGAACAATTGGAAGCTGCTTTGGGCCGCATCGAAAACCGCACTTACGGCCTTTGCCGCGAAACCGGAAAACTGATCCCGAAAGAGCGTTTGCGCGCCGTGCCGCATACCACTTTGAGCATGGAAGCCAAAATGAAACAGTATTAAATGAAATCTACCTACACCAAGCCATTTTTAATTGCTGCGTTTATTGTGCTGGCCGACCAGATTTTGAAAACCTGGGTACGCACGCACATGGTTTTGGGCGAAGAAATTAAGCTGCTGGGCAACCGCGGCTTTTTGCATTACACCGAAAACAACGGGATGGCTTTTGGCTGGGAACTGGGCGGCGAAGCGGGCAAACTGGCTTTAACGCTTTTCCGGATTTTGGCCGTTTCGGGTATTGCGTACGGCTTGGTTTATTTGATTAGGCATAAATTTCACCGCGGACTGATCCTCACCATTGCGCTTATTTTTGCAGGCGCTTTGGGCAATATCATTGATTCGGCTTTTTACGGTTTAATTTATCATTACGCACCAATATTTCAAGGCCGTGTGGTGGATATGTTTTATTTCCCGCTGCTTACCGGCGTTTTCCCGTCGTGGGTGCCGGTTTGGGGCGGAGAAGAATACATCTTTTTCCGTCCGGTTTTTAACATTGCCGATGCCGCAATTTCGGTTGGCGTGGTGCTGATTCTATTGAACCAAAAGAAGTATTTTAAAGAAGATATCAAAGAAGAACCGCAACCGAACAGTGAAATTGTAGAGGAATGATGTTGTCATTCTGAACTTGTTTCAGAATCCCTCAAAATAGATTTAGAAGCCGGAATAACTTACTGCCTTTTTGTGTTTTTCTGATATTTCTTCATGCTTCTTTTATCGGCATAAAAATGGTGTCATTTCGACCCGAAGGGAGAAATCTTCTTCAAAGCGATAATTTAGTTTTTTCCTTGTCCGTTCTTTTTGCTTGATCAAAAAGAACCAAAAAATCAAGAATGCCGGATCGCCTCCGGGCGGCATTCAACCCCACGCTCCTAGGCGGCTACCTGCAAACGGCCCTGACAATTCAATAAAAACAGGAACTTCCTTTTATTCACCTAATTTATACCGATAAAAGAAGCATCTGAAAAAATATCATTTTAAAAGCGTAAGATAACGACCAAACATTCCGAAGCGGCAGGTATGCGCCAAGGTGCGGAAAGGCCGGACAAAACGCCCGGAGGGATCGGGTTTGTCTTGAATTTTTGGTTCTTTTTGTTCAAGCAAAAAGAACGTTATATAAAGTTCAATATATTTTTACAAATAGATAAAAAAGTTGTAGTTTGGCTGTATGGGCAAAGTGGCATTGACAGTGAAGAACTATACATCGGAAGAACTGAGGTCTTTGTTGCGTAAAGACGAGAAGTTCGGGCAAG
>NZ_JBGCVY010000032.1:0-49939 GCF_041088075.1 Mucilaginibacter sp. | reverse complement strand
AAACGCTTGGATGGACGGCTTTAAGGGATTGGTTATCAGATATGAAGTCCTATCCAGGAACTGGATGGCGATGCACTGGATGGCATTCTGCGTATTTTTCCTCAGAAGAATTAACAAAAAAATAAAAGTTTAAACAACTTCTATGTAAAACAAAACGGAAAATGGTTAATGACCGCAGGAGAAAATGTGCATATTGATAAAGGGGCACAACGGTTTGACCCTGTTAAACAAATGCCGAAGAACTGAGGTTGATTAAAAAATTCAAAATGTCGAACTGCTAAGACTGTGTATGACGTTAAGAATTCAACTTCAATTCACTATTCTGCTTTTGCGGTTAATTGAGATGACCTTTTTCGATTGCCCCAACATTATAAACACCTTAACGTTATATGCTACTTTCGAGATGACGCAAAGACAAAAATATAATGCCTACTTAACATAACCCTAATTATCATACAAAAATAAAGAGTAGACAGGAGGGCTGTAAATCATAAATTTATGGCTTTGAAAAAGCGGTAGTGTTTTAAAAAGTATGATGGAACAAAACAGCAGCGAATGATTGGGGATTTGTTAATTGTGAGATTAACCAAAGAAGTCCAATGTCCCCGCTGCCGGGGGCGTTAAGGTAGTAAAAAACGGGAAGAAAAAGACAGGGTCGCAAAATATACTTTGCCGGGTTTGTGGGCTGCAGTTTCAGGACGAATACCTTTATCAGGGTGCCGACCATAAGAATAAGGACCTGTTAAAGCGGATGTTTTTAAGGGGCAGCGGTGTGCGGGACTGCGCTGTGGCACTGGGCATTAGATATAGGCTGCGTACTAAAGAGCATCTTGACGATGGGCAAAGCTTCTGAAATTAGGCCAAAACATAATTGCTATCATCTTGTACAGATTGATGAACAATGGTCATATGTAGGGAACAAACAAAAGAAGGTCTGGCTGCTGTACGCTATTTGTGAACAAAGCGGCGAGATACTGGCTGCAAATTGGGGCAAAAGGAGCAAAAAAAGTGTAAAAGCTTTGCTGAAAAAACTTCAGGAACGGGAAATCAACTTCTACTGTACCGATCACTGGAAGGCGTTTGCCCAGGTATTGCCAAAGGAAAAACATATCTTCGGCAAAAAATACACAAAGAAAATAGAAGGTATAAACACCTGGTTCAGAACAAGGTTAAGAAGATTGGCAAGAAGGACGGTATGCTTCTCTAAAAAACTTATTTACCATTATTTAATCATGAAAACTGCTATTTATGAACGCAATATTAGGTCATCATACATTTAGAAGCACAACCAAAAAATCAACTGTTTTGGCATTATAACAAGGGACAATGATTTTGTATATCAAACAACAACCCAAACTATAAACTCAGATTTTGTCATAGAGCTGTTGGACAAGTTTTCGTTCTCCATTATAAAACACACGGTAATGGTTTTGGACAATGCCAAAGTCCACCGGTCCAAAAAAGTAAAACAGATGCAAAAAATATGGGCATAAAGAGGGCTGTTTATTTTCTTTTTGCCTCCCTACAGCCCACATTTAAACCTAATAGAAAGGCTATGGAAAGAAATAAAAGCAAGATGGTTAAGGCCTGAAGACTACCTGAATGAACAGCAATTGTTTTATTCTACAAATCTCCTACTGGCTGCAATAGGAAAAAACCTGAAAATTAACTTCTCAAAACAGCAAAATTAATTAAACATATTTTTGACAACATATTTATCAAATTTTGTACCCATACTTAACAGTAAATAAGCCCCCTTTTTCTGCAATTGAGGCTTATACAACTTATATCAATTTATTTGTTCTAAGAGACATATTTAATTGAACATAATTAAAGTATAAAACGGGGAATCAATTACAATGTGGAAAACTGCTTAAAGCTCCGATTACAAATACTCTTGCAGAGTTTTATTTTGATATTTAGATCTTCATCAATCCAATTGATAGTTTTTATCCCATTCTATAATTTTTTTCTCATATAACGCCTGATTAGCGAGGTGTACACAGATGGCAGTCCGTGCTCCCGTGTGCACATTGCTATCAGGCAATTCTTTGGTTTGAATCTTTTTATAAAAATCGTTCAGCGCATACCATGTGCCATCTTTAGTTGGTTCTGGCAATATTGGCGTACCGCCTTGTTTATCCCAGGTGATACGTGTTGCACCGGTTACCCCGTCAACAAGCCCTTTTTCTTTAAGCAACTGTTTTTCGGGATAAAACATACCCTGGTCAGTTAATAAAGAAATAGTACCCTTGGTACCTTTGATTTTAAATAAATAACCATCACGCGCATTGCCGCAGGTAGCACCAAAGTTACCTATCAAACCTTGTTTAGGGTAACGAATCATAACCTGCACGTTATCATAAGTTTCACGGCCATCCTTAAAAACATCTATTCCTCCGGTAGCAAAAAACTCATCAGGATGAGCATCAAACGCCCAGTTAATAAAGTCTACCTGATGAGATAAAAGTTCGGCCATCAGACCGCCGGAATATTCTTTGTACATCCGCCAGTTGATCTGCCTTTCTAATGATGGTTGGGGTACCGGTCTGCGCCAGTTGCCATTACGATCCCAGCGGCAATCAACCTGGCTTATCGTGCCCAGGTAACCTTTGTTTATCATCTCCTTCACCCTGTAATAAAGAGGTGAGTAACGATACTGATGTCCAACCTGCACTACTTGTTTCGGACGGCTTTTAACCAGCTTTACCAAATCGAGTGCCTGCTGTATGTTGTAGGTCATGGTTTTCTCAAGGTAGAGGTGTTTGCCGGCCATCAGTACATCTGTAGCAACAGGATAATGCATATTTAGCGGCACGGCTACTACTACAACATCAATATCCTTTTGATCCAACATTCGGCGATAGTCGGTATATTGCTTATATGCTTCGTCCTTACTTATTTTTTGCGCTTCAGTAAGGCGAAAATCCAGTACATCGCAAACAGCTGTTATTTTAAACTTATCCGGACTTTCATTTAGCACATGCATGATGCCTTTACCGCGATCGCCGCAGCCTATCACACCAATTTTAATGATATTACCGGCAATCTTGCCAAGTACCCGTGTTTGGTCAATAAGCAACCCTCCGGTTATTAGTCCAGTATTTTTTAAAAAAATGCGTCGTTCCATTTGTTATCTGTCTTTATCTGTAACCTTTAAACCCTATAGTAACCGTATCTGCTATTGTACCGCCGAGTTTGCGGTAAATTATATATGCCCCCATATCGGTTCTTTTCTGTAAAAACAGAAGTGTGCGTTTCAGCCCCATGGTAATAAAGCCGTTATCGTAACCATCGGCCGTGATTCCGTTTTGAGCCCAAACCGTCACGCTGATCATTTCATTTTGAGCCGGATATCCCGTTTTTGGGTTTATAATGTGCGATATCTGTTTACCGCCTGCTTCCAGATGCTGGCGGTAATTGCCTGATGTTGTTACTGCGCCATTGCCCGGTTTAATAATTTTACGCAATGGTGAAGGATTAATGTCGTTTCCATCTATTGCTTCAATACCAATTTTAAAGGGTTCACCATCAGGTTTACGACCCTTTATACGTAGTTCACCCCCGATTTCGGCTATGTAATTATAAATGCCATTGCGTTCCAAAAAAGCACCCAGCAGGTCGGCGGCATAACCCTGGGCAATTCCGTTCAGGTCAATTTGCACACCTGGTGCTGTTTTATGCAGGAAATTGCCTTGCAACCAAATTTTATCCGAGCCAATATTTTTTAATATAGCTTTTACCTGCGCGGCATTAGGGAAACTATCACGTTTTTTTTTACCAAAACCCCAAACATCAACTAATGGTTTTACAGTAATATCAACCAGGCCGTAAGTGGCGCGGTTAATCTCTAATGCTTTTTTAACTAGTATGCGGAACGGCTCGTCAATTACTATCCCCCTAGCAGACCGGTTAAATTTGCAGATCAACGACGAAGGCTGATACAACGATACCGAATTATCCAATCGAGCAAGTAGGTTGTCGGTTTGCTTTTGAGTGATGATACTATCGGCGGCATAATAAATAACTTGATAAGTAGTGCCTTGTGAGTAGCCTTCTATTTGGAATCTACGGAGATGTGCTTGACCAAAAGCGCAAATCGTCCCTACCATCCAAAAGTAAACCAACACACTCACAAACCGCATTTATCAGTATTTAAAGACTTTACCATTCACTATCACTTCTTGCTTTGCCTCATCGAATGTTGCTTTACCACCAGTATGCACCGCTGCGTTAGCCATTATGTTAGCTATTGAGTGGTGGTAACCCGCTTCAACCGAAGCGTTAGGTTCTTTACGGCTGCGGATACACTCCAGCCAGTTACGCATGTGGTTTGAGCTGAGCGTGTCCGCACCGGTATTGGCCGAGGCTACCACAGCTTCAGCATTAGGCAGCTTTACCTCGGGCAGCAGGTTAGCATGCAGGTGCATGGCCGATGCAGCTCTTTCGGTGAGGCCACCGTGCGGCGATACTGTGTTGGTAATCAAGTTTAGTTCACCCCCATTGGAATAGTAGATATCTACAGGGTACTCATCGCCATTATGCATACGTGAGGAAAATACAACTTGGAAGCCTTTACTCATATCATCCAGCGGGCCGTAATCAAAAACAGCGGTGGTGGTGTCCCAGTTACGACGCCCATCTTTCCATTGATAAATACCACCATTAGCCGTTACGCTGCGCGGATGCGGCAAGCCCGTAAACCAGTGCACAGTATCAATCTGGTGGCTCATCCATTGTCCCGGCATACCTGATGAGTAAGGCCAGAACAGGCGATATTCCAAGTATATTCTGGGGTTAAACGGCTCGTAAGGGCGGTTTAGTAAAAAGCGTTTCCAATCGGTATCTTCTTCCTTTAATCTGGCTACCAAATCAGGGCGACGCCAGCGGCCGGGCTGGTTCACGTTCCAGCTTAATTCAACTATAGTAATATCACCAAACTTGCCCTGCTTAATAAACTCGGCAGCGGCCTGGTAATTTTGCCCATTGCGACGCTGAGAACCTATTTGCAATATTTGTTTTGACGCTCGAACCGCCTTTAATGCGGCACGGTTGTCTTCCATCGTTTCGGCAAAAGGCTTCTCACGATACACATCTTTTTTATGGCCTACACCCTCAATAGCGTGCGAGGCATGCGCGAAATCAGGCGAACTGATAATTACCGCATCAATATCTTTCAGCGCATAAAGCTCATCATTGTTTTTGCAGGCAGTAATATCGTGTCCGATTTTGCTTTTGATATGCTCAACCCCCAAACCCCGGCGATAGCTCCATAGATCGGAGAGGGCCACCATATCAAAGTTAAGCTCCTTGTAATGATTCAGAAAGCAGGGGAAAAGGGTGTCTTTAAACCGGTCTGAAAAACCGACTACGCCTACACGCACCCTGTCATTAGCGCCAATGATATTGCCATAAATTTTGGCAGACATGCCTAACGTGCCCACATATGTACCTGCCGCGGCAATTGCGGTTTTTTTAATAAAGTCTCTTCTCGAATTTTCCATTACATCCGGTTATTTAAGTTCTTTAATTCTGATGTTTTTGTACGATACTGTATTGCCATGGTCCTGTAGCAGAATGTGCCCCTTATCCGCCTGGCCGAAGTTGTTCCATGTTTTGTATTTGCTAATGGCCACCAGGTCTTTAAATTCCTTCGATCCGCGCTGATATTCCAGCACCTTCACGCCATTTAGCCAATGCTCTACGTGGTTATTCGGATAAACTCTGATCTCGCCAGAGTTCCACTCTCCAATCGGCTTGATAACGGAAGCAGGTTTGTTTGATGGGATTAGATCGTATAGTGAGGCGAGTTTGCGGTCACCGTTCCTGCCTAATTTCGCATCGGGGTGACGTTCATCATCCAGAACCTGATACTCCAGGCCAATGCCCGACTGAACCGTTTTTTCCTGCTCCGTTACAAAATATTTAACACCACTGTTAGCACCTTCGGTCAGCTTAAATTCAAATTTCATGATAAAGGCCGAGTATTCTTTAATGGTGACAATATCTCCGCCTAAACCTTCTTCTTTCCCGTTTGATCCCTGAATAGTGAGTATGCCGCCTTTCATTTCCCAGCCAACAGCCGGGAACTGATCTTTCAAAATCCCGCGCCAGCCTTCGGCTGTTTTTCCATTCCATAACAGTTTAAAGCCGTCAGCCTTTTCCTTTTTCGTTAAGACATTGTTTTGCTGGGCTGAAACACGGACTGCGGTAAATAATAAGCATGCTAAAATGATGAGATATGACTTCATGTTTTTCATAATTAAAGTGTTTTAAATTGAATATGTAATGATTTTCCAAAGGTGTTTTTTAGGTTATGCGCAATTTTATCAGTGGTGTTACTTGTAATACTTCGATCTCCGGATCTTTGTTGATCACAAATATTAGGTATTGTATTGGTTATTTATCAGGTTGAAAATTATAATTTAAATTTTTATAGTATTCCAGGTTCTTATCGGGCTTTTCAAGCCCTTGGGGAATAGGCATATTTGAAAAGGTTGAAAATAAAGCAAAGAGGCGTTCCGCCATATCCTTGCCTCCTTTTCCTGTTCCTTCAGCCGGGCGTTCACTTTTTCAAATCGCTCTTTATCAACATATGGCCGCATCCTGCTCCATGTTTCCGGCATGGCTTTTACCGATTGTGTTCCGGCATAATAATGATAACATAACTCATCCCATAATTTCTGGATTGACTTAGTCTGGTAATTCCAATTTACGTGATGAAGCCATAGTAATAGCTTTTTAGAAAGCTTCAACCCGGCAACGGCGCTTTTAGGAGTGATATAAACGTTCCATTGCTTTCCGTTAATTTCTGATTATTAGTAACTTATTGAATCCCTTTTTAACAGGAAAGCTAAAAGTGTCGCTCAGGTTGATCTTTCTTTCCTAATAATTCACAATAGCGTTGCCAATGTTTACCTTCTGATAAGCTACTTTATCATTAACCCAGATTTTTAAACCATCACTATGCCTAACCTGCAAGGTAACATTTCCATCCTCTATAGATTCAATATTAGTTAAAGCATAAGCAATACCTGCTTTCCCAATCCCATACGTTCTTGAAAAATGGATAAACTTTATTCCATCAAAAGCTTCAAACGCCTTTTGCTGCGTCAATTGATATCTAAAAATAGTAGTACTAACAAGCTTGTTTGCAATCAGTTCAACCGTTTTAACCGGGCTACGTTTAAATTTAACCCGATACCGAGCTGATGCACGACTTACAAAAAAGAAAACAGCGACTAAAAAGCGTACTGACTGATATTGTTTACCCATAAAAGAAGCATTGTTACTTTAAAGCAGTTTGTAAAGCCGACGAGCTTTCAATTTTCAAGTCATTTACCTTATCAAATTTAAAAACAGGAATGTTGTTTTCTTTAGGCACCTTTAAACGGTAAATCTCTATGCCATTAACATCGCTGCAAATAATTGCCGGCGCTCCTCCTTTTTGATAGTAGTAAAAGAAATGTTATCAAGCTGAAGGCCGTTAATATGGCGTGCAAACAGACCATATGCTGGATTTGGTCCTAGAAGAAATGGTTCCGGATAACCTTTTTCCAGTTCAGGGAACGGTTTTAGTCCTTGCTCTTTAGTACCACCACCATTGTACTGAATAGTAATATTTTGCAGTTTAACATTTTCTATAGGATAACCAGGTGTGCCAGTAATCTGAATGCCACTTAAAGAATCAGCGCCTGTAACCGAAACATTGCTAATATAGATATTTCTTACAGTCCCCATTTTAGTGGTTCCTTTGGGTCCGCGATTTCTTTTCCCTAAAGTAACATAGATCGGATAGTGAGAAACATCTATCATCGTTAAATTAGAAACAATAATATTATCCATAATACCGCCGTCCGCCTCTTCCAAAGCCAAGCCATTGCAGTTACGAAAAGTACAATTGGAAACTACACAATTTCTGAACCCTCCATTTGACTCCGTACCAAACTTAATTCGCCCGTTAGACCAGCCTGCTTTCGCAGGTATTCTTTTTCCGTTTAACAAAGTGCCTTCGACGAAACCGGATACCTGACAATTGGTTATAATCAGGTTTTCTGTAATGAAAGGTTTGTTAAGCGCATACGAGCTTTTCGGGCAAATAGCGTCGTCATGGGGAGAATTAACTCGGCAGTTAGATACTATAGTGTTCGCACAACAGTCTATATCAATACCGTCTCTATTGGTATCAATGGTAAGATTATCCATCGTAACCAAATCACAGCCAGTTAAAAGGATAGCAAAATGTCCACCATGAAATATGGTAACATCACGGATCAGAATATTATTTGACAACTTAATAGCAATTGCTTTATCTCCTGTTCCAATAGAGCCTCCAGTTGGGTCTCCCAAATGTTCATTGTCTAAACTGGTTAAACCGCCACCATCTATTTTGCCTCTACCTGTAATAGAAACATTGGTTAGATTTTCACCCCAAATTAGGCTGTTATGAAAATAAGTATGCCCGCCATCTTGGTAAGCGGTATCAGGAAAAGGTTCTGAAGGGTCATATACGTGGCTTTCTGCCTTTGCTCCTAATATTACCGCGCCAGCATCCAGCATCAAATTGATATTACTTTTTAAATGAATACTTCCGCTCAAATAAGTTCCGGCAGGTAAATACACTGTACCGCCTCCCGCTTTGGCACAAGCATCAATTGCTTTGTTTATAGCAGTATTATCCAATTGTTGGCCGTCGCCTTTGGCACCAAATGTTTTTACATTATAAAAAGAATTAGAAGGTTCTTTCGCCTTTTGTGCAAATACAGTTATGGTGAATAGAAAAAAACAAACAAATAAAACGGCTTTGTTAAAAACAGACATTTGCATAAAAAATTTAATTACTTTAAAAAATGCTAATAAGAAGTAAATGCTGCCTTGTTTTTTATAGCATTTACTTCAATTTTACCATCCCGTGTTTTGCGGATATTTTACACCTGTGGAAGTAGCATCGATCTGACTTTGAGGAATTGGCCTAAGCACATGTTTAGCCTGTATGTTTTGGGCGGCATCAGGATTATAAAGTCTAACCCGCTCAAGCAGTTTATTAGTTCTTACCAAGTCAAACCAGCGCATCTGCTCCCCGCAAAGTTCCTTTGCGCGCTCATCCAAAATAAAATCAATAGATAAACTTGAAGCCTGAACATCCATCACTTTGGGATTAGCCGAAGGGTAAGCAGCCCGCTCCCGTACTGCATTGATGTATGGTAATGCATCAGTAACGCGGCCATCCATAAACAACGCTTCTGTAGCTATAAGGTAAGTTTCCGCTAAACGATAAACAATAATTGGTCTGATGGAAGGAAATTGGCGATCTGCACGCTTGGTATCATAATATTTAGTAAGCGACGGAAACAAACTGTTTGAATACTTGCTTGGCGGTATAACTTGGAAGCGTTTGGCTGCAACGTAGGCTGCACTAACTTCATAACCGGGCATCCAGATGGCTGTATCTCCAACCGCATATTTAGGTACACCGCTAACTTTTGGAATAGTAGCAGCATTATTGGATATCCAGACTGTTTTAAAGGTTTTATCATAACGTTTATCATTCACCCGTTCTTGAAACAGAACATCAGTAAGCCAGTGCGTAGGCATCACTCGCGTGAAAGACCGCCCGCCCGCTAAGTCCCTTTGCATTCCTGGCTGAAGATCATATTTTGGAATAAAAAAATGACATAATGCATTGTCGCCATCAACATAACCCGTAGTGCCGTTATAGGCAAGCGTTGAAGTATGTTGTACTGTCCACAATACTTCACTGCTCGCCTCATTTCCCTCAGCGTAGACACTGCCAAAGTCCTGCAATAAAGCAAGGCCGTTCGCTGGAGCTACGTTGTTAATTAAGTCTGTTGCTATAGTATAGGAATTTTTGTAATCCTCTGCTTGCTTTACTACTGATCCGGCTCTCGTAAGATATACTTTAGCCAGCAGATGCATTGCTGCTGCTTTGGTAGCTTTACCAGGTAATACACTGCTTAATTTAGGGCTAGCGGGAAGCACATTGATAGCGTCTTCAAGATCCTGGATAATAAACTTATAAACATCAGCTATGGGCGTACGTGTGGCTGATGTTGCAGGCTCTGACTGGTAGTGATCATTTAAGGTAACATCGCCATAAAGTTGGATTAGCATAAAATAATAGTTAGCCCGTAAAAATTTCGCTTCTGCTGTAGCTTGACTTTGAGCTGCTACCGATAAACCTGAAACTTTCTGAGCATAATCAATAACAGCATTACAAGAATTAATGTATGTATAGCAATAGCGCCATATTGCACTTACCGGTCCACTTGAAGAATTGAAAGAACTGTTGTATCTAAATAAATCGCCATTGCTTCCGGCATCGCTGCCTGCGGTAAACTCATCCGTTCCGCCCACAGTGAGGGTAAAAAAATTCTCCGATCCGTAAATATATCTGTTTCCGCCATAAGCAGCGTCTAATCCAGATTGTAAACCTTGAGGTGTTAAAAAAAACGCAGCTGTTAATTGTGATTTTGGCCGTTCGTCCAGTATTTTTTTACAACCAAAATGAGTCAATACCATCACAAGCAGACTCAGCTTTAATATTGTGTTTCTTTTCATAACTGATGTATTGTTAAAATGTTGCATTTAGACCGAAGTTGATCGTATAAGCTGTAGGTGTATTTAAACCAAGCGAGCCGCTATAGTTATTACTGCTGCCCGTTTCCGGATCAATACCATGATATTTGCTTGAATACTTTGAGAAGATAAATGGATTAACTGCAGATGCAAACACACGCAGTGATTTAGCTCCGATTTTGTTATATATTAATTTTGGAAAGGTATATCCTAAATTAATACTGCGGATTTTTACGAATGAACCATCAAAATAGCTCATAGTTGACCCAAAAGGCACTAAAGTTTGTGCATAATTTGGTTTAGGATAATCATTTGTTGGATTAGTAGGTGTCCAGTAATTAATGTTTATGGAGTTATACCGGCCTTGCAGCGTATTATTATTGCCATTATATAGAGAAGAAGTAATCATGCCGCCTATCCGGGCAAAAACTACGAAACTTAAATCTACTCCTTTAAACTCAAAATGGTTTGTGATACCACCCTGAATTTTTGGTTGATTAGAGCCTATTACTGATCTGTCATTAGCATCAAGCTTGCCATCGCCGTTAATGTCAGCCAATTTTATCTGGCCTATTACCGAACTGGTACCGCTTACAGTTAAACCATATTTTTGCGCCTGAGCAATATCGGCAGGTGTATTTTGCCATATACCAATTTTTGTATAATCAAAAATTGGCCTTACAGGTTGCCCTACAAACAGATCGTTGGCGATATCCTGTGTTATTCCGTTATATAATGAAGTGAGCTTACCCCGGTTTAGAAAAATATTAAAGTTTGTTGACCATCCGAAAGCACCTTTTTTTGGTGCCTGAATGTTAATTGTGTTTAGCGTAAACTCTAAACCATTGTTTTGGGTATTGCCAATGTTTACCAGAAAGGAATTAGGGATACCTGATGTTGGTGGTAGTTGCTGAGGTAATAGTAAGGAGTTTGTTTTCTGCTGATACACCTCAGCTGATCCGCTGATTCGGTCTTTAAAAAACCCGAAATCAATACCAAAATTTAGGGTTGATGTGTATTCCCAGGTTAATTTAGGGTTAGGTACACTTGTGGTATAAACAGCCGTTGTATTTGTGCTCCCATAATTATAAGGAATAGATGAAAGACCACCTAATGTTTGATAAGGATTAACGCTCGTATTGCCTACCTGTCCGTAACTTACTCTGAGCTTTAAATTGGATAAAAAGCTTACGTTATTTAAAAAACTTTCTTGAGAAATATTCCATGCAACTGATGCTGATGGAAATAAATGATACTTATTTCCTGGGGCTAATCTTGATGAACCATCAGACCTTACGGTTGCAGTCAATAAATACTTATTGTCATATCCATAATTTAGCCGTCCCATATATGACAGTATATCCCATTTCTGATAATCTCCATTTCCTGTTAAATTAGCTCCCAGCGATGGATTATAATATTGAATAAAATTGGCTGCAACGTTGCTATAGCTCAGACCGGTTAACTGTGACTGGTATTCCTGCAAACTGTATAAGCCAGTAAATCCAATATTGTGTTTTTTAAAGGTTTTATTATATAGCAAAAGATTTTCAACGGTATAGCTGTAGCTATATCCTGACTGATTGCTAGCAGTTGAGGCAGCTCCTAAATTGTTGGTTGTTGCTCCTTCATAAAAATTTCCATAAGTATCGGCATGAAGTTCAGCACCCGCATTTAACCGGTATCTTAAACCGCCCCAAATCTGTACTTCTCCATATAAGCTGTTAAAGGTATTTATTCTTTTCCTCAGTTCTACAGATGCTCCATCAGCAAGATTTGCAAGCGGATTATACACAAGATTGTCATTGCCAATATAACTTGCCAATACTCCAGTGCTGGTATAAGGACTCCCGAGCGGACTTGGTTGTAAGACCTGCCTGATTTGAGCTGCGTTTTCCCCATTACGGTAGGTAACGGTATTCAAAGAATTTAAACCGATCTTAACATATTTGCCAAGTTGCTGATCGATGGATAGCTTCATCGAATATCTGCTAAAATCCTGTCCCGGGTAAACGCCGCTTTCTTTATAATATCCCCCTGAGAATGCATAACTTGTAGATTCGCTACCTCCTGTGACCCCCAATTGGTGGTTCGTCATCAATCCACTTTTTAAAATAAGTTTTTGCCAATCTGTACTTCTCCCGCTTTGTATCCCTTCTAATTCATCAGGGGCAAAAGAGCCGTCCGTCAAAAATTTTGGATCATCGAGGCCTGTATATTTTCCTGGGTTGGCAATAATCAAAGCCCATTTACGATAGGTAGCAAATTGGTTACCATTCAGCATATCATAATAAGCAATCGGTTTTGAATAGCCAGCATAACCACTGTAAGTTACCACCGGTTTCCCATTTTTGCCGCGCTTGGTGGTAATTAACAATACACCGTTGGCGCCTCTTGAACCATATATAGCGGTGGCGGATGCGTCTTTTAATATTTCCACCGATTGTACATCATCGGTATTAATATCATTAAAGCTTCCGTTAAATGGTATACCGTCAACTATCAATAGAGGTGAGTTTGATGCGTTGACCGACCGTTGGCCACGAATCAATATGTTGGGGGTAGATCCAGGGGAGCTACTGCCTCCAGAGTTTGTAATATCAACACCTGCAGCCTGTCCCTGTAGTGCCTGGGCCAAGTTAGCTGCAGGTGTTTGAGATAAAGCTTCACGATTAACCGAAGTAATAGAACCTGTGATATCAGATTTTTTTTGAGTTCCATATCCTACAACAATCACTTCATTAAGAGCTGAGGGTTTATCAAGAAGTGTTATATCTATTTGAGTACGCTTATTAACAGCTACTTCCTGCGTGGTAAAACCAATAAAGCTGAAAGTTAAGGTGCTGTTACCGTCGGGTAGCTGAATAGAATACTTTCCATCAACATTCGTTACGATACCAGTTGTTGTTCCTTTTACCCGAATGGATACACCTGGCAGAGGTTGTCCTTTTGAATCCTTTACAGTTCCGGTTACGGTAATTGGAGGAATTGCTACTTCTGCCTTTTTTAAAGAAACCGCATTCTGATCCTTTTTCTTGATAACTACCGTATTTCCGTTAATGACGTAAGTTAAAGGCTGGTTCTGAAAACACTTTGTTAAAACATCAGGTAATAATTCATCTGCGACAGACAAATTAACGGGCTTAGCTACTTTGATCATCTCGGAATTATAAATGAAGCTAAACCCGCTTTGCTCACCAATCTTTGTTAATACTTCTTTTAGCGGTGCATTCTTAACATTTAAATTAATTCTCTGTGCATAGCTTGCTGCACTTACTTGTAAAAAGGCAGCAAACCACAAGACAACAGTTAATTTCATTACTATTAGAAGTTTAGGTAACACGCGGGAGTAAGACCCGCAAATTCTTGAAGTAAAAATTTTATACATTTGGTTGTTAGGTTAAATAATAGGTTGATGAAGACAATTGATCTTAATTTATCCTGATACCAGCTTCCCATAGCTGTTAATCATCAGGGGCATTGCGAATGCTCCTGGTGATTTTTAGGATAAGCTTTCGTATAATTATTGTATTACAGTTACCCTCCTTCCTTCTACTTTAAAATGGATGGTGCCTGTTAGTTCCAAATTTTTCAGTAACTCGTTAATGTCTTTGTATTTAGAAATTTTCCCCCCGTAATATTTATTTACTGATCCTTGATATACCACGTCAACGTCATACCACCTGGCTGCCTGTTTCATAATCGTATGTATATCGGTATTATCAAATAAAAAGTATCCATTTTTCCAGGCTATAACTTGTTCTATATCTGCTTTTTCTACTTTAATGGTAGTTTGGTTATTTAAGGAAGTTCCCTGCTCGCCTGGTTTAAGTATAGCAATAGTCTCGGCCCTAACTAACCGAACGGAACCTTCCAGTAAGGTAGTAGTAACGGCAGCGTCATCAGCATAAGCGCTTACATTAAAATGAGTTCCCAGAACTTGCACATTCGTTCCGTTTGCATTCAGAATAAAGGGCTTTTTTTTATTTTTGGCTACCTCAAAATATGCTTCCCCCGTTAATTCCACCTTCCGATAACTTCCGGTAAAAGTAACCGGGAAACGAAGGGAAGATGCTGCGTTTAACCAAACTTTTGTGCCATCTGATAAAACAACCTGATACTGGCCACCACGTGGCGTGGCAATCGTATTATCTCCGGTATCATTGATGCTTCTTTTATCGCTATTAAATTTATATTCAAGCATCCCATCTTTTGCCTGGCTGATCTGAATGCCATTTTGTGTAATAAGCTTTCCGTTTTTAGCACCTGTGAGCGTAATTGTTGAACCATTAGATAGAGTTAAAATCGCTTTATTTTCATCGGAATGAATGCTTTGATGTTCCACTCGGGCAACAAATGACGAAGACGAAACTTTATCCAATTTTCGATTGAAAAAAATCAGGCTCGCGGATAGGGCAATCAGTAAAACCACCGCTATTTTTAGAACATTAAAATTTCCCAATTTATTTTTTTCAGGTTTTAGGGCTGTATTTCTACTTTCATTTAAGCGTTGCCAAACACGCGCCTGCACTTCCTGCTTATTAACCTTTTCGTCTTCCCAGCCGGTATGGATAAAGGTTACCTCATCCTGATAATTATTCAGCAACTCAATTTCTTCAGAGGTACAAAGCCCTGACAGGTTTTTTTCTTACAGGGATAGATACTCTTCTCTGCTGATCATGAATAAAATTATAATTGGTTGTAATTGTTAAGTGTAGAAATTTGCACGGCACACACATACTCTTAAAAAATATTTTAGAAATAATTCAATTATGAATTCCAAAAGCTTTTTATAATTTTATCACACCAATTGTATGCTTATAGTTCCTGACGATGATGTTGATTTATGGAACGCCATCTGTAGAGATGACGAAGCTGCTTTTACTGCCCTTTTTAACCGGTACTGGGAATTATTGTATAATACATCTTTCCGTTGTCTCAAAGACCATGAGGTAAGTGAAGAAATTGTGCACGATATTTTTTTAAGTATCTGGAACAGGCGAAAGGATTTAAAAATAACCTCTTTTAAAAATTTTCTCCTGAAATCAGTACGCTATCAAATATATAATCGGGCAAGAGCTAACAAGTCGCCAATTACTTTTGCAGATCAAAGCGTATACGAAAATTATGTTTTCGAAGAAAATAATGGTGAAACCCGTATCAGGGAATCAGAGCTTGATCAGGAGCTCGACAAATACCTTAATCAGTTGCCTTATCGTTGTAAAGAGATATTTAAAATGAGTAGAATAAAAAACCTTTCGAATCAGGAAATAGCACTGCAATTAGGAATATCAAAAAGGAGCGTTGAAAATCAAATTACACTGGCGTTAAAGTATTTAAGAGTATATTTTAAATATATCGTTTCTACTATATTATTGTTTATGTTAACATAATAGGCAGTGTAAGCTGAACTGTGGCAGCGTTGGTGTTCAATTATTTTGTAGGTGAAGTTTGATCCTGTCTTCAAACATAATAAAAAGTTGTGATAAAGTCATGCTCCAATTGTGCAGTGGCATCGTCCATTTCTCGGAGATGTTTTGCACCACCAGATAGACGAGTTTTAGTAAAGCGTTGTCCGAGGTGAAAGCACCCTTTGTTTTGGTTACTTTTCTGACCTGCCGGTGGAACCCTTCAACGGAATTGGTGGTATAAATCACCCTTCTAATATGGGCATCGAACCTGAAAAAAGCAGACAGGTTCTCCCAGTTGTTGTACCAGGAGGCAATCGAGACGGGGTATTTCTTGCCCCATTTCCCGTCCAGTGCCATCAGGTTTTCATGGCCCTGTTCTTTAGAAATGGCCTGGTAAACGGGTTTCAGGTCGGCCATAAAAGTTTTCTTGTCCTTGTCGGCAATGTAGCGCAAACTGTTCCGGACCTGGTGCACTACACAGGCCTGCACCTCGGTTTTCGGGAAAATGGCGGCGATGGCTTCGGAAAACCCTTTCAGCCCATCTACACAGGCAATGAGCATGTCCTGCACCCCGCGGTTTTTCAGGTCGGTCAAAACGGTCGGCCAGAACTTTGCGCCTTCGCTTTCTAATAAATATATGCCCAGCAGTTCTTTTTTACCTTCCAGCGAAATACCCAGGATATTGTAAACGGCACGCGTAACAACGCTGCTTCCTTCACGTACTTTGTAGTGCATACAGTCCAGGTAAACAAAAGCGTAAACGGATTCTAAAGAACGCGCGCGCCATTCGTTCATCGCCGGAACAACTTTATCCGTGATTGCAGACAAAGTGCTGGCAGAGATGCCCATTTGGTACAGCTCTTTGATGTGTTTGCCGATGTCTCTGGTGATTAAACCAAGCCCGTAAAGGCCAATTACTTTTTCCTCCAGTTCTTCGGTAATAATGACCTGACGTTTCGGTAAAACAAGTGGCTCAAAACTGCCTGCACGGTCGCGGCCGCTTTCCAGCTCGAACTCGCCCGAAATGCTTTTTACTTTTTGCTGGCCTTGCCATTACGGCGGTTGGCTATCCCTGCCTCTTTTTCTCCCTGCAGGTGTGCTTCCAGTTCGCCTTCCAATGCCGATTCTAAAAAGTGCTTTAGCAAAGGTGCAAAGATCCCTTTTTCACCGTTCAGAGGTTTGCCCGCATACATCCCTTTGATCGCTTCCGCCTTGAAGCCCTCAAAGTCAAATCCATTTTGCTCGTTCATATCCCTGTGTCTTAAAGTTAAAAATCATTATTAATCCTTAACTGACACAGTTTAATTTACACTCTCTAGCCTCCACTTCTTTTTGCTTATCCAAAGGCAAAAGCTTAATTTTTTCTAAAATATCCATCACCTAATATTTATTGTAACAAATATAACGAAAACAGCAATTGCAAGCAATCGCGCAAGGCGAGGTTGAATTTTAATTTTGATGGCAATAAGCCGCATCATAAGCAAACCTTTTTTCCGTTAAACTTTTATATTTGTATTCCATATTCAAATCAACATGTTGCTTATCCGTTTTTTAATCATATTCATTTGCATTTTGTATTTGCTTCGGATGCTGGGCCGATTGCTGTTGCCGGCACTGTTTCGGAGCGTAGTGAACAAAGCGCAAGCCCAACAAGCCAGTTCTGCACAACAAAGCCCACGAGGCCCGAAAGAAGGCACGATCAAAGTAGATTATATTCCGCCCGATGTTTACAAAAGCGCCATTCCGAAAACCGAAGGCGAGTTTGTAAAATACGAAGAAGTCAAATAATCCTGCGGCAAAATGATCCCAAAAGAAGTATTTAACCGTCGCCATTTTGGCACGCCGGAAGTAGTTTCCCTCATCGTTATCAATTATTTGGTTACCGTAATTGATATTCAGGCTTTTGCCATGTGCACCACTATCAAATGGCATTTTTGGCTGGTGCTGGTGCTTTTGGGTGCTTATAATTTTTACCGCATCCGCAGAAACCCGGAAGAGTTCGACCGCAAAACCCTGATTGCTTACGGCATTAGCTGGATACTTCTTTTAGCAGTGTTTTTTCTGCTTCGCACCAAAGCGCAGCCTTGTTAATAAAACATGTGAATTCCTCAATTCTGATTTCTTCGACCAAAGGCGTTAATTTTTTAATTTGATCAACGCTGCCAGAAATTTATACTTCAATTTTATTAAATTTCAGTAGGTTTGGGATTCATACCATTTTTAATTTTAGATGAATAACTGGTTCAAGCAAAATGGCGTTCACTTCGCCGTCGCAGGCTTATTTTTTGCCATCTGTTTCTTTTATTTTACGCCCGCTTTTCAGGGTAAAGTACTGGTGCAAAGCGATGTAACGCAGGCACAAGGCATGCAAAAAGAAATTATGGACGTACGCGCCAAAACCGGAAAAGCGCCGCTTTGGACCAACCAGGTTTTCGGTGGGATGCCGGCTTACCAAATCTGGGCTTTTTATCCGGCCAACGTTACCACTTACGTAATTTCTGCCTTAAAGACCATTTTCCCAAACCCGATTGATACCGTTTTACTGTCGCTTTTAGGCGCTTATTTATTGTTTTGCGTGCTGCGGTTAAACCCCTGGCTTGCGGCCGCCGGTGCTATTGCGTTTACTTTTTCCTCGTATAATTTTATTTTGCTGCACGCCGGGCATTCCAATCAGGCTTTTGCCATTACGTTTTTTGCACCGATTTTGGCCGGCATCATCCTCACTTTACGTGGGAAACACTGGCTCGGTGCTATTTTGACCGCCTTCTTTTTGGCGATGGAAATCCGTTCCAACCACATCCAAATGGCGTATTACCTGCTGTTTTCGCTGTTGATTTTGGTTGGGATTGAATTCTATCATGCCATCAAAAACAAAACTACGCCTGCTTTTATCCGTTCGATGATCTGGTTAAGCGGCGCTACGCTGATTGCCGTGATGATTAACGCCTCTATCTTGTGGACAACTTACGAATACGGACAAGAATCCATCCGCGGAAAATCAAACTTAACCCAACATATTGCTGCCGGTGCAAGCACGGGTTTGGATAAAGAATATGCTTACGGCTGGAGCCAGGGCATAGGTGAATGTATCACTTTTTTAATCCCGAATGTTTACGGCGGCGGTTCGGGCGGTTTGCTAAAAGCTGATTCTAAAGTTGCACAAGCGTTGATTGACAAAGGTGTTCCGCAAGATCAGGCTACCGGTTTTGTTGCCCAACTGCCAACGTATTGGGGCGGAAAACCTTTTACCGAAGGCCCCTGGTATTTTGGCGCCGGCATTTGTTTTCTGTTTGTTTTTGGGTTGATGATTATCCGAAACCGGGTGAAATGGTGGCTGCTGGCAACGGTAATTTTGAGCATGCTGCTTTCCTTCGGCAAAAACTTTACGCTGGTTTCCGATTTGTTCTTCAATTATTTCCCGCTTTACAACAAGTTCCGTGCAGTAGAATCAATTTTGGTTTTAACGCAATTGGCTTTTCCAATCCTCGGTTTTTTGGCGATAAAAGAAGCATTGCAAGCTAAGGACAAAGTTTTCATCCTGAAAAAACTTTTCCTCGCTTTGTACATCACCGGCGGCATAACGTTGCTGGTTGCCTTGCTGCCATCTTTGTTTTTCAGCTTTAAATGTACAACTGCCGATGAATCTTTAATTGCCCAATTAACGCAAGCTTTTCAGGGCGACAGCGCTTTTGCCAATTCCATCGTCAACAATGCTTTGGTTCAGGACCGTATCGGCTTGGCGCGTGCGGATGCTTTCCGTTCCTTAGTTTTTGTGCTGATTACTTTTGGCATTTTGTGGGCATTTATCAAACAAAAAATCAACCTGCAAATCACTTCCTTGCTGATTTTGGTGGTCACGCTGGTTGATCTTTGGTCGGTAGATAAGCGTTATTTAAAAGACGACAGCTTTTTGCCGAAAGACGAAGCCATACAAGTGCGTACACCGCGCGAAGTTGACCAGTTTATTTTGCGCGATCCAGATCCTGATTTCCGTGTGCTGGATTTAACGATTGATCCTTTTTCAAATGCTTCCACTTCCTATTTCCACAAAACTTTAGGTGGTTATCATGCAGCAAAATTAAGGCGTTTCCAGGAACTGATTGATAACCAGCTTACCAAAAGCATTAACCAGGATGTTTTGGATATGCTAAATACGAAATATGTAATTACGGCCGATCAGAAATCGCAAATTGCCGGTATGAAAGCAAACGCAACGGCTTGCGGGCACGCCTGGTTTGTAAAAAAGGTGCGTTTTGCAGATAATGCCGATCAGGAAATGCAGGCCATCAGCAGTTTTGACCCAAAGGATGAAGCAATTGTTGACTTAAAATATCAATCATTCATCAACACCAAACAAAATGCGATAGACGAAAACGGAAAAATAACGCTTATCAGTTATGCACCCGAGCATTTGGTTTATCAAAGCGGCTCGACCAGCAATCAGGTAGCTGTTTTTTCGGAGATTTATTATGATAAAGGCTGGAAAATGCTGATTGACGGAAAAGAAAGCCCGTATTTCCGTGCCGATTATTTGTTGCGCGCTGCACAAATTCCGGTAGGAAACCATAAGATCGAGTTTATTTTCCACCCAAATTCTTACTACACTGGCGAAGCGATTTCTACTGCCGGTTCTATTTTGCTGGTGCTGGCAGTTATTGCTTATATTTTTGTGGAAGGACGCAAGGAAAAAACTGTTTATACTGATATTAGCAAAATCGGAACAAAACCTGGTTATAAGTAGATATGGCTAAGCAAGAATTTAAACCATTACTTGCATCTGGATTTAAAGAGATTGGTATATGGCAATTGGACAGTTTATTTTTAGAGCCTTTTGCTGCACAAAAACAAAGGAAAAGACTCGTTGATAAATTGAGGCTGTTTCTTGAAGAATTTCTTTATTTAGAAATTGATTCAGAATTATGGATTGATGGCTCATTTGCAACTTATAAGCCCGATCCCGAAGATATTGACCTTCTTTTTTTGCTAAACAGAAATGAAATCGATACTTTAGATGAAGTAAAAGCGGGCTTGTTTTCCAGATTGTTAATAAATCGCGAAATGGTAAGATCATTGTATCTATTAGACGTTTACTTTATTGATGTAGGTGAAAAATCAGAGATTGAAAAGTGGATTAATAATTTCGGCTTTGATTCAAAAAAAATTAATTCAAAAGGAATATTTAAGATCAACTTGAAAACCTATGCTAAGCTTTAAAAAATCACAACAATTGATCGCCGATTTGGAAGATACACTTCTAAAATATCAGGAAGAACTTGTAAAAAACCCAAACAGCCTTTTTGCTCAAGGTGTTGTTAAAAACACGATCGAAAAACTTGTTGAGTTAAAAAACGAATTGGCTTCTGATTCAATCAATCATTCATCTTCCTATACTTCAACCAGTAAAACCCCAAATTAAAAGCAATTACAAAATGGTTTAAAATGGTTGGCAGCAAGCCGTAATGCTTCCGCATAATGGCAAAACGCTCCACTAAACTTTGCCGGTGTTTCTTTTTCGACATTCCGCCAACCAAATACTTGGCAACGTATTGATGTACATTTACAATCTTCTGTGCTTTTTTTGCTGCCGATAAAATCCAGTCAATATCCGCGCTTAACTGATATTTTAAATCGTAAGGCTCAACCAAATTTTTACGGATAAAAACAGCCTGGTGGCTAACGCTCATGCCATATTTAAAACCTTTCCAAGTAAAATTTGCAGGGGCTTTATGTCGGCGCTGGCCGAGGCTTTGCAATTTTTCGTTGATCATTTCCGTTTCACCATAATATAGATCAGCACCAAGTTCGCTGGCAAATACTTCTTTTACCGTATCTTTTTCATAAAATTCGTCGCCCGAATTCATGAAAATAATATAATCTCCTTTTGCCAAAGCCAAACCTTTGTTCATCGCATCGTAAATGCCAGCATCTTTTTCGCTGATAAAAACAGCCAGACGATCACGATATTTCTCGATGATTTCCAAAGTTCCGTCGGTTGATTTTCCGTCAATTACCAAATATTCGATGTTAGAATAAGTTTGATTAAGAACGGAAAGCATCGTCCGCTCCACACCTTTTGCATTGTTAAACACAACCGTAATCACACTTAAAAGCGGCTTATCCATTCGGCAACAGGCTTTTGTACAATTCGATGTGTTTCTGTGCAATCACTTTTTCTGAAAACTTTTGCATCACCGTTGCCCGTGCGTTTTTTTGCAATGCTTCTTTTACCGGGTAATTTATCATCCATTCCATTCCATTACAAAAACTTTCTGAAGATCGATATTCGGCCAAAAAACCGTTGTGTTCATGCTGCACCATATCCGGAATGCCGCCGGTTTTAAAAGCAATAATCGGCGTGCCGCAAGCCAAACTTTCCATCACGGTATAAGGCAAATTATCTTCCAGCGAAGGAATTAAAAAAGCATCGGCCGCGGCATAACAGGCGGCCAGTTTTTCATCTTCGCTGATGGTTCCTAAAAATGTTGTTTTGAACGGAAAAGCGGGAACATCTTCCGTATTCCGGTTTCCGAAAACCACCAGTTCTATATTTTCTACCTCAATGCTTCTTTTATCGGCTAAAAGTTCGAGGCTTTCCAAAAGATAAGCCGCGCCTTTGTGCGAATCTTTTTTGGAAGGCATAAATCCCGTCAGGAAAATAAATTTATCTTTTGGAAGATTAAGTTTTGCCCTTGCTTCTTGTTGGTTTTGAGGTTGAAAAATGTTCGTTTCCAACGTATTCGGAACCACATTGATTTGTCTGCCTTTCATCAAACTGCTTCTCAAAACTGAACTTTTCATCCAACCGCTTGGCGCAATAATTTTGAAATTTAAGTTTTGATAAGCCGCGTTTTTTTGTTTCCAGATTTTGTGCGATTGATCGTTCGGATTTGCATCAACCAAAACCGGACAATTGCCGCATTCATTTTCAAAATGATCGCACGAATAACGCACATGGCAGCCGCCAGTAAACGCATTGCTGTCGTGGAAAGTCCAAACGATAGGTTTGTTCAGCTTTGCTAGTTCGGCCAAATGTTTTGGGTTGAGAAAACTGTGGTTAACCCAGTGTAAATGAATTACATCCGCGGCCAAAACCGTCGGATGATGGACAACAGAATAACCAAACCAGGTAAACGAAAACGGAATTTTGACCGGTTTTAAATAATGCTTGGCCAACAACCGCTCGGCAACAATGGCAGCTGCGGCATAACCACGTTTTAACAAAGTATTGGTGAAAGTTTTAACCGCAGGATTTTGGCCGAATTTATAGAAAACCACAATTTCTGAATTGACTTCGTTAGTTGCATTTAGCGCCAAATTTAAGCGCAAACAAGCACGGCCGGCACCTCCGTTTCCGTCGTAAGTATTTAAGTGAACTACTTTCAGCATCGCATCAAAATTAATAAAGAAGTCGGAAAGTCCGTAAGTCCGTAAGACCCGAAGAAATTAGAAAAGCTGAAAGCTCCAACAATCTAAAAATTAGATCCATTGTTTAGGTTCTGTCTTCCGGACTTTCGGACTTTTTTCAACTTTCAGACTTCTTTTTAATGCCCCTTTTTTCTTTACTTTGCATAAAATGGGCAACCAACTCACCGATCGGATTTTCTGGAAAAAGTATTGGGAATCGAAGAAAGACCTCGCCGTTGCCATTAAACCTGATTATACTTTTCACCAAATTTTAAAAAAACTTGTTAAAAAAAACAAGTTAAAAACAGCAATCGAGCTGGGCGGTTTTCCGGGCTATTACGCGATCTACCTCAACAAATACCTGAAACTCGAAACCACGCTTTTTGATTACTATGTTCACACCGGAATTTTAGTTGATGTGCTGGCAGCCAACAATTTAAGCGAGAAAAGCATTGGCGTAATTGAAGGCGATCTATTTAAATACAAAGCCTTAAAACAGTACGACTTGGTGCTTTCCTGTGGTTTGATTGAGCATTTTGAAGACACCAAGGACATCATCAAAAGGCATTTGGCTTTTTTAAAACCCGGCGGTACATTGTTTATTACGTTGCCAAACTTTTTGGGCGTGAATGGTTGGGTGCAGCGCAAGTTCGATCCGGAAAATTACAGCAAACACAATACAAAAAGTATGCAACTGGATTTGCTGGCGCAGGTTTGCCGCGAACTGAATTTGCAGGATGTGGAACTGAGCCATTACGGCAAATTTTCGGTTTGGCTGGAAAACAAGCAAACCAAATCTGCTTTGGCCAAAATCCTCACCAAAACTATTTGGCTGGCCGGCAAAATTTTTACGCGCATTGTTCCTGCCGAAACTAAGCTGCTTTCGCCTTACATTGTGCTTACTGCCAAAAAACCAGCCTAAACCGATACTTCTTTTACGATAGTTTTTTTGTGATGAAACGCTTCACGCGTTGCAGCAAATTTCCTTTTCGGTTTCGCAAAAAATGTTTGATCGCTTGGTAAGCTTCTTCGTTTTCTGCCAATTCTAAAGGAAAAGACTGAACGACCTGCCTTGCCACATGCACCTGGTAAATATCTTCTTTGTTGGAATGCACGCCGCTGCCATCGTGCCCAATGTTATGGATTAAAGATTTAGAAGGGTTTAAAGTCAATCCGCCAGCTAAAAAAACAGAAGCATACCAGCGGATGGCCCAGGAATTGTTTTTGCCGGATTTAAATTCCTTCATTTGCTTCCAGAAGTTCATCGTGCCATCAATGGAAAAAGCTTTAATTTGCGGCTTGCTGAACTGGCTGATCAAATCGTTGATATCCGGGTTAAAATTTTTCCAGGCCCGGCTCCAGGTTGCCCAGCCCCAACTGGTTGCGGCACGGTAAAAAAAAGTTTGCGGCAGGCTTTTCTCCGCCAGCGGATACATGTAAGCGCCAATGTGCATCACTTTTTCCTGGTTGGCATATCGCTGCAAAGCATCGTTAAAATAGCGCAAAGTGAAAGGCGAAGAAAGCAAATCATCTTCAAACACAATCACTTTGCCGTATTCTTCTACCAACTGGCTTACACCGGAAATAATCGCATTTGCCAAACCCTGGTTTCCTGCACTTTCCAAAATTTTTACCGTTTTAAAACCATCTGTTTGCTTTATCAACGCCCGTACTTCGTTTACTTTTATTTGGTCGGCTTCGGTTTTTGCGCCGTCAGAAAAAATAAACAAACGCGAATCTTCGGCCAGCAAATTTTTTTGCAGATAACTGATCGTCCGCCGCGTATGGTCAGGGCGGTTGTACACAAAAAGAGCAATTGGCGCTAAGCTTTGCATACTGTTTTTATCGTATAAAAATTAAAAAATATTTGGGGTTTTATCTGTTGCGCGGCACAAAACGGTATAAGCATTGGCAAATTTCTCTTGTGTTTTTTTGCCCATCAACCGGTTTAAAGCTTTTTTAAGCCGATACTCGGCCGTAATTTTAAAATTAGCAAAAAAACTTTGATGCTTCTTTTGATTGGTAAAATTATTAAAGCGCGTTACTTCGGGCACAATCATAGAAGTTTTATCGGCCAAAACCTCAAACCCTTCTGACCGTAACAAATACCGCAGCGAACTTGGCGTGTAAACATTCAAATGTCCGTAAGCCAAAAAATGGTTGATACGTTTATCCACGCCAAAACGATAATCGCGCGGCACTTCGATCACCTGATATTTTGAAATTCTTTTGAGTTCGCGCAGCAACGTCCTTTCGTATTCTACATGTTCCAAAACGTGCGCTAAAATAACGAGGTCAAAAGTTTCATCATCAAACGGAATGTGGTAACCATCAAAAACCTGTACTTCTTTTACCGACTTTAAATTCCGGCTTTTGATGTGTTCCACGCCGCTTTCAGAAATTTCAGTCGCATACAATTCCGGTGCAAAATCCCATTGGTCCAGATAATACAAAATGCTGCCATCGCCTGCGCCAACTTCCAGCACTTTTGCAAATTGCAGGCCTTTGCAAACGTCCATAATGTTTTGCGCCTTGTATTTGGCGCCCAACATGCGCCAGGCTTCGTCATGGTTTTGGTAAAAGTTATCGTAAGCGGTGATGATATTTCCGCGTGAAATTGTTTCGGGCATTTAGGTTTTTAATTACAATTGCATGCTTCTTTTACCGGCATAAAATTGGTGTCCATAACTTAAACAACATTTACAAATAATGTTTTTTATGCGATAAAAGAAGCATCGAAAAAATGGAATAAATTTCAACTTAAGCCAAAAATTCCTGCTTCAAATTCTTTTCAAAATTTTGGATGAAATCGGGAAATGTTTCCGGACTTTTTAAATTTAAAAGCTGTTCGCGTTTGGTTTTCAAATCCTGATAAACTAAATTTTCAACTTGTTCTTTGGAATAATCTAATGCGTTTTCCGGTTTTCCAGGCCGCACCATTCCGATGCCGTGATCACAATTAAAAACTTTGATTTCCAGGTCTTTCCGCTCCGAACGAAATTTCACAATCGCTTTCCAAACGTCGCCATTCCATTGGTTTGCCCATTCGGGATGATTGGCCTGCGCCGCTTCTTCCGAAGAATACGCACGAATGGCCGCAGCTTCGGAAAGCGGATTGCAATCATGGATCAGGATCACGCCGCCTTCATTCAAATACTGCAATGCGTTGTTGATGTCGGTTGCAACCTGTTCGTACAAATGCAAACCATCAATAAAAATCACATCAATGCCACCAATTTTTTTGATGTATTCTTTTTGTTGAATGAAAAAATCGTCGCTCGTCAACTCAAAAAATTGGTTGTTAAAGTTGGACGGATTCCGAAGATATGCCTTTATTTTTTTGGTTGTTTTGATCAGAAAATGCGGATCAATGGCCACTTTATGATCAGCTTTAATCTTAAAAAAACAAAAGCCGGTTTGCACGCCAACTTCAAAATAATTTACTTTTTTTCGCTTTGCAATCACATCAATACAAGCTTGTATCATGTGGTATCTTTTTAGTTCAGTCATTCAAATTTCCCCGGATTTGCTTTGCCCAATTTGCCTTCCAAACCATCATTTACGGCGGCTAAAAATTGCCGATATTGTTTGGTTTTGGAACTGAGCAAGCTTACAGTTTTTAAGTACATTAAATATAAAAATTTATTGATGCCGAACACCAATTTATTTTTTACAACAACGCGCGAGTAAAAATACATTCTGTTTCTTACCGCATAATATGTTCTAAAATTCCATTGGTCCAACAAACGCGAATGAAACAATTTAGGTTGATAATTTAACCCTTGCGACTGATCTACATCCATAATTTTACAACTTGGAACAAGCCAGATTGCACCTTTATTTTGCGTGATGCGGTACGAATATTCAGAATCATCCACATACAAATAGAAGGCTTCGTTTGGCAATCCAATTTCAGCAATTGTAGATTGATGCAACAACAAACCGCCGTAAGGAACATAAGGAACTTGCACCTGTTTTTTAAATGACTTTTTACTTGCAAACTTATCGCGCAATTGATAATATTGATTATTTATAATGTTAAAAATATCGAAACCCATAAAATTATTTGGCACCAAATAATAACGGTAAGGGTTTTCGCCTTGTGCAATTTTGATGTGATTGGTGCGGTCTTCCCGAAGGCAAAACAATGCTTTTTTATTATCTGCGCCTCCAATTTCATCCCAGGCATTTAAAAGATTGTTGAGCGCGTTTGTTTCCGGCACGTTGTCATCGTCCAACAACCAAATAAAATCGGCGATACTGTTTTTACCGACATAATTTATGCCTTGTTTGTAACCTCCCGCCGATCCTAAATTTTCGTTATTATTTAGAACGATGATTTTTTCAGAATTAAATTCCTTCACATTTTCTGCAACGTTATAATTTGAGGCATTGTTTACCACCACAATTTGCGCAACCTGCGTAAAAGATAAAGTTTGTGCGATGACCTGTTTTAAAAAAGCCCAACGATTTCCGTAGGTAACCGTAACCACACACACGTTATATTTTATCTTTGCCATCAAATTCCAAAAATATCATTTTAACGGCACAAAATTGAGCCGTTGAAACTAATTAAACTGCATGGGCATCATCATCCGACAAACCATTAAAGGCACCATTTTTTCTTATTTGGGTGTTTTGATTGGTTTTCTCACCGTTAACATCATTCAGCCACATGCGTTGACGATTGAAGAAGTTGGGTTGATCGGGCTGCTATCCTCTTTTTCGCTGATGTTTGCCCAGTTTTCGATTTTGGGTTTTAACGGAACGGCGCGTTATTTTCCGTATTTCCGAAGCGAAGAAAACAAGCACCACGGTTATTTATTTCTGGCTTGTGTGGTTTCTTTTATCGGCATTATTTTGTTCACCATTCTGGCTTATGTTTTTAAAAATGAGATCATTAGTGAGAAGTCGCACAAATTTCCGCTTTTCGAAAAGTATTACTGGTATTTGATCCCGCTTACTTTTTTTACGCTGTTTTTTAACGTTTTCGATCTGTACGCGCGCATGTTGTACAACATTACGTTGGGTTTGATTTTGAAAGAATTTACCAAGCGAATTTTCATCCTGGTTTCGATATTACTGATCTATTTTAAACTCGTCAGTTTTCCGGTTTTTATGGTTTTGTGGCTGCTGGCAAATGTTATTCCAACTGCTTTGATTGTGATTAGGTTGATTGAAAACAACCAGCTTCATTTAAAACCTGATTTTAAATTTTTAGGTAAAGACATCCGCAAAAAACTCATTAACATTTGCATTTTTGCGATCGTTACCGGTTCGGCACCGCTGATTATCCAAAACATTGATAGCTACATTATCTTAAAAAAATACGGCTTAGGCCAAACAGGAATTTATACCGTCGCTTTCACTTTTGCAATAATAATTTCGCTGCCTTCGCGGTCTTTATACAGCATTTCTTACACCATTGTAGCTGAATCCTGGAAAACGGGCGACCTGAAAAACATTAGAAGTGTTTATGAGAAAAGCTGTATCAACCAATTGATCAGTGCATTGTTCATCTTCGTCATTATATGGGCAAATATTGATAACATTTTCAAACTTCTTCCTCCCGCTTATGCAGGCGGAAAATACGTGATCTTTTTTGTGAGCCTGGGTTTTCTGATTGATTCTGCAACCGGGATTAACGGCGTAATTTTGGGTACGTCAAAATATTTTAAATACGATTCGTTGTTTAATTTACTGTTGGTTGGCCTTACCGTTTTGGCCAATTTATGGCTGATCCCGATTTACGGAATTACCGGCGCGGCCATTGCTTCGGCCATTACATTGCTGATTTTTAACCTTTTCAGGTTTGTGTTTATTTTGATGGTTTACCAGATGCAGCCTTTTAATTATAAAAATTTGTTGTGCATTTTATTGGGCGTTTTGGTTTATTATTTGTCGCTGTTTATCGTTCCGAAGATGGATAATTATATGTTTGATACAATAATCCGTACTTCTTTTATCACCCTAATTTATGTGCCTGCGGTTTACTATTTAAACCTTTCTGATGATATTACGATTATTGTGAAAAAGTATTTATTGAAGTTAAAAGGCTAATGAAAAACAGGTGGTAAAAGAAGCATTTGGTTTTATAATTCTTCACAAAATTTTGTCCATAAAAAAGCCTTTAGTTTTGGCTAAAGGCTTTCGATATAAAATAACTTTTGACTACTGATTTACAAACTTCTTGGCGTTGTTCCTTCTTTCGCCTTCGTTCAAAAAGATCTTACGCAAGCGGATGCTTTGCGGCGTAACTTCGATGTATTCATCAGCTTGGATGTATTCCATGGATTCTTCCAAAGAAAACTTGATGGCTGGCGCAATGCGGACGTTGGTATCACTTCCGGAAGCACGCATGTTGGTCAACTGCTTGCCTTTGGTTAGGTTGATCACCAAATCGTTATCGCGGATATGCTCGCCCAAAACCTGTCCTTCGTAAATATCAACACCCGGATCAATGTGGAAACGGCCGCGGTCCTGCAATTTATCAATCGCAAAAGCCGTGGTTTTACCGGTATCCATCGAAACCAAAACGCCATTTAAACGGCCCGGAATATGGCCTTTCCAAGGTTCGTAAGCTTTAAAACGGTGCGCCATAATGGCTTCGCCGCCGGTTGCAGTCAACACATTATTACGCAAACCGATGATGCCACGCGCTGGAATATCAAACTCCAGATGCTGCAGGTCGCCTTTGGGTTCCATGATCAGCAAATCGCCTTTGCGTTGTGTAACCAGTTCGATTACTTTACCGGCAACATCGCCCGGAACATCCACAATTAAAGTTTCAATCGGCTCGCATTTTTCACCGTCAATTTCTTTGATGATAACTTGTGGCTGGCCAACTTGCAGTTCGTAACCTTCGCGACGCATCGTTTCAATCAAAACCGACAAGTGCAAAATGCCGCGGCCGTAAACCAAGTAGGAATCAGGCGATTCTGTTTCGATTACTTTAAGTGCCAGGTTTTTCTCCATTTCTTTGTACAACCGGTCGCGCAAATGGCGGGAAGTTACAAACTTGCCTTCTTTACCAAAAAACGGAGAGTTGTTGATGGTGAAAAGCATGTTCATGGTTGGCTCGTCAATATGGATAATTTCCAATGCTTCCGGTTTGTCAAAATCAGCAATGGTATCGCCAATATCAAAACCCTCGATACCAACAACGGCACAAATATCACCAGAACTCACTTCGGTTGCTTTAAGCTTACCCAGGCCTTCAAAAGTATATAGTTCTTTTATACGTGATTTTTGGATCGTCCCGTCGCGTTTTACCAAGGATACGGGCTGATTTTCTTTCACTGTTCCGCGGGCAACACGGCCAATGGCAATCCGGCCAACGAAAGAAGAATAATCCAAAGAAGTGATCTGCATCTGCAAAGTACCTTCCTGGATTGGCGCCGGCGGAATGTTTGCCAAAATAGCGTCCATCAACGGAAAAATATCTTCTGTTGGTTTTTTCCAATCCGTGCTCATCCAGCCTTGTTTTGATGAACCGTAAATTACAGGGAAATCCAATTGATCTTCTGTTGCGCCCAGGTTATAGAACAGCTCAAAAATCTGTTCGTAAACTTCTTCCGGGCGGCAGTTTTCTTTATCCACTTTGTTTACCACCACAATCGGTTTCAAACCCAAAGCCAAAGCTTTTTGCGTTACAAAACGGGTTTGCGGCATGGCACCTTCAAAAGCATCCACTAAAAGCAGCACGCCATCGGCCATTTTCAATACACGTTCTACCTCGCCGCCGAAATCAGCGTGGCCAGGCGTATCAATGATGTTGATTTTAACATCTTTATATCTAACGGAAACGTTTTTTGCAACGATGGTGATGCCTCGTTCACGTTCCAAATCATTATTATCCAAAATCAGTTCGCCGGTTTCCTGGTTATCCCGGAAAACAGCACAACTGTGCAAAATTTTGTCAACCAACGTAGTTTTGCCGTGGTCAACGTGTGCGATAATCGCAATGTTTCTAATTTTCTGCATGTAAATGCCTTAATAAATTTGCCGCAAAGATAAGGTTAATATATAAGAATTAATAACAGATGGTAATAATAAACAAGGAATTAACAGAATTTTAATTACCAGATTACGTTGACGGTATAAGGTTTAAATTGCTGGTCAATAGAAATAATGGAGATATTTTCTGCAATGGCTTGGGCGATGAGCATACGATCGAAAGGGTCTTTGTGGTGATGGGGAATACTTAAAAGTGTATTTAAATGATCGACATTAATTTGAAGAATTTGAATATCATTATCAAAAAGTAAACTGTTAATTTCTTCAAATGATTTTTTCATTTCAATTTTATTCAAACTTGATTTAATTACGATTTCCCATAAAGAGGCAATGCTGACAAACCTTACATTTTCCAAATCTTCGATTGTGAGTTTTGCCTTTAAAGATAATCTGTTTACGCCCTCAACGAACCAAATTAGTGCATGTGTATCCAATAAAACTTTCATTACTACATGTACTCTTTCATCTCATCTAATGGCTCATCAAAATCATCAGACATTTTTCCAAAAATACCTTTTCCACTGCCAAAAACAGGACGGGGAACATTCATTGTTTTGTCGGAAAGTTTTTCAGTTCCATCTTTTTTCTGATCTTTATAAATTAAAAAATCCACAAAATCCTTCACCTCTTTCTGCAAAGCATCAGGCAGTTTTTCAAGCTTTTCAATTAATTCCGTTTTCATAGCACTAATTTACCAGTTTTTACTTTGAACTAAAAGCCCAAACCAAAAATTTAGGCATGGCAGCGGCCCAGGTTTCGGTGTTGTGTTTGCCGTTTACAATTTCTACATATTGAATATCAGTTGGCCGGTTATAGCCTTTGTTTTCCAGCGTTTTAATCAAATCAATGGTATCGTCAATGGAATCAATAATAAAATTACCGTTACGGTCCATCGTTTCGTCTTTGGTGCCAGTCTGGAACCAGAATTTTAAATCCGGCCGATGCTGTTTTTGCCGTATCATTTTATGCATGATGCGGTCCTGCTCGCTGTCGTAACCATCGTTCAAATCTTTACTTCGCCACCAAAACGAACCCGAAAAAGCGCCGACTCTATCAAACAGTTCTGGGTTGTTCCAGGCAATATCCACGGCAGATAAGCCGCCCAGAGAAAAACCGGCATATGCAACTTTGTCGAAAGAAATCGTTCCCACAAATTCCTGCAACTTCGGCACCAATTCTTGGGTGATAAAAGAAGTATAGGCTGCAGCTTTGCTTCCGCGGCCTTTAAAATCAGGAATACCGGCGGCGCCATATTCCTGCTGCCGTTCTTCGTTGGCATGGATGGCGGCAACAAGTACCGGTGAAATTTGTCCGTTGGATTGCAGTTTTTCTAAAGTAGGTTTAAGCTGAAGGTTTTCCAGCTCCTGGCCGTCGTTCAGCAGCAGCAAATTGATCTTCCCCAGATCTCCAAACCCTTCAGGAATTAAAAGTGTAACCGTTACCTCCCGTTCTAAAAAACCGGATTCAATGGTTAAAACTTCTTCTGCAACGCTCATCTCCTGCTTCAATATAGGATAATACATGTACTGTTTTTATCGGTTAAATTTTAAAATACTTTTTTCTACGTAACAAAAGCAGTACCAGCCGGTATTTTTTTTGATTTTAATGACAAAGAAACTATCTTTCCAACGCATCAAACTGATAAACAATGATTGAAAATTACCGGCGCTGGTACTCGCATAATTTGGGTTTTGAATTGGATATGATGGTTTATGGCGACCGCGGCCGACCTGTAATTTTGTTCCCAACTTCTAACGGAAGGTTTTATGAGAACAAAGATTTTGGTTTGATTGATGCCGTTTCCTGGTTTGTAGATGAAGGTTTGGTAAAAATTTATTGCCCTGATTCGCTTGACTGGCTGAGTTGGTATAACAAAGGTGTCCATCCGGCCGACCGCGCCAAAAACTACATTTGGTACGATAAGATGCTAAACGAAGAATTGGTGCCCTGGGTTACGCTGGAAACCGGCGTAAACAAAGCCGTAATGGCAGGCTGCAGTTTTGGCGGTTACCACGCTGCAAATTTTACTTTTAAACATCCCGAAAAAGTAAGCCATTTGTTTTCAATGAGCGGCGCTTTTGATATCCGCACCCAAACCGACGGCTTTTACGACGACGATATTTACTACAACAACCCGGTTGATTATTTGCCGGGAGACAATCAGCCCGATCTGTGGAACCTAAATATTATCCTCGGCACTTCCGATTGGGACATTTGTTTGGATGCCAATTATACTTTATCAAACATTTTGCACAAAAAAAATATTAACCATTGGTTAGACGTCAGGCCAAATGCGGCGCATGACTGGCCGGTTTGGAAACAAATGTTTCCGCATTATTTATCAACCTTATAAATTCATTTAATCCGATTCCCGATGAAAAAAATAGGCATTTTATTTGGCAAGGAAAATAGTTTTCCGCAAGCATTTGTTGATCGCATCAACAGTAAAAACGAAAAAGACATTACAGCCGAATTTGTAAAAGTAGACAAGGTTTTTCAGGGCGAACCTTTGGATTATGCGGTGATTGTAGACCGGATTTCGCAGGATGTCCCCTTTTATCGCTCGATGTTGAAAAACGCGGCGATCTGTGGAACGGCCGTCATCAACAACCCGTTTTGGTGGAGTGCCGATGAAAAGTTTTTTAACAACGCACTGGCTTTAAAAATCGGCGTTCCGGTTCCGAAAACAGTTTTACTGCCCTCAAAAGAGCATCCGGAAGATACGAGTGAAGAGTCTTTCCGCAACTTATCTTATCCGCTTAACTGGCCGGCTATTTTTAAATATGTGGGCTTTCCGGCCTACATGAAACCGTTTGACGGCGGCGGCTGGAAAGAAGTGTACAAAATGCACAGTTCCGAAGATTTCTTCAATAAATACAACGGCACCAAGCAATACGTAATGATGTTGCAGGAAGAAATTGTGTTCACCGAGTACTTTCGTTGTTATTGCATTGGCGGAAAATACGTCAAAATAATGCAGTACGAACCACGCAACCCTTTTCACGAACGTTATGTAATTGAAGGCGCGACAACAGACAAAAAGCTGCTAGACACCATCAAGAAATATGTAATTCTATTGAACCAGTATTTAGGTTACGATTTTAACACCGTTGAGTTTGCTGTACGCGATGGCATTCCTTACGCGATAGATTTTTGTAATCCGGCCCCGGATGCAGACATCGCCAGTGTTGGTGCCGAAAACTTTGAATGGGTAGTAGAAACTGCCGCAACTTACGCGATAGAACGGGCGAAAAAGCAAAAACCGGGTCAGGATAATTTAACCTGGGGCGAATATGTAAAATCATCAGCCATGGGCTCGCCTTTGGTTGGGATGCCGTTGGCAAAACCAGTCGCAGCAAAAACCAAAGCCGCGCCAAAAGCCAAACCAGCCGAACAGGAAAAACCGGTTGGATAAAAGGACACATAAAATAGTGGCATAAAAGAAGCATTGTAAATTCTGTTTAAAAAAGGAGGTCGCTATGAACAAGTTCACGTTGGGTGTTGAAGAAGAATTTATGGTGATTGACCCGGTTAGCCGGGAACTGATTTCTCATGATCAAAAAATAGTAGAAGGCGCGCAAAAAATCCATGAAGACCAGGTAAAAGCAGAAATGCACCAGGCCGTAGTGGAAGTAGGCACCAGCATTTGCCACAACACGGAAGAAGCACGAAAAGAGGTTTCTAAACTTCGCCTTACCGTTGCGCAATTGGCTGGCGATCTGGGTATGCGCATTGGCGCTGCCGGCACGCACCCGTTTTCGCACTGGCAGGACCAATTGATCACCGAGCATCCGCGTTACAACGAAATTGTGAACGAGCTGCAGCAGGCCGCGCGCTCTAATCTGATTTTTGGCTTGCACGTGCATGTCGGCATCCAATCCCGCGAACTGGCCATTCATATTGCCAACCAGGTCCGCTATTTTTTGCCGCATGTTTATGCACTTTCTACCAATTCGCCTTTTTGGGTTGGCCGCAATACGGGCTATAAATCTTACCGCACCAAAGTTTTTGATAAGTTTCCAAGAACGGGCATCCCGGATTATTTTAACAGCATCGAAGAGTACGACAACTACATCAAAATGCTGGTCAAAACCAATTGTATTGATAACGCTAAAAAAATTTGGTGGGATATCCGCGTGCACCCTTTCTTTGAAACCATCGAGTTCCGCATCTGCGATTGCCCGATGCTGGTAGATGAAACGATGGCTTTTACAGCACTTTTCCAGGCTTTGTGCGCCAAGTTGTACAAACTTCGGCAGCAAAACATGAAGTTTATTACTTACACACGGGCTTTGATCAACGAAAATAAATGGCGTGCAGCCCGTTACGGCATTGATGGCAAGCTGATTGACTTTGGTAAAGAAACAGAGGTTAACACGCGAGCCTTAATTTTAGAATTGCTGGATTTTGTAGATGATGTAGTGGACGAATTAGGCTGCCGAGAGGATTTGCAATACATACATAAAATTTTGGAAACAGGCACCGGTGCCGACCGCCAATTGGCAATATATCAGCAGCGAAACAGTTTTGAAGATGTGGTGGATTACATCACTGCACAAACATTGGTAGGAATTTAGGCGTAAAAGAAGCATGACAGGCACAGAAAAAACAACGATAAAAGCAGCAATCCTCGATCTGTACGACGGGCACCCAAACCAGGGGATGCGCTGCTTTCAGGATATATTGGTTAAATACCGAAACCAACATCAGCTTGATTTAACGTATCAGGTGTTTGATATCCGCGGAAAAAACGAAGTTCCCGGGATTGATTTTGATGTTTATATTTTCAGCGGCGGCCCAGGAAGCCCTTTGGAAAGCGAAGGCTCGGAATGGGAAAAAAGCTATTTTAATTTGATCGGGCAGATCCAGCAACACAACAATTCCGGTCATCCGCAGAAAAAACATGCTTTGTTTGTTTGCCATTCTTTCCAGTTAATGTGTAGGCATTACGGTTTGGGTTTGGTCAACCAAAGGCACTCTCCGTCTTTTGGGATTTTGCCGGTTCATCAAACCAAAGCAGGCGCACACGATCCTGTTTTTGCAGGTTTGCCTGATCCTTTTTATGCAGTTGATTCGCGCTCGTGGCAGGTTGTTCAACCCAACCAACAACGTTTGGAAGAAATGGGCGCAACACTTTTGGCGATAGAAAAAGAGCGGCCAAACGTAGAATATGAACGCTGCCTGATGTCCATCCGTTTCAGCGAATATTTCTTTGGAACCCAATTTCATCCGGAAGCCGACCCGGAAGGCATGCGTTTGCGCTTGTTAGAACCGGATAAAAAAGAAGAAGTGATTGCCGAACACGGCGAACGCAAATACAACGAAATGCTGGAACGATCGGACGACCCGGATATGTTGATGCTTACTCAAAACACGTTGATCCCGAACTTTTTATATCAGGCCATTTTAACTTTTCAGGAATAAAATCACGAGTATTAGAAAGACCGGTTTGTCATGCTGAACTTGTTTCAGCATCTCTCGTGAAAAGTAAAAAGCTAATCTTGTGTCATGCCGAAACAAGTTCGGCATGACAAAGCAAAACGAAATCTACGAACACTTTCAGGAATAAAATCTATCAATCATGGTCCCTTCCCTGCGGAAAGCTTTTAACGGGCAGTTTTCGAAAGAAAAGTATCAGCAATTTTTAAACTGCCTGCAGCAGGATTTAAAGAACGAAATTGCTTTCCGTGTGGCCGAAACGCCGGTTTTTATCCCGCAGGATTTTAAAGAAAAGTTGGTTGAGGCAGGCGAGGAAATCCTAAAAACACTCCTTGCCCCTAACTTTAAAGAATTAACCGATCGCGCCATTCCCGCAAAATGGAAAGTAGCCAACGAAACCAAACATCCGCATTTTATTGCTTTGGATTTTGCAGTTTGTAGAGATGAACAAGGCGAAATCGTTCCGAAACTGATCGAGTTGCAAGGCTTTCCTTCGTTGTACGGCTTTCAAAGTTTTTTGGCCGATTGTTATCAAAATTCGTTCGACTTTCCGAAAGATTTAAGCATTTACTTTTCGGGCTTAAACAAGGAATCTTATATCGAATTGTTAAAAAGAACGATCATCGGCCCGTACAAACCGGAGGAAGTGGTTTTGATGGATGTGGATGCCCTTCACCAAAAAACGTTTGTTGATTTTTTTATCACCCAAAAGCTCATCGGTATCCCGATCGTTGCTTTGAAAGATTTAAAGCAGGAAGGCAAAAAGTTATATTACATTTCCGGCGGTCAAAAAACCTACATCAAAAGAATTTACAACCGTTTGATTTTTGATGAGATTGATACCGACCCAAACATTTTTGATAAAGTGGTTGACATCCGACAGGATTTGGATGTGGAGTGGATTACGCACCCGGAATGGTTTTACCGCATCAGCAAATTTACCATGCCTTTTTTACAAGGCAAATTTATCCCGCAAACCTGGTTTGTAAACGAGCTGCCTTCTATCCCAACCGACTTGGAAAATTATGTGCTGAAACCGCTGTTTTCTTTTGCCGGGCAGGGCGTAATTATTGATGTAAAAGAAGCAGACATCAAGGCAATTACCGATCCGGAGAACTGGATACTTCAG
This sequence comes from Mucilaginibacter sp., assembly GCF_041088075.1. Lineage (GTDB taxonomy): Bacteria > Bacteroidota > Bacteroidia > Sphingobacteriales > Sphingobacteriaceae > Mucilaginibacter_A. Next base: position 11,944 of record NZ_JBGCVY010000032.1, on the reverse strand, counting down.
CAAAAAGTAAAATATGAACCGGTGGTGCAGGCACCGGACGGCGGCGTTAAATGCGAGGTCAGAATTTTGTATCTTTGGCCCGAAGAAGACGTAAAACCAACGCTGGCCATCAACCTGACGCGTTTGAGCCGCGGAAAAATGATTGGCGTGCGTTATAACCAGGATTTTGATTGGGTTGGCGGCACCGTTTCGTTTTTTGGGTAGATACCTGCTGTACCAAGTTCACCAATTTTACGTTGATAAAAGAAGTATTGTTTTTCCGGTAGATATGAACTTTCAACTTGTTGTAGTCATCCTTATTTTTCTGGCCGCCGTATTTTATGTTGCCCGTTTAATTTACAACAGCGTAACAACCAAAAAAAGCTGTGGCAGCAATTGCAAATGCGGCGTTGATTTTTCTAACATTCCTGTTGAAAAATTCGGCCGTTAAACCTTTACCGCTGTTTTTTCTCTAAGCTTTACCTCGCCTGTTTAAGTTTTATATCAAAAAAATGCCGATGCTTCTTTTATGCCCATAAATTCTGTATCGAAGATTGCCGGTACAAAAACCACAAAAAAAGCAATGATTTTTAGGTGGTAAAAGAAGCATCGGCAATATCTGAACAAAATTAAAACAAGCTTTTACAATTTTTAGCTGTACCTAATTGTATTGATGTCGTCCGATAAGCAAATTTTTCAAACAGATTCTCCCGGAAGATGGAACCGGTTAAAGTGGCTGAGCCGTGCCATCATTTTATTTTTGGTAATTGGTGCGGTAGCTGCCGTGGTTGCCATTTCTTCCCAACAATACCCTTCGCTGCCCAACTTAATTGATATTCCTAAAAAGCTGAGCCAGAAGGAATTAGAGCGCGTTAAAAAATCAAAGAAATTTAAAGAAATCAAGTTGGATGTTGGCCAAATCCGCGAACTGGCGCGCGCCCGGTATTTGCACCAGCTTAAACACCCCAACAACAAAAACCGGTTGAACGTTGGCTTTTTCTGGCCCTGGGATCCGCAGTCGTTTACCTCGCTGACCGATCACATCAACAAAATGGATATGGTCATCAGCGAATCTTTTACCATCGTTGCCGGCACAGATTCTTTAAAAGGAAAGCTGGAACCGGAACTGGCCAAGCTGGTTGAAAAAAACAAAAAGCCGGTGATTGGCATCGTTGAAAACTTGGTGAACGGCAATTGGGACACCAAAACCATCGGGAATATTGTAAAGAGCAAAAAGCAGCGTGCTTCTTTTATCGGCCATATTATCGGCAATTTAAACAAGTACCATTTACAAGGCGTTGATATTCATTTTGAAGATATTGCTGACCGGAACAGTAAAAATTTCGTCCTTTTCGAGAAAGAGCTTTACCAAACGCTGCACGCCAAACATTTTTTGGTGATGCAGCAGGTTGTGCCTTCGGACGATAATTATAACCTCAAGCTGCTGCAACAGTACAACGATTTTTTGATTGTGATGGCTTTTAACGATGGCCTGACCAACAGCGATGTGGCCGACCAAAACGACGTGGAAAACATTTTAGACCAGGTTTGTGCCGAAGTCCCCAGCGGCAAAGTAATTTTAACGGTAGCCGCATTGGGTTATGATTGGCCGGAAAACAGTGCCGGTACGCCGCTTACTTACCAGGAGGCCATCAGTTTGGCGCAGGAACACCACAGCAAAATCAATTTCAATAAGCAATCGGCCAATTTAAATTTTGATTATACCGACCAGAACCAGATCAGGCACAGTGTTTATTTTACCGATGCCGCAACCGATTTTAACATCATCCGGATGGCCGATGATTGGGCAACCGGGGGCGTGGCCTTGTGGCGTTTAGGTTCTGAAGACCCGCGGATCTGGTCGTATTTCGCTAAAAACCTTTCCACAGATTCTTTGCGCAAAACAGGCATTGATACGTCCAGGTTGACCCGCGTTGGCCTGAACAACCGGATTGATTATACCGGCGACGGCGAAGTTTTGGATTTGGTTTCTACGCCTACCATCGGCCGCCTGACTTTAAATTTTGACCCAAAAACGTTTACCATCCTGGATCAAAACTATATCAAACTGCCTACCAAATATGTCATCCGCCGTTACGGTTATGCGCCCAAAAAAATCGTGCTTACTTTTGATGACGGCCCCGACCCTGTTTACACGCCGCAAATCCTGGATATTTTAAAACGCGAAAATGTCCCGGCTTCTTTTTTTGTGGTTGGCAGCATGGCCGAGCAAAGCATTCCGTTGTTGCGCCGCGAGTTTGATGCCGGTTACGAAATTGGCAACCACACGTACCTTCACCCCGATATTTCTGCCGTTAGCCTAAAACGGGTTACCTTAGAATTGAATGCCACCCGCCGATTGATTGAAGCTGTAACCGGCCGAAGCACGATTTTATTCCGTCCGCCTTTTAATGCCGATGCCGAACCGCAAACCATTGCCGAAGTAATCCCGGTTGAACAAAGCCGTAAAGAAAACTACATCAATATCGGCGAGAACATTGACCCGAACGATTGGCAGCCCGGCGTTTCTGCCGATACCATTGTTGCCCGCACCATTGCATTGCACGAAAAAGGCTCCATCATTTTGCTGCACGATGCCGGCGGCGATACCCGGCAGGAAACCGTGAAAGCATTGCCGCGCATCATCCATTATTTCAAATCGCAAGGTTACCAGTTTACCACCATTGCCGATCTGATCGGGAAATCTAAAAACGATTTGATGCCCGTTATCCATGATGATGCCACCAGTTCTTTTGTCGGGCAAATGTACCGTTTCTTTATCCTCAGTTATTTTTACGGCAAGTGGGTGCTGTTTTATGTGTTTTTGGTTGCCATATTTTTGGCTTTGGGCCGAATTATTCTGGTTGGCGTTTTGGCTCTGCGCCAGTTTAGCATCCATAAAAAAACCGATAAAAAGATTGCAGTCGAAAACCTGCCGCCGGTCAGCATCATCGTTCCGGGTTATAACGAAGAAGTAACCGTGCTGCAAACCATCAACAGTTTGCTGAAAACCGATTATCCTGTTTTCGAGATTATTTTTGTTGATGACGGATCGAAAGACCGAACACTCGAAATAGTTACCAACGCTTACAGCAACCACCCGCAGGTGAAGATTTTTACCAAACCAAACGGCGGCAAGGCAACAGCCTTAAATTATGGCATTAAAAGAAGCACGTATGATTTTGTGGTTTGTATTGATGCCGACACGCAATTGCAAACGGATGCGGTTTATCATTTGATGACATATTTTACCGATGAAGAAATTGGTGCCGTTGCCGGAACGGTAAAAGTTGGCAACGAAGTAAATTTGATTACGCGCTGGCAATCCATCGAATACATTACCGCCCAAAATATGGACCGCCGAGCTTTTGATTTGCTCAACAGCATTACCGTTGTGCCGGGCGCGATCGGGGCTTTCCGGAAAGAAGCCATCGAAGAAGCAGGTGGTTTTACTTCGGATACGTTGGCCGAAGATTGCGATTTAACAATGCGCATTTTAAAACAAGGCTACGTTATCCGGAATTGTGGCGAAGCGATTGCTTATACCGAAGCGCCGGAAACGATAGAAATGCTGGTGAAACAACGTTTCCGTTGGAGTTTTGGCGTGATGCAAAGTTTCTGGAAACACCGCAAAGCCTTGCTCAACCCAAAATACCGTTATTTCGGCATGGTTGGGATGCCTAACATTTTGATCTTTCAAATCATATTACCGCTTTTTTCGCCGCTGGCCGATTTGATGATGATTGCCAGTTTATTTGCCGGCGACCCTGGCAAAATGCTGGTTTATTACCTCGTTTTTGTTTTGGTGGATCTGTTTGTCGGCGTGCTGGCTTTCAAAATGGAAAAAGAAGATTACCGGAAACTCATTTACATCATTCCGCAGCGGTTTATGTGGCGGCAACTGATGTATTATGTACTTTTCAAATCCGTTCGCAAAGCATTAAAAGGAGAACTGCATGGCTGGGGAAACTTAAAACGCACCGGAACCGTAACCATGCAGGAAGCAAAAGTGTGATGCTTCTTTTATCGGCATAAATTTAGTGTGGTAAAAGAAGCATTTGCTTTTTTATTTTGCCACTGTTGTCATTTCCACCGCCGGGGAAAAATTTTCTTTTAACATTTCAATTTTTTGTTGTTGAAAAGGGAAGAATAGCCATCTTACCGAACAGCAGAACATACGTAAAAAACAGAAAGCAAAGCCTAATCCCAAACATAACGTTCATCATAACTCACGTTGTATTGGTTTAAAAAAGCCCGGTATTCCTCTTGGAATGTTTTTTCGCCATGGTGCTCTTTTTGCCGGGCAATATAAGCAATTACGCTATCTACCTGCCGCGGACTAACAGAAAATGCGCCGTAACCATCCTGCCAGTAAAAGTTAGCATAGGCCATTCCTTTTGTTTTAATCCATTTAGAAGAATGGGCTTTTACCTCTTCGAGCAATTTCATTAGGGCAATTTTTTTGGACAGCATACATAAAATATGTACATGGTCGGTGTAGCCGCCTACAATAAGCGGCTGGCATTCGAGGTTTTTACAGATGCCGCCCAAGTAGCCGTGCAATTCGGCTTCTACCGGTGGAAAAATGAATGGTTCGCGGTGTTTGGTACTGAATACGAGGTGGACGTAATTTTTGACGAGTGATTGCCCCATGTTATTTTTCGATCCTGTTCAAGCCCTGAAAGGGCGACATCTGTTTGCGATGGGTAACGCCCATTGCAATAATAAGTGCAGAACTATAAATATGTTTTTATTTTTTGTGTGATGGGCTGCACCCATCGCAGTCAAATCACGCCCTTTCAGGGCTGTTTATCATCTTAAATTTTTACAAAAAGCCTTAGTATCCACGTAAAAACACCTATCCAAATCCCGTAAAACATACCGTAAAAACAGTATCAGCTACGTTGATTGCCCTGGCGGCCCCCGCTAATTTAGTCCTATCATTTAAACAAAACCTATTTTAAATTTTAAAACTAAAAAGCGATGGAAAATCAACAAACTCCAAATTACAAAATGGGCTGGCTGCCAGACCTGCCCGATCAACGCGATGTATTGTACGCTGCGCCGATGGCCGTTATGCTGCAATTGCCGCCTTCGGTAGATTTGCGCAGTGCTTGCCCGCCGGTTTACGACCAAGGGCACCTCGGCAGTTGTACCGCCAATTGCCTGGCCGGTGCTTATGAGTTTGACCTGAAAAAGCAACAAAAATCGGACTACATGCCTTCGCGGCTGTTTATCTATTACAATGAGCGCGTTTTAATCAACACGGTAAATTCCGACAGCGGCGCCTACATCCGCGATGGCATCAAAACGATGAACAACCAAGGCGTTTGCCCGGAAAAAGACTGGCCGTATGACATTACCAGGTTTGCCCAAAAACCATCCGACAACTGCTACAATGAGGCCAGCAAATGCCAGATCAAAAGCTACCAAAAATTGATCAACTCGCTCGACCAGTTAAAAGGCTGCCTGGCCGAAGGTTTTCCGTTTGTGTTTGGCTTTACCGTTTACGAAAGCTTTATGACGAATGAAGTTGCCCGAACCGGTATCATGCCGATGCCACAACATGGCGAAAAATTGTGTGGCGGCCATGCTATTATGGCTGTTGGCTACGATGACAGCAAAAACGCATTTATCATTCGTAATTCCTGGAGCGCAAACTGGGGCATCAAAGGTTATTTTTACATGCCTTACGCTTACATCACCAGCAAATTGTGCAATGATTTTTGGACTGTACGCCTGGTATAACCCTTTTCAAAAACGATGGAAACTATCCATATCAACACTGGTAAAAGCAGTACGATAAACTTGCCAAGCCTGGCAATGGCTGGTTATGTATGGAATTTTGAGGTTGAAGGCAAAGAAATTATTTCGGTTTCGGAAGACCGCTCAACCTCGTTAAGCGAAAATTTAAAGGCTGGCGAAAGCATGGCCGAGAAATTTATAGTCCAAGCGTTGCAACCTGGCACTGCAAAAATAGTTTTCAGCCAAAAAAGAAGCTGGGAGCAAAACAATACCGCTTTGAGCATCCATATTTTTACGGTGATCGTTTCTTGAAGAAGTCGGGGGAAGACCGGAAGTCAGAAAAGTCCGAAAGTTGGGAAAGACCGAAAGACAGTACATAGTAGTTTAAGCATTCCGCTCACTATCGGTCTTTCCCGACTTTCAGTCTTTCGGACTTCCCCGACTTCTTTTCCAACAATACTTCTTTTACCCTATAAAAATTAGGGATACCTTTGCTGCCATCGTGATATCGGCTGTAGCTTCTCCCTCAATTTCAAAAAAAATATTGCGCGCCACGGTTGGCGTAATGTTTTTTTTGGCTGGCTTAACTTTTGCCAGTTGGGCATCGCGCATTGCCGGTATCCAACAAAAATTAGGTTTGTCAGACACACAATTGGGCGGGATTTTATTTACGCTGCCGGTTGGTTTGATGCTTTCACTGCCATTTTCCGGATGGGTCATTACCCGCATCGGCAGCCGGAAACTGCTGCTTGGCGCTTTACCTTTGTATGCTGCGGCGTTGGCCGGTTTAGGGTTTTCGCAAACTACTTTCCAATTGGTTGCCGTGCTTTTTTGCTTTGGTTTTACCAGTAATGCCGTCAATATTTCGGTTAATACACAAGCGGTTGCTACCGAAAAGCTGTATGCCAAACCCATTATGGCTTCCTTCCATGGTTTGTGGAGTTTGGCCGGGTTTGCAGGAGCAGCCGTTGGAACTTTAATGATTGGACAGGGGATTGATCCTTCCATCCATTTCAGCCTAATTTTTTCGGTTGTATTGGCCGGTGTTTTTTTGGGTGCGCGTTACCTGCAAGACGATGCCGGAACGGTACAAAGCGGGCCGGTTTTTGTAATGCCCGATGCTTCGCTGATGAAGTTGGGCGCGGTTGCTTTTTGCTCGATGATTTGCGAAGGCGCGATGTTTGACTGGAGCGTGGTGTATTTTAAAAAAGTGATCCATGCCGAAAATGCCTGGATGGCGGCCGGTTATACTGCTTTTATGGCCACGATGGCTGGCGGCCGTTTTGTGGCAGATTGGTTTGCCGGAAGGTTTGGCTTGAAACGGACTTTGCAATTAAGCGGCACTTTAACCGCATCAGGGTTGATGGTTGCCGTCCTGTTTCCGCAGTTGATCCCGGCTATTTGCGGGTTTTTGTTGGTAGGCGCAGGTGTTTCTTCTGTTGTTCCGTTGGTTTACAGTGCGGCCGGGAAATCGAGTACGATGTCGCCTGGCGTTGCTTTGGCCGCAGTTTCTACCATTGGTTTTGTTGGGTTTCTGGTTGGCCCGCCGATGATCGGTTTTATCGCCGGTGCATTTAGTTTGCGTGCTTCTTTTACATTGATTGCCGCCATGGGCGTTTGTGTGGTGCTTGTGTCTTCTAAAGCAAAGCTCTGATAATCAGTAGAAACCTGCTTCAACAATTTTTAGGTGATAAAAGAAGTATTGGGCATGTCGTTCTGAACTCATTCCAGGATCCCTCATGGACAAAACAAAAAGCCAAGTATGTGGGATGCCGAAACAAGTTCGGCATGACAAAAACATAAACACAATGAATTTTAGGTGATAAAAGAAGCATTGGTTTTTTGCAGAGAAGAACTGCTCGATCACATGCTTTTTTTACCTCCTTTCCCGATACTGTTTTTACCGGCATAAAAACAGTATGCTACTTACGCGCAGGTTTACTACTCATTACAAAAGTTAGCTTGCCGCCGCCGATGATTTCCTGGTGCGTGATGTAGTTTCGGTCCAAACGTTTTCCGTTCAGCAATGCTTCTTTTACATATACATTTTTATCGCCCTGATTTTTGACTTCGATGACAAAAGTTTTAGCGTTTGCCAATTGGATCGTAGCGCCATCCACAGCCGGGCTTCCCAACGAATACTGATCAGAACCGGGCGCAACCGGATAAAAACCAATCGAACTGAAAATGTACCAGGCGCTCATTTGCCCGGTATCGTCGTTTCCGCCCAAACCATCCGGCGTAGGTTTGTACATTTTGGGCAAAATCATGCGGATGCGTTCCTGCGTTTTCCAGGGCTGGTCGGTCCAGTTGTACAAGTAAGCCACATGGTGCGAAGGCTCGTTGCCATGTACATAATTGCCGATGATGCCGTCACGCGTAATATCTTCCGTTTCTGCAAAATATTTATCGGGCAAATTCATGGTAAACAAAGAATCCAGACGGGAAACAAAACGTTTGTTGCCGCCCATCAATGCAATCAATGCTTTTGGATCTTGGGGAACGAAGAAAGTATAGTTCCAGGAATTGCCTTCAATAAAACCCTGGTTATTGGTGGACAGAGCATCAAAGTTTTTGCGGAAAGTGCCGTTCTCCAGTTTCGGCCGCATAAAACCGACGGAAGCATCGTACACGTTTTTATAATTTTCAGACCGTTTGATAAACTCGTTGTAAATATCCGTTTGGTTTAGCTTTTTGGCCATTTGCGCAATTGCCCAATCGTCATACGCATACTCCAACGTAGAAGAAACCGAAACGCCACTTTTATCGTCGGGGATAAAACCTCTGTCCATGTATTCGCCAATGCCTTCATAGTTCCGTTTTCGCGCCGTTGCCACACAAGCTTCCAACGCTTCTTGGGTGTTAAAAGAAGCATTGCCTTTGATCACGGCATCGGCAATTACGGCAACAGCGTGGTAGCCCGACATACACCAGTTTTCGTTGCCGGAATTTGACCAAACGGGCAACATGTGTTCCGGGCTTTGCTCGTAATGCGCCAGCATGGATTTGATCATGTCATCATTCCGTTTCGGCTCGATGATGTTGAAAAGCGGGTGCAGCGCGCGGTAAGTGTCCCACAAAGAAAACGTGGTGTAATTGGTAAAGCCATCGGCCTGGTGCACGTTTTGGTCTAAACCTTTGTACTTGCCGTCCACGTCCATATAAATCGTTGGGTTGATCATAGCGTGGTACATGGCCGTATAAAAGTTTTGTTTTTCGGCGGTGCTTTTGCTTTGGATGGTAATTTTTTCCAGTTCTTTTTCCCAAACTTGCTGGCCTGCTTCTTTTACCGCATTAAAATCCCAACCCGGAATTTCGGTTTGCATATTGTTCAACGCGCCTTCCATGCTCACCGGCGACAAAGCAAATTTGATTTTGATTTGCTCGCCTGCTTCCGTTTTAAAATCAAAATACGCCCGAAGCTTTTGTGCAGCAATTTCCGGGAAGTTTTTGCTTTGGTTAAACTTTCCCCAAAAACCCCTGTAAACCTCTTTTTTAGAATAGTTATGGTTACCATAAGCGATAAAAGGTTTAGAAAACTTCATGGCAAAATACAGCACCCGGTTTTTGGCCCAGCCGTTGGTTTGCCGGTAACCGGTAACCAACGTATCGTTTACCACATGCAAATAAGTCCACACGTTTTTGTCTTCGTAATTATAAATCCCGGCCATCAAATCCAAAATGATATGCGCCTGATCGGATTTCGGGAAAGTGTATTGATGGAAACCAACGCGCGTGCTGGTGGTCATTTCGGCTATAATGTTGTAATCGTCCAGCTTCACTTTGTAATAATTTGCTGCCGATACTTCGTTTGCATGGGAAAAATTGGATCGGTAACCGCTGCGGGGACTGTTTGCCGTGCCGGGATTTAATTTAAGCTGGCCAACCGTTGGCATCACCAAAAAATCGCCCAGATCAGAATGCCCCGTTCCACTGAAATGCGTATGGCTGAAACCAGTTATTGTTTTGTCATCATATTGATAACCAGCGCAATATTTATAAACATCGGGATTATATTTACCGTTCTGCTCGTAGCTTACCGTGTCTGTTTCCGGGCTTAACTGCACCATCCCAAACGGTACCGTTGCGCCGGGATACGTATGGCCCATCCGCTGTGTACCGATGATTGGTTTGACATATTGAACCAAATTGGGCACTGATTTTTGCTGGCTAAAAGAAGCATTGGCAGAAGTGCCAAGCAGTACAATTACGGCTGCTTTTAACAAAAGCCTGATACTGTTTTTATAGGGATAATTTTTGATACGGAACAAAACGCTTAGCATTACAGAAAAAATTTACGCTAAAACTAAGTATATATTTTGCTTATCAGCAGTTTTCTGCGGATAATAATTTTACCGGCAAACAGAAAACTTATATGAACCATTTGAGTTTGCTGATTAAGTAACAGAACCAGCCTTAATAAGCTAAAAAACTAACCCTAAAAACAGTATGATCACTTTAAATGATGCTAGAAAAATTATAGCTGCTGCCGAAGCAAAGGCACAGGAAATTGGCCAGCCGATGAACATTGCCGTAGCCGATGCCGGCGGAAACCTGATTGCACATGTCCGTATGGACGGCGCGTGGCTGGGCAGTATTGATATCTCGATCAAGAAAGCTTTTACTTCGCGTGCATTTGATATCAGCACCAAAGATTTGGCCGCGAACTCGCAATCCGGACAGCAGTTTTTTGGGATCCATGCTTCCAACGATGGCAAAGTGATGATTTTTGCAGGCGGCATTCCGCTTAAAAAAGATGGCCAGGTAGTTGGCGCGATTGGCGTAAGCGGCGGTTCTGGCGAGCAGGACCACAGCGTTGCAGAAGCTGGCGCAGCCGCATTTTAAAGCGAAACCCTAATATTGAAAAAAGCGGCCCCGAATGAACCGGGGCCACTTTTTGTTTTGAAATTAATACCAATACTGTTTTTACCACCTTAAATATGGGTTTTTATTTTTGATTAAATTTCTATTCCTTCAACAAAACAAACCCCTGCTTAAGATTTTGGCAACAGAAATAATAATTTGTTGTATCTTTGATAATAAATTAAACTTTGTTAAATTTTGAACGTAGAAGAAACAGCGTTTAAGGATTTAAACAAAACAATTATGAAAGATGAACTCATAGACCGGATGAACAGGGAAACAAACCTGCAAAGGCTTATTATGGCGGTTTCTGCTTTTACTTTTGCTGGCCTTATCTTTTTAGCTGTGTTACTCATTTTGAATTCCAGGCACCCGCACCTGATCAATCTAACACAGGTAAATTTATCAAAAGCTTTTTCCGAAATTTCGGTTAAATTTAAAGTAGGCTTATCCATGTAATTTACATGATTTTTGAAGAAATAGGCGGTCAATATGTAATTCTTATTGAAAATATAAATAAATCAAAAATTAACGAATTGGTTGAGAAAGGCAATTGCGACCAATCATTAAGTGCAGTAACAAAAGTAGGTAAGCCTAAATAATTACTACCTATCTCCATCTATTTTTTCAATTTCTTCTTTTTTGGTATTAGCTTTTAATTCATCTTTTAATCCTGATAAATTTAAGACTGGTAAGTTGACGGCACGCAATCCAGACAATGCTGTTATAGAAGATATGTAAGCCCTTATGTATGGAAAGATTAACGCTGGTGCATTAACATAAAAGTAATTTGACAATGTATCAACAGACTTCTCCTCGTCAAATTCAAAATATCCTATTGCAACCAGCTTTATATTAAAGCTACCTGATTTATCAACAACATAAACACCTAACTTCAATTCAAAAAGCTTATTAGCCTCATCAATTATAGCAGATGGATCAATCGTAAAATCAACATCACCTTGTTCTACTGGCTCTCTTTTTATGTTGAACTCTATAACTACGAATCTCTTAAATCTAAAAGATGATTTTTTTATCTCTTCCATAATTACGCAGCGAGAGCATAATTATTCTCACCCTTTTCAATTAATTGGTTCTCTACATTGATAAATATACTGTCTTCTGCAAAAAACTCTACTAATTAAGAATCATATCTTCTAAAAAAATTACCCTTTAATCGAAATAGAACATTTTCTTCTTCTATCTCAATAAAACTTCCTTCAGAAAAAAAACATATACTTTCATAGGGAAAATTTGATAAAAATTCCTTAGTAATATCGTATTGAATATTACTTAATTCTCTCGGGTTATTCAAGTAGAATTTAGGTAACACTTCAATATTATGGGAATTGTCAAA
>NZ_JBGCVY010000031.1:0-39150 GCF_041088075.1 Mucilaginibacter sp. | reverse complement strand
AGGAACATGGCCATTAATATATTCAGGAGGAACAGTTACCAAAACCTGGCACAGGCACAAAGGCTGGTTGCAGGCGACATTAAAACATTAAAACAATTGATAACTTAAAACAGAATGCAACAGCCCTGCTCTCGAGAGGGGTCAGGGGGATGACTCTGTTTATCGGGTTATAAAGTGATCTTGGCATATTTTACCCCCTAAAAGAAGCATGAAAAATAAGCCGGTACCAAATTCAAGCAGCTTTCAAAAATGAAAAATAAAGCGTTTCTAATGATTTCAATCTATACGGTACTGGTTTCCTGCAATCCCGTTACCAATACAAAAGGCAGCAAAGTCGCCTGGACAACAGTGGCAAAACTGCCGGTTGTTGCCTGTATGCAAAAGCAACTGGGCGTGGCTGGTGTATTTACCGGCGTAAGTAACGATGTATTGTTAATTGCTGGCGGTTCAAACTTTGCCGATGGTGCCAAACCCTGGCAGGGAGGAAAAAAACTCCACAAAAACGATATTTATGTATTAAAAAAAGAAGCAGAAAGCAAATTTACCTGGCTTAACCCTCAACCCGCACACCTCAAACAAAAAGTAGCTTATGGCGCCAGCGTTACCCTGCCGGAAGGCGTGCTTTGTGCCGGTGGAGAAACAGACGAAGCAAACAGCAGCAGGGAAGTTTTTATGATGCAATGGGATGCCCCAAAAAACGAAGTGTTGTTTAAAGAAATGCCTTTACTGCCCATTCCGGTGGCCAATGCGGGTATGGCTAATATCGGAAGAACGATTTACCTTGTTGGAGGTGAAAGCAACGGAAAGCCATCAGCCAAATGCTTCCTGCTTGATTTAGCAGCTGCGCATCCGAAATGGCAACCTTTACCAGATCTGCCAATTGCCATATCGCACTCGGTTGCCGTCGCCCAATCAAACGGCAAAAATCAATGCGTTTATGTAATTGGCGGCAGAAGCAGCACGCCATCAGGTATCAGCGATCTGCACAACACCACCTTTTGCTATGATCCCACCGTTAAAAAATTGCTCAGGCTAAAAAATGTGGGGGATGGCGAAAATATAACCAACCTGTCTGCAGCTACAGGAGTTGCGCATGGAAACGCTGATATCATCGTAATTGGTGGGGATAAGGGAAACGTGTTTCACCAAATCGAAACTTATAACGCCAAGATTGCAAAGGCCCAAAATCAAACAGAAAAGCAAAAGCTGCAAAACGAAAAACTGCTGCTGCTGAACAACCACCAGGGATTTAGCAGGGATGTTTATCAGTATAATACCATAACTAATGACTGGAAGAAGATTGGCGAACTGCCTTTTTACGGACAAGTAACCACTACTGCCATAAAGTGGGATGGGGATATTTTTATTCCCTGCGGGGAAATAAAACCGGGCGTACGTACAGAAAATGTGGTTCGGGGGGAATTTAAATGATAAAAAATTCAAAAAATTATCCCTGGATTGTAGTTGGCTTGCTATGGGGCGTGGCCTTGTTAAATTACATGGACAGGCAAATGCTGGCAACCATGCGGCCTGCCATGCAGATAGACATTGCAGAGTTAAAATCAGCAACCAATTTTGGTTATTTAATGGCTGTTTTTCTGTGGATTTATGGTTTTGTAAGCCCTGTTTCCGGCGTTATTGCCGATAAATTTAACCGCAAATGGCTGATCGTTTTTAGTTTGTTTGTTTGGTCTGCCGTTACTTTTGCCATGGGTTTTGCTCATACTTTTAATCAGATTTACTGGTTGAGGGCTATTATGGGCGTTAGCGAAGCTTTGTATATTCCGGCCGGACTGTCTTTAATTGCTGATTATCATTCTTCTAAAACCAGGTCGCTCGCTATTGGCATCCACATGACGGGGCTTTATATGGGACAGGCATTAGGCGGCTTTGGCGCAACGGTTGCTGCAAAATTCTCCTGGCAGGCCACTTTTCATTCTTTTGGCATCATAGGAATTTTATATTCCCTGGTCCTGATCGTGTTTTTAAAAGAGAAAAAAGCCGCTGTAGAAACAACATCGTCAGATCAATTTATCACCAAAGAAAAAACGCCTTTATTTAAAGGCTTGACGTTGTTGTTTACCAACATTTCTTTCTGGATCATCCTTTTTTATTTTGCCGTTCCCAGCCTGCCGGGTTGGGCAACCAAAAACTGGCTGCCAACGCTTTTTGCACAGAACTTAAATATTCCTATGTCGCAGGCAGGTCCATTATCAACCATAACCATTGCAGCCTCTTCGTTTTTGGGGGTGTTGTTCGGAGGGATTTTATCGGATAAATGGGTCCAAACAAACATTAAAGGAAGGATTTACACCAGCGCCATTGGCCTGGCCTTAACTATACCTTCCTTACTGCTAATTGGTTTTGGCCATACACTTTTCCACGTAATGAGCGCTGCGCTTTGTTTTGGCCTGGGCTATGGCATATTTGACGCGAACAACATGCCTATTCTCTGTCAGTTTGTTTCTGCAAAATACAGGGCAACTGCTTACGGGATCATGAACATGACGGGCGTGTTCTTTGGGGCTTTTATTACTGATTTGTTAGGAAAATCAAGCGATGCCGGGCATTTAGGAAAAGATTTTGCCATGCTGGCCGGGATTGTTTTGGTTGCATTGGCCATTCAATTGTATTTTTTAAACCCGAAACAAAATGATTTTGCAGATGCATAATATTCTATCCGGTTTGTGCCGGATGCTTCTTTTATCAGGTAAAAATCTTACTGTGGTTTTTTGCAGGAATGAAGCTCAAGCATTGATTTTTAAGCGCTAAAAGAAGCATTCTTTTTGGGTATAGATTTAAATTATAGGTTTTATGGTATTAAAAGAAGCATGTATCCATATAAAATAAAACTTCCGTTTCGGTTAACGCTGATATTTATTTTGCTGATGAACCTGCAGCTGCTGGCACAAGATAAAACCATTAAAGTAGCTTGCATTGGCAATTCGGTTACTTATGGTTACGGCTTAAAAAATCCCGTTAATGAATCTTATCCTGCACAACTTCAGCAAATGCTGGGAAAGGCTTATCAGGTTAAAAACTTTGGACATAGCGGTGCTACTTTATTAAAAAAAGGGCATAATCCCTATTATAAAACCAAAGAGTTTACAGAAGCTGTAGCTTTTAAACCTGATATTGCCATCGTTCATCTGGGTTTGAATGATACCGATCCCAGGGACTGGCCGGACTACAAAGATGATTTTGAGGCCGATTATGCCTGGTTGTTGGAAAATCTCATAAAAGCAAATCCATCGGTTAAACTATATGTTTGTCGGATGACACCTATTTTTAGCGGGCATCTGCGTTTTAAATCGGGTACAGGGGATTGGTACTGGCAGATACAGGCTTGCATCTCCTCGGTTGCAAAAGCAAATCATGCACAGATCATCGACCTGAACATACCTTTACATAACCGGCCGGATTTGTTTGCTGATAATCTGCATCCAAATGCAGAAGGCGTCAGCATTATCGCCAAAACAGTTTACCAAAGCTTGACTGGCGATTTCGGCGGATTAAAACTTCCTTCTGTTTTTAACAGCCACATGGTTTTGCAACGGCTAAAACCTATACCGGTATATGGTACTGCCAATGCAGGCGACAAGGTAGAAGTTACTTTTAACCATAAAAAATTAGTTGTTAATGCCGATCAAAACGGGCAATGGAAAGTTTTATTTCCGGCAATGCCTGCAGGTGGTCCCTATGAGCTAAAGGTGCAGACAAAAAAGGCATCCGTTTTATTATCTGATATTTTAACAGGTGATGTATGGTTATGTTCAGGGCAGTCGAATATGGCTTTTCCATTAAAAAATGCAGCAACAGGAAAATCAGAGTTAGCGAATGCGTCTAAAAGTCCTTCCTTACGATTGTTCAAGTTGAACCCGTTAAGCGAAACTGATAATTCGGCCTGGGATTCAGTAACCTTAGTAAAAACAAATCAGTTAAAATTTTTTTCAGGAAGCTGGCAGCGAGATGGAGCCAGTTCTGCGGCTGATTTCACCGCTGTCGGCTACTATTTTGGCAAAAGGATCCCACAGGAAGAAAATGTACCCATCGGCTTAATTGAAGTTGCAGTGGGCGGCTCAACAACTGAATCGTGGATAGACCGATACACGATGGAGCATGATAATTTACTGGTAGATGAATTGTCTAACTGTCGTAAATCCGATTTTATACAGCAGTGGGTAAGAGAACGGGCGGATGTAAACTTAAAAAATGCCGCTAATCCTAAACAACGGCATCCTTATGAACCTTGTTACAATTACGAAGCCGGTATTGATTCGCTCACACAGTTTCCTATTAAGGGAGTGATCTGGTATCAGGGGGAAAGCAATGCGCAGAACGTGGAATTGCACGAGCGGTTATTTACCACTTTAGTTAATAGCTGGCGGCAAAAATGGGGTTACAATTTTCCGTTTTATTTTGTGCAGTTAACCAGTATCGACAGGCCTTCATGGACTTATTTCCGGGATTCCCAGCGCAAATTGCAGCTTCAGCTTCCAAATACCGGTATGGCCGTGATATCAGATTTAGGTGATTCTTTAAACGTCCATCCTAACCGAAAAAAAGAAGTTGGCGAACGTCTGGCTCGTCTTGCGCTGCGCGATACTTATCATAAAAACATAGAAGCTAACGGGCCTGAAGTTATAAATGCACAACAGAAACAACGGGAGATCATTGTTTCTTTTAATCATACCAAACAATTGGCAACAAGCAATCAAAAGCCTGTGTTTGGTTTTGAAGTGGTTAACAATAAAGGGATACATATCCCGGTAAACGCAAGCATTATTAAAAACACAGTGCACCTTTTTGTTCCGGCTGGCGAAAAAATAAAAAAAGTTTTATATGCCTGGCAGCATTTTACACGTGCAAACTTAGTGAACGAGGTATCACTGCCCGCATCTACATTTTCTATACCCTTAAATTAAAACCTGTTAAATTGATATCAACCTAATTTTTCTATGCTTCTTTTATCACATAAAAATCATCAAACTTTCAAGGCTTTTCCATATCACGGCCCCCTCTCTTGTGGAGAGGGCTGGGGTGAGGCTAATTTTTATGTGCTAAAAGAAGCATCAACCTACTAATCCTAATTAATTACAATGAGTTACGCACCAACAGAAATAGAACAACTAAAATTATTTTATGAGAACCAGTTGTTGAATGATACCGTTCCTTTTTGGTTCCCGCGGTCTATTGATCAAGAGTACGGGGGTTATTTGCTGATGCGCGATCGGGACGGAACGCTGCTGGATGATGATAAGGCGGTCTGGATTCAGGGACGTGCCGCCTGGCTTTTATCTACCTTGTATAATACAATAGAACAAAAGCAGGAATGGCTGGACGGGGCAAAGGCGGGTATTGATTTTTTGTTGACCCACTGCTTCGATACCGACGGGCAAATGTTCTTCCACGTAACCCGCAACGGCCAGCCGATCCGTAAACGCCGTTATTTCTTCTCAGAAACTTTTGCCGTAATCGCTATGGCTGCTTATGCAAAGGCCAGCGGCAACGAGGAAATTGCAAAAAAAGCAAGGGATTTATTTGGTAAATGTATCACGTATGCAACTGTGCCTGGTTTACTTCCTCCAAAATTTACCTCTACCCGCCCTGCAAAAGGGATTGGTACGCCTATGATTATGATCAACACGGCGCAGCAGTTGCGGGAAACGATTGGCGATGACCGATGCGATGGATATATCAGTAAATGGATTGATGAAATTGAACGCGATTTTGTAAAGCACGACATACAATGTGTGATGGAACAGGTAGCGTCCAACGGAAGTATCATCGATCATATTGACGGCCGTACCCTAAATCCCGGCCATGCAATTGAAGGTTCCTGGTTTATTTTGCACGAAGCCAGGTACCGCAATAATGATTCCCGGCTGATCGAACTGGGGTGCAAAATGCTGGATTATATGTGGGAACGGGGATGGGACAAAGAGCATGGCGGCATTTTGTATTACCGGGATATTTACGGAAAACCTGTTCAGGAATACTGGCAGGACATGAAGTTCTGGTGGCCGCATAACGAAACCATCATTGCCACCCTTTTAGCTTATCTCATTACCGGGAACGAAAAATACAAGGCCTGGCATAAAATGGTGCATGATTATGCTTATGATCATTTTCACGATCAGGAGCACGGCGAATGGTTTGGCTATTTGCACCGCGATGGCAGTATTGCCCAAACCGCTAAAGGCAATTTATTTAAAGGCCCATTTCATTTGCCACGGCAGGAATGGTATTGTTTGCAAATTTTAAAAGAAATATCAGCATGAAAAACTTAAGCTTACTGTCGATCCTATTGCTAATTACTTTAACAGGTTATACAAATCTGCAAGCCCAGGATATTCCCGTTTATACAGCCGGAACGGATGGCTTTAAAAGTTTCCGTATTCCTGCCATTACCAAACTGCCAAACGGAAACCTGCTTGCATTTTGCGAAGGAAGGGTTAACGGTTCGGGCGATTTTGGAAACGTAAAAATAGTGCTTAAAAGAAGCACGGACAACGGCAAAACCTGGGGAGCATTAAAAGTAGTAGTATCAAACGATACTTTGCAGGCAGGTAATGCTTCGCCAGTTGTAGATTTGACTGATCCCGCTTTTCCTCAAGGAAGAATTTTCTTGTTTTATAATACCGGGAATGTACCCGAGAACAAAATTCGCCAGGGTTTTGGTTTACGGGAAGTTTGGTATAAAACTTCTGTAGACGGCGGCCTTACCTGGTCAAATCCTATAAATATCACGTTGCAGGTGCACAAACCAAAACAGCCTCAGCTTAATCAAGCCTATAAATTTCAGGAAGATTGGAGAAGCTATGCCAATGGCCCGGGGCATGCGGTGCAATTTCCTTCGGGGAAATATAAAGGACGAATCTACGTTGCATCCAACCATTCTGCAGGCGAACCAAAACCGCATTATGCAGATGGAAGGGCACATGGCTTTTATACAGACGATCATGGCAAAACCTTTAAGTTAAGTGATGATGTAACTACGCCGGGAGGCAATGAATCTACGGCAGCGGTACTTTCCGGAAATAAACTCATGATGAATATCCGCAACCAGTTAGGCAATATCAAAGCAAGGATAGTAGCCGTTAGCAGCAATGGCGGTAAAAGCTGGGACACCACTTACTTTGACCGCCATCTTCAGGATCCCGTTTGCCAGGGCAGCATCCTTACCATCGGGCAAATAAAAGGGAAAAGTATTTTAGCTTTTTGTAATGATGCCGATACAACTAAACGGGATAATTTAACACTGCGCATCAGCTTAGATGGTGGCAAAACATGGACGCTGAACAAAGTGATCGCGAAAAGCCCGGAGGGTTACAAAGGAGATTACAGTGCTTACTCCGATTTGGTTAAATTGTCGGATGCAGCAATTGGGGTTTTGTACGAGAAAGATAATTATAAAGAGATCGTATTTCGGCAAATTATTTGGAATTAGGCCTGGCCGAATACGAAGCAATGGAAACTTTTGTAAGGTATAAGTTAAATCAGTAATTTCCGCTGTCATTCCGAACGAAGAGAGGAACGACAACAAAAGTCGAAAAATCAACAGGAGATTTGTTGATTTAATAATGCTTCTTTTATCAACCTAAAAACAGTAAACTTAAATTTTTTTAAAATGAGAAATGTTGCCAGTCCGGCTTCAACAGGAAGTTTCAACCCGGATAAAAGTTTTAAAGCTATGTATAATTTACCCTGGTAAAAGAAGCATGCTTCTTTTACCAGGGTTTTTTTGTTGCGCTAAATTCTGGCGGTAGCTAAATTATTTTTTAACCGGTCATCAATCTAAAATCTATTATGAGAAAATATTTTTATAGAAAAACAACTTGTCTTACGCTCCTTTTTTGCTCCGTTTTCTTTTATAAAACCTGGGCGCAGGAAGCCAATGTTAAATTTCCGCTGATCCCGTATCCGTCCGCCTTAACGGCAGGCACAGGTAGTTTTGTGATTACTGCCGATACCTGGATCGTTTCGCCAGATCCCCGATTTGTCAACGAAGCCTTGCAACTGACCGCGCTTTTAAAACAATATTTGGGCAAACCGCTTAAACCGGGAAAAGCAGGCCCGGCGCACCACATCTTGCTGCAATATGATGCCGGTATTGCTGCCCCGGAAGGCTACCGGTTAAACATTACTGTGAACAAAGTTGTTTTAGCGGCAAAAGAAGCAGCAGGCATGTTCAGGGCGGTAGAAACCATCAGGCAACTGCTGCCTGCGGATGAACGCAGTCAAACCTTCCTTAAAAAAGTTTCGCTTCCGGCAGTTGGCATTTCCGATCACCCGGCTTATGCCTGGCGTGGCATGCACCTGGATGTTTCCCGGCACTTTTTTTCGGTTGATTATTTAAAAAAGTTTATTGACCTGCTGGCACTGTATAAGTTCAATAAATTCCATTTGCATTTAACAGACGACCAGGGCTGGCGCATCGAGATCAAAAAATATCCGAAACTAACGGAAGAAGGCGCGTGGCGCACCTTTAACAGCCAGGATTCTGTTTGCATGTCGCGCTCAAAAGACAACCCTGATTTTATCATTGACCCAAAACACATCATCCAAAAAAACGGAAAAACGCTTTACGGCGGTTTTTATACCCAGCAGGAAATGAAAGCCGTGGTAGCTTATGCAGCGGCAAGGCACATTGATATCATCCCTGAAATTGATATGCCCGGCCACATGATGGCGGCCATCAACCTTTACCCTTTTTTAACCTGCAACGGCGAAAATAAATGGGGAAAAGATTTTTCAACCCCGATTTGCCCGATCAATGAAAGTACTTACGAGTTTGCACAAAATGTTTTTACGGAGATTATGGACATCTTCCCAAGCAAGTACATTCATATTGGCGGTGATGAAGTTGACCGTACCAGTTGGGAACAATCCGAAAGTGCCCAAAATTTCATGGCTAAAAACAGCATCAAAACTACGGCCGGACTGCAAAGCTATTTTATCAACAGGATGGAAAAATTCTTTAACTCGAAAGGAAGAAAATTGATTGGCTGGGACGAGATCCTGGAAGATGGCATCAGTTCTACCGCAATGGTGATGTACTGGCGCAGCTGGGTGCCAACAGCACCGGTAAAAGCGGCTAAAAACGGCAACCAGGTAGTAATGTCGCCTGGGAACCCGCTCTATTTTGATGCCCAGCCCAGCCAGTATTCGATCTCCAATGTTTATCACTTCAACCCAATTCCAAAAGGTTTAACAGACAAAGAGGCGCAAAATATTGTTGGTGCGCAGGCCAATACCTGGACGGAATGGATCCCAACAGAAAACCGTGCCGATTATATGGTTTTTCCACGGATGACTGCCCTGGCCGAACGTTTATGGACCAATAAAGACCTGTATGAAAGTTATCAGCAACGTTTAATCAAAAACTACCCGCGTTTGGATGCCTTGCATGTACATTACCGTTTGCCGGATATTTTAGGTTTGGTGGACCAGAATGTTTTTACCGGCCAAACGGTTTTAAACCCGGAGAAACCTATGCCGGATTTAACGCTTCGCTATACTACGGATGGCAGTTTGCCTGATCAAAATTCGACACCGCTTAATGCTTCTTTTACCATCCAAAAATCAATGTTCATCCGGCTTGCCGCTTTTACGCCAACCGGAAGCCGCGGAGATATTTATAACCTGCATTATACCAAACAAACCCTGGCCGAACCAGTAACTGCTTCTGCCAGCCCGGGGCTGCTTTGCAGTTATTATCCCGGTCCTTTTAAAAGCGCCAAACTAATGGCCGGCAAAGCAAATGCTGTTTTTAAGGTTGATAATATCATGGTGCCAAAAGAAGCAAAGGCATCAAGTTTCGGCTTAAAATACCAGGGTTATCTTGATATTCCTGCGGATGGTATCTACACTTTTTATTTAACTTGCGATGACGGCGGCATCCTGCAGCTTGCAGGCAGGGAAGTAGTGGACAACGACGGCTGGCACAGCGCAATCGAAAAATCCGGACAAATAGCTGTGAAAAAAGGGTTGCAGCCCCTTGCCCTTGATTTTGTAGAAGGCGGCGGCGGTTATACCTTAAATTTGAAATATAGCGTAAATGGTTCTGCCCCGCAAAGCGTTCCGTCATCCTGGTTAAAACATTAGGCCCATGAACAAAACGTCTGCCGGTTTTAGGGGGATAAAAACAGCATTCGATTTTGGCAAAAGACCATTATTGCAATAAATTATGTTAACCGGATGGGCATTTTGCTTTTGTTGAAAAATAAAATGTGTGAAACATTAAGAAAGGGAAGGCCGGGCAATAAGATCAGTTTTTTTAACCAGCCCGGCAAAATAATTAATGCCAATAAAAACAGGGGGGCAAGCCTTGCAGGCAGGAAAAAAGTTAAACATGGTAATTGACAATGGAGCAGGAAACAATCAAAAACAACAATATAACCTTTGCCCTAACAGAATTTGGCCTGGAACCGGAGGATTGCCAGGTGAAGAAATTTGGTTCAGGCCTGATCAATTATACCTGGAAACTAACCGACGGTAAAGGTTCTTATATTCTGCAACAGATCAATGACACGATCTTTAAGCGCCCCGAAGACATTGCAGGCAATATCAGGAAACTGCAAGTGTTTTTACAAAAAACTGCCCCGGAATATCTTTTTGTAACGCCGCTGCCCTCATTATCAGGAAAATACCTTGTCCGGTCTGAGGATGGTTCATCTTACCGGCTGTTGCCGTTTATACAAGGTTCTCACACGATAGATTACCTTCAACATCAGGAGCAGGCTTATGAAGCAGCGGTACAATTTGGAAAATTTACCAGGCTTTTAAAAGATTTTGACCTGAACGGGTTGAAATATACGCTCCAGGATTTCCACAACCTGAACTTGCGCTTAGAAGAATTTAAAACAGCCCATGCACATGCAAGCCATCACAGGCTTGAAATGGCAAAGGAAGCAGTTGAAGCCGTTTTTTCAAACATTGGTATTGCCGAAACTTATGAGCAGATGATCAGCAAGGGCGAAATTCCTTTAAGGGTTACCCATCATGATACCAAGATCAACAATGTACTTTTTGACGGGCGGGGAAAAGGACTTTGCGTGATTGACCTGGATACCGTTATGCCTGGTTTCTACCTGAGCGATGTAGGCGATATGCTGCGCACCTGCCTTTCGCCCGCAGGTGAAGAAGAGGGGGATTTGTCTAAAATCCATATCCGGGAAGGTTTTTTTATGGCCATTTACAAAGGCTACATGAAGGAAATGGGAGAAGTATTGACCCCGAAAGAAAAAAGCCTTTTCGTCTATTCAGGTAAAATGATGATCTACATGCAGGCATTAAGGTTTTTAACAGATTTTTTAAACGGCGATCCCTATTACCATATCACTTATCCGGAACAAAACCTGGCCAGGGCCTGCAACCAGTTTGAATTGCTGCGGCTGTATAACCAGCAAGAGGACAGGTTTCTGCAACTGACAGCTTAAAGGCAGGGGACAAATGCTTTTTTTATGAGGATAATTTATGCAACAATAAAATACTTTATAAATTAGATAAATCATACATAAAACAATTTGATTATGGAAAGAAGGGAATTTATTAAACAAGGGGCAACTGCTGCAGCGGGTTTCAGCATCCTGCCCTCTGGTACAGTTTTCGCAAATACGGCAAATGATGTAGTAAAACTGGGCTATATCGGTGTGGGCGAGCGCGGCAGAAGCCATATTGCAGAAGGTTTGCTGCGCAACGATGTAGAAATTGTTGCTATTTGCGATACCCAGGAAGATTCGCTGAAGCATTGCAGGGAGCAGTTTACCAAAGCCGGTAAAAAGCTGCCGCAGGAATTTACGGGCGGCATCAATGCGTACAAAAAACTGCTGGAAAGAAAAGATATCCAGGCGGTGGTCATCGCAACGCCCTGGCAGTTCCATCACCCGCAGGCTATTGATGCCATGCATGCCGGAAAATATGTGGGTTGCGAAGTAGTGGCAGGTTTAAGTTTGGAAGACCATTGGGATATTGTCCGTACATCCGAAAAAACGGGAATGCCTTACATGACTTTGGAAAACGTTTGTTACCGCCGCGATATGCTTGCGGCCTTAAACATGGTTAGGCAAGGTCTTTTCGGCGAGCTTGTTCATGTGGAAGGCGGATATCAGCATAACCTCAGAAATGTGTTGTTTAACAATGGGAAGCAGCCTTATGGCGGAGGCGTAGAATTTGGACCATCTGCTTATAGCGAGGCACAATGGCGCACGCAGTTTAACATCGACAGGAATGCGGATATTTATCCAACACACGGTGCCGGGCCGGCCATGCAGTATGTAGATATTAACCGGGGGAATCGTTTTACCAACCTGGTTTCGTTTAGTTCAAAAGCGAAAGGGCTGGCTGCTTATGTAGAAGAACTTTCCCCTGGAAATAAAAATGCAAAGATCAATTATAAAAACGGAGATGTGATCACTACGCTGATCAATTGTGCCAATGGCGAAACCGTATTGTTAAGCCACGATACACATTTACCGCGACCGTATTCCTTAGGTTTTCGTGTACAGGGCACTAAAGGCATTTGGATGGATGTGAATAAAAGTGTTTACATCGAGCATCAATCAAAAAAAGACGATGTATGGGACCCGGCCCAGGAATGGTTTGCCAAATACGACCATCCGCTTTGGAAAAAATATGCCGGCAAAGCGGAAGGCGCAGGGCATGGCGGGATGGACTGGTTTGTGTTCAACGCTTTCATCCAATCTGTAAAGCAAAAGAAACAAACGCCGATAGATGTTTATGATTCTGTTACGATGAGTGTGATCACGCCGCTATCGGAAGTTTCCATCGCCCAAGACAACAAACCTCAGGAATTTCCGGATTTTACAAAAGGCAAATGGAAAGGACGTAAAAACAGTTTTGCTTTGGACGATAGCGGGTTTTAAAACAGGAATAATAAATGCCTTAATCCAAATGAATTTTAGGCAGTAAAAACAGCATGCTTCTTTTACCCCTATAAAAATGATGTGTTTTTGATTTCTACAAAAAGATAAAAAGGCAATGTTTTTTAGGCGATAAAAGAAGCATCTAAGCCAAATATCAAAATAGGGCAGTATCCAACTTCTTCCAAATTATGAAAAAAACAACCCTCTTATTCACTTTCCTTGCCTTATTTGCTCGGCATCTTGTTGCACAGGTGCCCCATCAGTTCAGTTTAAGTCCTGATGCTTTTATGCTTGATGGAAAACCATTTCAGATCATCAGCGGCGAGATGCACCCGGCACGCATCCCGCACGAATATTGGCGGCACAGGATCAGGATGGCCAAAGCAATGGGCTGCAATACGATTGCGGCTTATGTTTTTTGGAACTACCAGGAAGTAAGCCCGGGCATGTTTGATTTTAGCACTGGCAACCACAACATTGCCGAGTTTATCCGCATTTGTAAAGAGGAAGGCATGTGGGTTTTACTTCGTCCCGGGCCTTATGTTTGCGGCGAGTGGGATTTCGGCGGCCTGCCTTCCTATCTGCTTAAAATACCTGATATAAAGGTGAGGTGCATGAACCCGCGTTACATCAGTGCCATGACCGGTTATATCAACCGTTTGGCAAAAGAGGTTGTACCGCTTCAGTGTGTTAACGGCGGCCCTGTTTTAATGGTGCAGATAGAAAATGAGTATGGCAGTTATGGCAATGACAAGGAATACCTGGAAGCGTTGAGAAAACTTTGGCTGGCTGCTGGCATTAAAGTGCCTTTTTATACAGCTGATGGCCCGACACCTTATATGCTTGAAGCCGGGCATATTGCAGGAACTGCGATAGGTTTGGACAGCGGAACAAGCGATGCAAATTTTAACCAGGCCAAAAATACAGATGCCACTGTTCCTGCCTTTAGCAGCGAAACCTATCCGGGTTGGCTAACGCACTGGGGCGAAAAATGGGCCTCCCCGGATACTGCCGACCTCAGGAAAGAGATCACTTATTTACTGAAAAACAAAAAATCATTTAACCTTTACGTCATCCACGGAGGCACTAATTTTGGCTATACTGCCGGGGCAAATGCCGGTTCTCCTACACAGTACCAGCCCGATATTACCAGTTATGATTACGATGCGCCGATTGATGAACAAGGAAACGCTACGCCAAAATACAGGATGCTGCGCAAACTGATCAGTCAGTATGTAACGTATAAAATTCCTGAAATCCCAAAACCTGTAAAAACGGTTTCAATACCCGAAATCCAGTTGCGTCCGTTTACCAGTATCTGGCAAAACCTTCCTTCGCCCCAGCTTTCGGCACAGCCAAAACCAATGGAAGCATTGGACCAGAACCAGGGATTGATGCTTTACCGGACGCGGCTGATCGGACATAAATCTGGAAGGCTGACCATTACAGAACCGCATGATTATGCTTTGGTGTTTTTAGATGGAAAATTTGTTGATACCATTTATCGCGATGGCGGCAAGTGGAGCGTAAACCTGCCCAAAAGCAATACTGAAAATCCGGTGCTTGATATTCTGGTGGAAGGTATGGGCCATATCAATTTTGCACAATATATTATTGACCGGAAAGGGATCACCGACAGGGTTACGCTCAACGGAATGACTTTGATGAACTGGGAGCAGTACAAACTTCCTTTAGATGAAGGGTTTGTAAAAGATTTAAAGGTTTCGGTAAGCGATTTGGCTCCTAACAATGATAAAGCCAGGTTTTTAAAAGGGGAATTTAAATTAACAGCAACCGGCGATACTTATTTTGACATGGCCAAATATGCCAAAGGGGTTTTGTTTGTAAACGGCCACAATCTGGGCAGGTTCTGGAACCGTGGGCCGCAGCAGTGCTTATATTGCCCCGTTTCCTGGTTGAACAAAGGGGACAATACGGTGATTGTATTTAACCTTCAAAACTCTGATGTTTTGACGGTTTCCGGGGTAAAAAGCCTGAAATGACCTGAATTTACATTAAAAAATGCCATGCTTCTTTTATCCCTATAAAAATGGTGCCTGCACCAGTTTAAATAAACCTAAACCAGATGTTTGCCATTTTTTATACCGGTAAAAGAAGCATTCGTGAAACCCGTTGAACAAATCATGTTAGGGAAAAAACCGCCATGCTTCTTTTACCACCCCAAAATTAGTGCGGTAAAAGAAGCATTGCTCATTCTCCCTCCAGCCGGTGCTGCGAAGGCAAAACTTTCACATCCTGCTCCACTTCTTTTTGTTCGATGTGCACGGCGTATTCGGCAGGTTCAATTTTGTGGCCGTAGTTGTCTGCATAAACCTGTGTAAACTCGGCGCCAAAATATAAAATGGCTGCGGTGTAATAAATCCAAACCAAAATCACAATAATGGACCCGGCAGCACCGTAAGTAGAACCGGTGCCGGTGGTTTGGATATAAATCCCGATCAGATATTTGCCCAGCATAAACAAAAGGGAGGTAAAAAAAGCACCGGTGCGCACATCGCGCCAGCCAATTTTTACATCGGGCAAAAACTTAAAGATGATGCCGAAAAGCACGGCAATCACCAAAAAAGTGATGCCCAGGTTGACGAGGTTGAAAAGCTGCACCGTAACTTCCGGAAAATAGTGGGTGATCTTGTTGCTCAAAGCAGAAATTAAGGCACTGATAATCAGCGAAACAATCAGCAAAAAACCCAGACTGATCACCATCGAAAACGAGATCAACCGGTTGGTCAACATTTTTAGCCAGCCTTTTTTCGGCTTTGCCTTAACGCGCCAAATCAGGTTGAGCGAATCCTGAATTTCCATAAAAACGCTGGTGGCGCCAATAATTAAGGTAACTACGCTGGTAACTACGGCAATACCGGTTTTACCCGACAGGGAAACACTTTTGATCATTTCCTGGATTTGCAATGCCGCGCTGCTGCCCACGTATGATTTTATTTGCGGGTAAATGTTGTTTTCGATCGCATCCTGGCCCAAAAAAATACTGATCAAAGAGATAACGAGCATGAGCAGCGGCGCCAGCGCAAAAACAGTGTAATAAGCCAGCGCGGCACTCAGTTTTAAACCGCGGTCGTCCATAAAGCCGTTAAAAGTGGCCATTAAAACTTTTCCTGATCTTTTAAAATATTTCCGGGCGAAGTAGTTTTTCATAATGATTTTTAGCCGGTAAAAACAGTATGCTTAAAAGCCCCGGATGTTGTTAACGGTTAGAAACGATCAGCAGGTCCAGGTCTTTGCTGGGGATGTTAAAACGTTCGGACAAATGCTGGCTGGTTAAATGTCCCTGGTAAATATAAACGGCATTGCGTACGCCGGCTTTTTCCCAGATCACGTTTTTTAAACCGCCGTGTTCGCCGATGTCCAACAAAATTGGGGCAAAAATATTGGTCAAAGCATACGTTGCGGTCCGCGCTACGCGGGAAGCAATATTGGGCACGCAATAATGGATCACATCATATTTGCGGAAAACCGGGTTGGTGTGGTTGGTTACTTCCGAAGTTTCAAAACAGCCGCCCTGGTCAATGCTCACATCA
The DNA here is from genome assembly GCF_041088075.1 of Mucilaginibacter sp. Lineage (GTDB taxonomy): Bacteria > Bacteroidota > Bacteroidia > Sphingobacteriales > Sphingobacteriaceae > Mucilaginibacter_A. The sequence continues at coordinate 22,709 of NZ_JBGCVY010000031.1, read as the reverse complement.
ATAATTACCGAATTTGGTTTCATCTGGCTTACGGTTTCTTCGGTAACCAAACATGGCGTACGGCCGGCAATAGCGCGCATCGCCCCAATGGCAACATCGCAAGTGGTAATGGCTTTTTCCAACACAATCGGCTGGATGACCGAGGTGAAAACACGGCTGCCGATATTGTTTTGCAAACGGCGCAGTTTATAAATTGACGGATCGAAAACTTTAACCTGTGCGCCCAAAGCCAACGCTGTCCGGGCTGCGTATTCGCCCACAGTCCCGGCACCTAAAATGACGATCTCGGTTGGCGGAACACCGGTAATGCCGCCGAGCATTAAACCCTTACCGTTAAAAACATTGCTTAAATATTCGGCAGCAATGAGGATGGAAGTGGCGCCAACAATTTCGCTCATGGCGCGGACAACGCTTAAAGAACCGCCTTCGTCCTGCAAATTTTCAAAGCAAAGTGCCGTTATTTTTTTGTTGATGAGTGCGTGCAGGTATTCGGCTTTGATGGTGGTGGTTTGCAATGTGGAGATCAAAGTCTGGTTCAGTTTCATCAGCTCGATCTCGGCCAAAGTCGGCGGCGCAATTTTCAGGATAATGTCTGCCTGGTAAACCTGCTGTGTGTCGTACACAATCTGTGCGCCCTGTTCGCTGTAATTGTTATCCGTAAAATTGGCGGCCAGGCCAGCGTTTGATTCTAAAATAACCGTGTGCCCGTTGTTTACCAAAGTGGCCACCGAAAGCGGCGTAATGGCAATGCGGTTTTCCTGGAACGAGGTTTCCTTTGGGATGCCGATGTACAGCTTGTTTTTTTTGCTCCTCACCTCCAGCATTGATTCCTGCGGCTGCATCATGGCCTGTTTGGCGATATCAGAAAAACCACTTAATGTGCCTGAACTCATAATTATTTTTAAATTTCCGGTTGCTGAAATTAAGCAAATATAAGCCGAAACCGTATTATATTTTCGCTATTGTTAATTTTCGTTGTTGATCGGGTTGCACTTGCAGTAAAATTTCCAAATAATTTTCGGGCAAAAGGTTCGGGATTTTTTCCGGCCACTCGATCAAGCAGTAATTGCCCGAGTATAAATATTCTTCAAAACCCAAATCCAAAGCCTCCAACTGGTTTTTCAACCGGTAGAAATCGAAGTGGTAAACGATGCCTTTTGGGTAATGATATTCGTTGACGATAGAAAAAGTTGGACTGGAAACCGCATCTTTTACGCCCAAAGCCGCACAAAAAGCTTTGATAAAAGTAGTTTTGCCGACACCCATTTCGCCGTAAAACAGCAGGATTTTAGTTTGATTTTTCTCTGCAAAGCCAACCAATTGCTTTGCGGCATCTGGTAATTTAGCTATACTGATGGCTTCGATTTGCATAGTTTTTACGGCTGTTCGGTTTCCCTTTTCAACAAAAATAGCTTTTAATTGATTGGCCGGTTTTTTTAGATCAAACGTTGCGTTTACCTATAAAAATTGGTGTTTGCGCCAATTCAATTCAATCAAAAACTTTTGCCCGGCATTTTTTGTGTGATAAAAGAAGCATATAAAATAAACCGAATAAAATTTAAACAGGCTGAAAGATATGGTAAAAGTGTTCCCAAAAATATACTGGTAAAAGAAGCATCAGGATTATTAGCAAAAACGGTTTTATCGGCAAAACAAATTTTTGATTGACACCAATTTTATAGGCATAAAAGAAGCATTCGCTTATTTATGGTACAGCAGTTTCATTTTCCGTTTCAGCTTTTCCAAAGCAAAATCCACTTTGTTGAGGTAGGCAGAATGGGGCGTAAGTTTAATGGCCGCACAGGTTTCGGCATCGGCAACGGGCAGTACGCGCAGCCTTTTGATGTAAGTCCTGAAATAAAAAACCAAATGCATGGCCACCGTTTCCGGCTGGATATTGTAAACAAAACCGGCCATCACAACCTGGTTGGCATTAAAAAAACAAATGCTCCGGCTTTTGGCGGCCAAAAAACTCCAAATGGTTTGCTCCGACCAATTAGGGAGTTTACTAAAACTTTTGATAATGACCGGGTCGTTCAGCAAATCTTCAATAAAAGTCAAATCAAACAAGTTTTTGGGGAAGTAAAAAAAGCCTGTGTTTACGTTCGGGAAAACCGGGATATTGATTTTTAACAGGTCAATCGGCGTAAAAGAATAGGCGTTTTGGTTATCGGCCATAAAAACCGGCATTTCGTCCAGCTTGGGCAGCACAAAATTTTTCAGGAAATAAATATCGCTGTCAATGTACAGCACGTCGTGGTTATCGTACAGCATAATATCAAACAGCTTTTGCGAAAAGTTGGTGCTGTTGCGGTAGTTTTGGCAGGCAGGAAAATTTTTCAGGATTGGTTCCAGCTTTTCATCACGTTCCTTTTTTCTGATGACGGTGCTGTTTTTCAGGCTCGATAATAATTGGGCTTCATCAGCATCAGTGATCGAGCCGTCTTCAAAAACCTCCAAAAAAATTTCGTCGCACGCGTGCCGCAAAAAGCTTTGCAAACATTCAATCGAAAAATCAAGGTTATGGTGCCCAAGCAGGGTTTTACAATGAACAGGTTTTGCCATTAGCCTTAATTTTTGTTAAATATGCTTAAAAGCGAGGGTTTTAACACGGTTTTTGAACTTGCTTATATTCAATGAAAAAGAAACAGGTTAAAAAACAATTGGTTAACTAAGGTATAAAATATATTTAAATCCAGCATCAAATGTTGTTTTCCCGGCTTTAAGTACGTTTTTGTTTTCTTCAAAGTTTCAAAACACCCGGAGTTTCACTGATTTTTATGCCATAAAAGAAGCATCATTAATCCATGTTCCGCCCTTTTCAATTGGCTTATTATTTTTATTTTTGAGTTGAATTATGGTGCAGAACGGTAGCAATTACGATTTACTGATTGGCAAAATGGATGAGTTCATCCGGAAGTATTACTTAAACAAGTTGCTTCGCGGGCTGATTTTTTTGGGTGCGGCCTTGTTTTTTAGTTACCTCGTCATCACTTTTTCCGAATATTACGGCCATTTCAACACCACTTTCCGTTCCATTATTTTTTACGCGTTTATCCTTTTAAACCTTTCGCTTTTTGGCTGGCTGGTTGCGCCGCCTTTGCTGGCTTATTTCCGTTTGGGAAAAATGATCTCGCACGATCAGGCAGCAGAAATCATCGGCCGCTACTTTCAAAACGTGCAGGACAAATTGCTGAACACGCTTCAGTTGAAGAAAATTGCCGACCAAAACCCGGAACGAAAAACCTTGATCGAGGCCAGCATCAACCAAAAAATTGCCGAGTTAAAACCGGTTACTTTTTCGGCGGCCGTAAAAATCAACGAAAATAAACGCTTTTTAAAATGGGTTTTGATCCCGCTGGTTTTGATTATTACGGTTGCTTTTGTGGCGCCTTCCATCATTCACGACGGAACGGAACGCATCATCAAGCACGACCAGTATTTTGCGCCGAAAGCTCCTTTTAACTGGCATATTTTAAACAAATCGCTTTCGGTGGTTCAGGGCGAGGATTTAAAACTGGATTTAAAACTCAGCGGAAACGAATTCCCGGAAAGCGTTTATCTCGAAACCGGCAAAAACAGTTTTAAGCTGGACAAAGAAAACCTAAGCTCTTTTTACCATACTTTTTCCAACATCCAGCAAAATATCCGTTTCCGTTTAAGCGGCGGCGATTTTTCTTCGCAGGAGTTTGAGATCAAGGTAAACCCAAAACCTTCGCTGCTGCATTTGGATGCGCGTTTGGTTTATCCGGCTTATCTGCATAAATCCGCAGAAAACGTAAACAATGCAGGCGATTTAACTTTGCCCGAAGGAACGACGGTTGAATGGGATTTGCATACCGAAAACACAAGCGAAGTTTTGTTTTCGCTTAACCAGAAAAAAACGGTGGTTAGGGCCGATAACAATGTTTTTCATCACCAGGAAAAGTTGCTGAAATCAGGCTCTTATTCGGTCAAACCCATCAACAATTTTGTTTCTTCTGCGGATTCTGCTGCTTACCGGATTTCCATTATCCCGGATTTACCGCCTGTAATTGCTGCGGAGCAAAAAGCAGATTCGATCAGTTCCAAAGCGCATTATTTTACGGGAAAGATTCAGGACGATTACGGCTTTTCGTCGCTTACTTTTCATTATTCGGTCCGAAACCCGGCTTCTCCGCAGAAAAATAAAACCTACAGTTTTCCGGTAAAAGCTGATTTGCATCAAACTACATCTACGTTCTTCTATTTTTGGTCGCTAAAAGAAGCATCGTTAAACCCGGGAGACGAGCTGGTTTATTATTTTGATGTGGCCGATAACGATGGCGTGAACGGCGCAAAACACAGCCGGACACCGGAACAAACCATGCGTATCCCAACGGAAACCGAACAAAACAAACAATTGGATGCCGGCACGCAATCGGTAAAAAACAAAATGCAATCGGCCATTAAACTGTCGGCGCAGGTGGAACGCGATGCACAAAAGCTGAACCGTTTATTGCTGGATAAAAAAACGCTTTCTTTTGACGAGAAAAAGCAGGTGGAAGATTTGCTGCAAAAACGCCGCGAACTGGAGGATTTGGTGAAGGACATGCAAAAGGAAAACGAGCAAAACCTGTACAACCGCCAGGAAACCAAACAGCAAAACCAGGAAATTTTGGAAAAGCAAAAGCAGATCAACGATTTGTTTAAGAACGTGCTGGACGAAAAAACCAAAGAACTGCTGAAAAACCTGGAAAAAATGCTGCAGCAAAACCAGAAAGACGATGCGCGAGAAGATATTTCGAAAATGCAGATGGACAATAAATCTTTGCAAAAAGAGCTTGACCGGATGCTGGAACTGTACAAAAAACTGGAGTTTGACCAGAAGCTGAACGAGAACATCAACCAGTTGGACAAACTGGCCGAAAAAGAACAGGCTTTGGCAGAAAAGAGTGCACAAAAACAGCAACAGGCCGGGCAGTTAAAACAAGAGCAGCAGGCGATCAAAAAGGATTTTGAGGGTTTGAAAAAATCGTTGAAAGATTTGGAGCAGAAAAACGAAGCTTTGGAAAACAAAAACGATTTTGAAACGCCCAAAGCCGAACAGCAGGAAGCCGAACAGCAAATGGAAAAAAGCGAAGAAAACCTGGGCAAAAACGAAAAGCAAAAAGCTTCGCAGGCGCAAAAACAGGCCACCAGCCAGATGCAAAAAATGAGCGCCAAAATGAAGCAGATGCAGCAGCAGGGAGAAGAAAAAGAGGCGCAGGTAAACGCGCAGCAGTTGCGGTCTATTTTAAAAAACTTGGTTACGAGTTCTTTTAACCAGGAAAAAGTGATGCAAACGTTTAAACAATTAAACGCCAGCGACCCGGATTACGTAAACCAAACGCAGAACCAGCAAAATATCAAAGACAATTTAAAAACCGTAGAAGACAGTTTGTTTGCCTTGAGCAAGCGCGTACCACAGATTGAAGCCACGGTGAACAAAGAAATAACGGCTATCAACAGCAATATTGACCAGGCGATTGCCAATTTAGGGGAACGGCGCACGGCAGAAGCCAACCGGAGCCAGCAATTTGCCATGACTTCAATGAACAATTTGGCTTTGATGCTGAACGAAGTGCTGGACCAACTGCAAAACGCGATGAAAAACGCCAAGCCCGGCAGCGGCAAAAAGAAGCAGCCTTCGATGCAGCAATTGAGCCAGATGCAGCAGGAACTGAACAAAAACATGCAGAAAGCCCGCCAGCAAATGCAGCAACAAGGCCAGCAAGGGCAAGGCAAACAGGGGCAGGGCCAGCAAAAAAATGGCATGAGCGAGCAAATGGCCAAAATGGCGCGCCAGCAGGAAATGATCCGCCGTGCATTACAAAACATTAACCAGCAAGAAAACAAAGACGGAAAAAACGGGTTAGGCAATCTTGGCGAGATTTCGAAACAAATGGAACAAACTGAAAGAGATCTCGTAAATAAGAAAATTGAAACGGAGACGTTAATCAGGCAACAGAAAATACAAACGCGGTTATTAGAAGCTGAAAAAGCAGAACAGGAACGGGAGCAAGATCAGAAAAGGGAAAGCCAGGCTGCAAAAAATACGGCCCCGGGCTATCAAAAAGCCTTGCAAGGCTATCAGCAAATAAAAAATAAGCAAACAGAACAGCTTATTACGATACCTCCGGATGTAAATCTGTTTTATAAATCAAAAATAAAGACTTACTTTAACGAAATTAACCGCAAATAATAATGGTGCAGCCAGTAAAAGTATCAGACGGCGAATTATATACGCTTCAGCTTCCTTCAACAATGGAGAGCATACCCCGCTTGGAAAGTTTGGTTGAAGAAATATCCGAACGCTACCAGGTTAGTGAAGATACTTTTGCTAATATGATGACTTGCTTAAATGAAGCTTTGATCAATGCGATCGTACATGGCAACCAATCAGACGCTACCAAAACCGTTTATATCAACGCAGAAGTTAACGACCATAAAAAAATTATCTGGACGGTTGCCGATGAAGGCCCGGGGTTTGACTACAACAACATCCCCGATCCAACTGCGCCCGAAAACTTAGAAAAACTGACCGGCCGCGGTGTTTTTATCATCAAACATCTGGCCGACCAGTTTATTTTTAATGCCCGCGGAAATGAGGTTGAACTGCACTTTAAATTGTAATGCCTGCTAAAATCAATTTTTTTACAGAAGAAACGGATTTCAAGCTAAAAAACAAAAAAACACTTCGCACCTGGATTGAACAAACGCTGCTTGCCGAAAAACGCATTTTAAAAGAAATCAACTTTGTTTTTTGCAACGATGCTTACCTTTTGAAAATCAACCAGGATTTTTTGCAGCACGATACTTATACCGACATCATCACTTTTGATAATTCTGAAACAGCAGAAGAAATCGTAAGCGATATTTTTATATCGGTAGAAAGGGTAGCCGAAAATGCAAAATCTTTTCAAACCCCTTTTTTGCAGGAACTTCACCGTGTAATGATCCATGGTGTTTTACATTTGGCGGGTTACAAAGACAAATCTGCCAAAGATGTTAAAACTATGCGCAGCAAAGAAAACTTTTATTTAAGCAGTTTGGAGCCTGTTTAAATTTTTTTAAAACTTATTTGCGATGCTTCTTTTATCACCTAAAAATCATTGCCTTTTTGTAGCAGTAGAATTTTAGGACACACCAATTTTATAGGCATAAAAGAAGCATCGCAAAATTTTGTGCTATAAATTTAAACAGCTTCTTGGTTACGGATCATTAGAAATGAACTACCTTTGCGGCATTAAATTTTAAAGAAATGATCAAATCAATTGCTATTATTTTAACCTTGATTTTTACCGCGCCAAGTTCTGTTTATGATTTTAAACTGAAAACCATTGACGGTAAAAATTTTAACCTGGCTGCTTACAAAGGCAAAAAGCTGCTGATTGTAAATACGGCTTCCAAATGCGGTTTTACGCCACAATACGCCGAATTGCAAAAACTGGCAGACCAATACAAAGACAAAGTTACGGTAGTTGGTTTTCCGGCCAACAATTTTGGCGGACAGGAACCGGGCGCCAATTTGGCGATTAAAGAGTTTTGCCAGAAAAATTATGGCGTAACTTTCCCGCTGAGCGAAAAGGTAAGTGTGAAAGGCGACGATATCAGCCCGCTTTTTAAATACCTTACTTCTGCAGAAAACCCTGATTTTACGGGTGAAATCCAATGGAATTTTGAAAAGTTTTTGATTGACGAAAACGGAAAACTGATCCACCGTTACCGTTCAAGCGTAAAACCTTTATCCACAGAAATTACCAGCCAGTTGTAAAAAAACATCGGTAAAAAAAGCTTCCTCAGTTTGGGGAAGCTTTTTTTATGCCAGATATTTGAGGTATTTGTCCCGGCCGATCATGATTGCGCCTAAAGATTCTAAATGCTCGTTTTGGATCTGGCAGTCAATTAGATCATACTGTTTTTGTCGGCATAAAATTATCAAAGCTGTTTTTGAAGCATTGCTTGCTTTGCTAAACATACTTTCCCCGCAAAAAACGCGGTTAACGGCAACGCCATACAAACCGCCCACCAGCTCGTTTTGCTGCCAAACTTCTACCGAGTGCGCCTTGCCCTGCCGGTGCAGTTCGAGATAGGCTTTTTGCATGTCTTTCGTGATCCAGGTGCCTTGCTGGCCTTCCCGAAAAACACTGGCACAGGCAGCAATAACGGCCGCAAAATCTTGATCAAAAGTTACGGTAAACTTCCCCGACCGCAACACCTGCCGCATACTTTTTGATACTTTAAGCTGATCAGGAAAAATAACGCAGCGTTCGTGCGGCGAATACCACAAAATTGGTTTCTTGTTGCTGTACCACGGAAAAATCCCGTTTGCATAGGCCAGGTCCAATCTTTCTACCGATAAATCGCCGCCAACGGCCAGCAATCCGTCCTCTTCTGCCAAAGCCGGGTCAGGAAAAACCAACCGTTCATCTAACTGAAAAATCATATTTTAATCACTACAGCGAGTTTAGGTTAATCTGCATTTTTTACGCATACTTCTTTTAGCGCATAAAAATTGGTTTTGTTGTGTGCCCCAAATTTTATTTGCCAGCGATAAGGCACTTGAAAACCGGCACTGAATTTATGGGCATAAAAGAAGCATCCTGTTTTCTTCCGTATAAATTGAACCAGAATTAAATTGTAATTTATAATTAATGTTATGGCTGCAAATTGGGTTGAAAAACCTGCCAATTAAAATACCTGTATATTTGCAGAAAAATTCATACTTCTTTTATGTACTCTTTTTTCAAATATTTCCACTCCGGTTTGCGGTATATTGTGCTGGTTTTGGTTGTTGCGGCCGTTGTCCAATCGCTGCTGGGCTGGCTCGGCAAAAAAACTTATACCGAAGGCAACCGGAAACTCAACCTTTTTGCCCTGATCTCGGCACACACCCAACTGCTGGTTGGCTTGGTTTTGTACTTTTTGAGTCCGCTGGTACAGTTCTCCAAAGCTGCCATGAAAAACCCGGAAACGAGGTATTGGACGTCCGAACACATCACGATGATGATCCTCGCCATCATCTTAATTACCGTTGGTTATTCCCGCTCAAAAAAGGTTTTGTTGCCCGAAAAAAAGCACTTTAACATCTTCATCTTCTATTTTTTAGCGGTAATAATCGTAGTTGTTACACTTATTTTAAGCCATCGCGGCGTTTTGGGGATGAGTGCCTAAAAAATTTTTATTTAAAAATTTTGCAATTTCATTTTTCTTTCTAATTTTGGAAGCATAATGATCGATCAGAAACATAATAACAACTGGCGGAGCCTTCCTAAAAGGAAAGCCGGATGGTGTTTTTGATTTTTCCCACCTAATCAATTATAAACCTGATATGAACCCGGCCGTTACCACGCGCCGGGTTTTTTAATACGATCATGAAATATAAACTGACCTCTGCCTACAAAAAGATTTTAGCCGATACGGCCACGCCGGTAAGCATTTATTTAAAGCTGCGCGATGTGTTTTCCAACAGTTTATTGCTCGAAAGTTCGGATTACCACAGCCGCGAAAACAGCATGAGCTACATTTGCTGCGAACCGATTGCCGGAATGGTTTTGCAAAACGGAACAATGACGAACCAATATCCCGACGGAACGCAGCAACAATTTGAGGCCGGGACTTTTGATGTGGTTACGCATGTGGAAGCCTTTTTAAACAGTTTTGAAACCGATACTTTGCCGCTTAAAATCATCACCAACGGTTTGTTTGGTTATTTTACACACGAAATTGTAGAGCATTTTGAAACCATCAAACTAAAAGCAGCAGCGGCCGATGAAGTGCGCCAGATCCCGGAAATGCAATACTTCGTTTACCGGTATATTATTGCAGTTGATCATTTTAAAAACGAGTTGTATATTGTAGAAAATCAGGCGGAAAACAACGTTCAGCCTTCCGGTTTGGAACGCATCCAATACCTCATCCAAAACAAAAACTTCCCCGAATACCATTTTAATTTGCAAGGCCGGGAAGGTTCAAATTTGTTGGACGAAGAATACATTGCAATCGTAGAAAAGATGAAACAGCACATTTTGCGCGGCGATGTTTTCCAAATCGTGCCGTCCAAAGGTTTCAGCCAGTCATTCCGGGGCGATGAATTTAACGTTTACCGCGCCTTGCGTTCCATCAACCCGTCGCCGTATTTGTTTTATTTTGATTACGGCAGCTTTAAAATTTTCGGTTCGTCGCCTGAAGCGCAAATCACGATCAAAAATCGTGTTGCAACCATTTACCCGATTGCCGGGACTTTTAGACGAACCGGCGACGACGAAAAAGATGCACAATTAGCGCGCGCACTGGAAAACGACCCGAAAGAATCCGCTGAACACGTGATGTTGGTTGATCTGGCGCGAAACGATTTGAGCCGCCATTGCACCAATGTGGAAGTGAAAGCTTTTAAAGAAGTGCAATATTATTCGCACTTAATCCATTTAGTTTCGCGCGTAACCGGAAAGTTGAAACCCGGCGTTCCGACTTTTAAAGTGGTGGCCGATACTTATCCCGCAGGAACATTAAGCGGCGCACCAAAATACCGTGCGATGGAATTGATTGATGCTTACGAAAAAGGAAAAAGGCGTTTTTACAGCGGCGCTATCGGCTTTTTGGGTTTTAACGGCGATTTTAACCACGCCATCATCATCCGCTCTTTTTTAAGCAAAGCCAACGTGCTGCATTACCAGGCCGGCGCCGGCATTGTGGCCGATTCTGTAGCCGTAAGCGAGCTGAACGAAGTGAACAATAAAATTGCCGCGCTGCGCAAAGCGTTGGAAATGGCAGAAGAAATTTAACCCGATAAAAGAAGTATCATGACCAGTACAAAACTTTTGATTATTGACAATTACGATTCTTTCACGTACAACTTGGTGCATTTGGTAAATGAGCTGGGGCTGGAATGTGAAGTTTGGCGCAACGACCAGTTCCGGCTGGAAGAAGTGGAAGCGTTTGATAAAATCATTTTATCACCGGGACCGGGCATTCCATCCGAAGCCGGTTTGCTGTTAAAAGTGATCGAAAAATATGCTGATAAAAAAAGCATTTTTGGTGTTTGTTTGGGTCAGCAAGCCATTGCCGAAGTTTTTGGCGGAGAATTGTACAATTTAAGCCGACCAATGCACGGTTTGGCTACGCCGATAAAAGTAACCGATAACACCGAAAAGCTGTTTGCCGGCCTGCCTGAAACGTTTAACGTAGGCCGTTACCATTCCTGGGTGGTGGCAGAAAAAGGTTTGCCGGAAGAAATTGCGGTTACGGCAATTGATGAAAAAGACAATTCCATTATGGCTTTGCGGCACAAAACTTACGATGTGCGCGGCGTGCAGTTTCACCCCGAATCGGTTTTAACAGAATACGGAAAAGAAATGATGCACAACTGGATTTTCGGTTCGGAAACTAAAGCCAATCCTGATTTGCTGGCCAATCATTTCATCAAACTTTAACCAATTTTATGCCGATAAAAGAAGCATCATGTCGAATATTTTAGATCAGATCGTTGCCCAAAAAAAGATAGAAGTTGCGGCGGCGAAAAAGAAAACTTCTTACACCAAACTGGAGGAATCGGAATATTTTAACCGTTCGCCGCTTTCGTTCCGCAACTTTTTGCTCGATTCTTCCCGAACCGGAATTATTGCCGAGTTTAAGCGGAAATCGCCATCCAAAGGCATCATCAATAACCAGGTTAAAGTTAAAAAAGTAACGCAGGCTTATGCGGAGGCAGGCGCTTCGGCTTTGTCGGTTTTAACGGATCCTACTTTTTTTATGGGCAAAAAAATGGATTTGGTGCAGGCAAGAAAAGCCAACGAAATCCCGGTTTTGCGAAAAGATTTTATGATTGATGAATACCAGATCATCGAAGCCAAAGCGTTGGGCGCTGATATTATTTTGCTGATTGCCGCGATTCTATCGCCGCAGGAAATCAAAAAAATGGCGCAATTAACCAAAAGTTTGGGCATGAACGTTTTGCTGGAAGTGCACAATTTGGAAGAACTGGAACGCAGCTTAGACCAAAACCTGACTGCCGTTGGCGTAAACAACCGCAACCTGGCCGATTTTACCGTTTCCGTAGATACTTCTTTTACCCTGATAAAATCTATCCCCGATGAATTTTTAAAGGTTTCGGAAAGTGCAATTTCTAATCCGCAAACTATTCGTCAATTAAAAGAAGCCGGCTTTAATGGCTTTTTAATTGGGGAGAACTTTATGAAAGAAGCTGATCCGGGAGCGGCGATGAAGGAGTTTGTGGGGAAGGTTTAACGGGAAACATTTTCTTTTTGATGATAGATGGAACTGATTTCTACATCGTGTCCTGTTAAATGGTAAAATATATAGTACTGGTTCCAAATCAGCACGTAAGTATTTTCTTCAACTGTTTTTATACCAACTGTTTTGTGGTCTTCTAAAATTTGAAGTTGTTGATAAAGACTTTTAATAAATTTTTTGGAATAAGTATCTGATTTGTTCCTATTGTTATTAAATTCTACAATACGATCAATATCAACATAAGCTTTGGCAGATAAAATTACTCTCCCAGCCATTTTTCATACTTCTTTTCAAAATCTTTTAAAGTATAAACTTTTCCCGCTTTAACATCTTCGCGCCCTTGCCGAATGCCTTTTCTCCACTCTTCAGGAATCACGAACAAGGTTTTATCTGCAGAAATTAAAGTGTTAATTGCCTCCAAGATTTTTTCATCATTTAGCTGGTCGATTTTGTAATGAAGCTGGTCTTTTAATTCATGGATACTCATAACATAAATTTAGAGTTTATTTTCTTTAATAAAAACAGTAGCTTTAGTTATCAACTTAAATAAAACATTTATACTCCAATTTTTATCTATTAAAAGGAGCATCAATCAATATGAAACCAAAATTTTATGATACTGCCGAGAAGCAGGAAAAAGCTGTTTTAGTAGGCATCATTACGCCGCACGAAACGGAAGAACAAGAGCGCGAATACCTGGAAGAACTGGAATTTTTGGTGGAAACGGCAGGCGGCGCAACGGTAAAAACTTTCACCCAAAAAATGCAGCGGCCAGAACGCGCCACATTTGTAGGAACCGGCAAACTGGAAGAAATAAAGAATTATGTAGCTGCAGAAGAGATCGATATGGTTGTTTTTGATGACGAACTGACACCTTCTCAAATGCGGAACATTGAAACGGAATTGCAGGTAAAAATTTTGGACAGAAGTAATCTGATCCTCGATATTTTTGCCGGCCGCGCACAAACGGCACAAGCCAAAGCGCAGGTAGAATTGGCGCAACTGCAATATTTGTTGCCGAGGTTAACGCGTTTGTGGACGCACTTGGAACGGCAAAAAGGCGGTATCGGGATGCGTGGCCCGGGCGAAAGCCAGATTGAGACCGACAGGCGTTTGATCCTCAACAAAATTTCCTTGCTGAAAGAAAAACTGAAACACATTGACCGCCAAAACGAAACACAGCGTAAAAACCGTGTAGCTTTGGTTCGTGTGGCTTTGGTGGGTTATACCAACGTTGGGAAATCAACGATTATGAACATGCTTTCCAAATCAGAGGTTTTTGCAGAGAACAAGCTTTTTGCAACGCTAGACACAACGGTTCGGAAAGTAGTGATCGAGAATTTGCCTTTTTTACTTTCGGATACGGTTGGGTTTATCCGCAAACTGCCGCACCATTTGATTGAATGTTTTAAATCAACCTTGGATGAAGTGCGCGAAGCAGATATTTTGATCCATGTGGTTGATATTTCGCACCCAAATTTTGAAGATCAAATTCATATCGTAACTGAAACGCTGAAAGATTTAGGCGCCATCGATAAAAAAATCATCACCGTTTTTAATAAAATTGACGCTTATCATCCAACAGCCATCAACCTGGAAGAACCGGAAAAAACAACCACGCTGCAAGAATTTGAGCAAAGCTGGATGGCCAGGAACAACAGTCCGGCGATTTTTATTTCTGCGTTGAACAAAGAAAACCTCGACGAGTTCCGCAAGTTATTGTACGATCAGGTAAAAGCCATTCACACCGAACGCTATCCGTACGACCAGTTGTTGTACTGATACTGTTTTTATGCACTAAAAGTTTGTATCGTTTTTATCTGCAATTTCGTTAATCCTTTAAACACCTGCCCGTAAATAAAATTTATCATGGAATCAAAAAGACAACAAAAGTTTGCCGGCGTAATCCAACAGGACCTGGCAGCTATTTTTCAGCGGGAAGGAATGAATTTTCTGCCTAATACGCTCATTACCATCACCAAAGTGCGCACCACGCCGGATTTGGCCATTGCGCGTGTTTTTCTGAGTTTTTTCAACGTAACTAATTCGGAACAGGCGCTGCAAACCATCAAACTGCACGCTTCGGAAATCCGGTACAAATTAGGAAGCCGGATAAAAGACCAGGTTCGCGTGATTCCGCAATTGGAGTTTTTTGTGGACGATACCAGCGAATATGTAAACCGCATGGACAAGATTTTCGACAAGATCCACAAAGACGAAAACGAGTAACAGCCGGGTTTTATGCCGATAAACGAAGCACAACAACTGGCCAATCTTCTGCAAAAACACGCGCAGGAGATTGGCAAAGTTGTTGATTACGATCCGCAGAAAGACCGTTTATTTCCGTTTGATTTTACCGCTTCCAACAAAACTTTAAACGAAGAAACCGTTGCCGATACTTCTGCTTTTTCTGCTTGGGTTACCAAAACTCTGCAGCAAAACAACTGCCGTTACGGTATCGGTGGCTACTTTGAAAACAGAACGTTATACAGCCGCAGCGCGCATTTTAACACTTCTTCGGATGAACCGCGTCGGCTTCATTTGGGCGTGGATATTTGGGCCGAGGCTGGAACACCGGTTTATTCGCCTTTTAAAGGAAAAATCCACAGTTTCAAAAACAATGATAATTTTGGCGATTACGGCCCAACTATCATTTTGGAATACTTCTTTTATGGCATCAAATTTTATGCGCTTTTTGGCCATTTAAACCGGGAATCGCTGGAAGGGCTTTATCCCGGAAAAACCGTTCAACAAAACCAAAAACTGGCCGAGTTTGGGACCGAAGCAGAAAATGGCAACTGGCCGCCGCATTTGCATTTTCAGTTGATGTTTGATCTAGAAGGAAATGAAGGCGATTATCCGGGCGTTTGCAGGTTGTCCGACCGGGAAAAATACCAGCCAAATATTCCAGATCCGAACTTAATTCTTCGCTTCTGATAACACCGAAAGGCCGTTTTTTTCGTTATGTTATCAAACTTTTAATTTCAAACGATGCTTTATTTATTTATATTTTTTCAAACGCTGATCTCGGCTTTTCATGTTGATGATCAGCCGCAGTTTAAAGGCGGGCAGCAGGCTTTAAACTCGTTTTTATCGCAAAATTTGATTTATCCTGATTTTTCAAAGCAAAACTGTATTTCCGGAACGGTGCAGGTGAGTTTCAACATCAACCAAAACAACAAACCGGTTAACGTAAAAGTACAGCAAGGTTTTGGCATTGATCTGGACGATGAAGCCGTTCGCCTGGTGAAACTAACTGCCGGTAAATGGGTTTTGCCGCCAAACCACGACGTAAACACCACGCTGATTTTGCCGGTTAATTTCAGTTTAAACCAATACAATTACAACTGTGGTAGCAAATCGCGCAGCGATATGGAGCAGGCCATTACGGCTTACAAAGCGCGCGAGGCTTTGGTGGATGCCGTAACCAATTATTACGAAAACAAGTATTTGGGCAAAGCAGATGTAGCCAAAGAACCGGAAATTGAAGCCTTAAAAAAACAGTTGGGCCTGGATGATGATTACGCCGACGAAGTGGTAAAACAAGCCAACCAAAAGTTAAAGCAGGGCGATACCGAAGGCGCCTGCGAAGACTGGAAATTTGTGCGCAACATTGGCAGCAACAAAGCCGATGCGCAACTGGCCAAATACTGCAAGTAAGTTTTTTTAGACTGATTTTATGCCGATAAAAGAAGCATTATACTGTAAACAGGTTTTTTTGTGAGACGGATTTTATGCCGATAAAAGAAGCATTGCTGTTTATTGAGCCCGCTGTTAAATCAACTTGCGAAAAACTTTCTTTAAAATGATTTATGAAGAAGCAGGAACTTCGCAAAGCTTATCTCGAAAAACGCCAACAGCTTTCGGAAGCAGCATACGAAACGTTGAACCAAGCTTTGCTGCAACGATTTAAAACTTTAAATTTTTCGGGAGTAAACGCTGTTCACATTTTTTTACCGATGCTTCGCACCAAAGAACCGGATACCTGGTTGTTCATCAACTACCTGCGCACTGCACGCCCAACTATCAAACGTGTTTTTCCGAAAGCAGATTTCAAGCAAAAAACTCTCATTAATTATCTGGACGATGAACAATTAATCATCGCCGAAAATAAATTTGGCATCCCGGAGCCAATCAGCGGAAACCAATTTTATACCGATAAAAACAGCATCGTGATTGTGCCGCTGCTTGCGTTTGATCTGCAAGGAAACCGGGTTGGCTACGGCGGCGGTTTTTATGATCGTTTTTTGGCTGGATGTGAAGTTGGGACGCAATTTATTGGTTTGTCTTTTTTTGAACCGGTTGATTGGATTGAGGATACAGATGAATTGGATGTGGAGTTGCACCAATGTATCACGCCGGGTGAGGCCTGGAAATTTTGAGTAGAATTAATTTAAAAAAGCCTTTGTAAATCAATTTTAAATAAAGCGTATATTTGGATATGCAGCAATTAGAGCATTGTCAACAAGTAATTGTGCCTGTTTTGAAAAGGTTTAATATCAAACGGGCTTCTATTTTTGGGTCAATTGCAAAAGGTTTGGAAACAAATAAAAGCGACTTGGATTTGTTGATAGAACCTGAAGCTGGATTTACCTTGTTTTCTTTGATTGCGCTTGAAAATGAAATTACACAACTTACTAAACGTAAAATAGATATTGTTGAGTTTGGTGCTTTAAAACCATCTATCAAAACTGAAGTGCTTCAATCAGCAATAGTTATTTTATGAGTAGATCAGATTTGGTTTACGTTCATGATATTATAGAATCCATAGCTATTATAGTAGATTATGTAGAAGGCAAAACGGAAGAGATCTTATTAACAATATCATGCTTCAGAATGCAGTAATCAGGCGATTTGGAATTATTGGAGAAGCTTCAAGTAAAATTTCCAAACAGTTTAAAGTTCAACACCCGGATATTCCATGGAGATTAATCAAAGCCATGAGAAATAAGTTGATACATGAATACTTTGGTGTATCTGCAAAAACCATATTTGCAACTGTAAAAACTGATCTGCCTGTTTTAAAAGAACAGTTGCAAAATCTCGTTTCGTAATTGCGTCAAATAATTTAGAACTCATTATTTACAACTCCAACTCCAGCAACACCGGGCAATGGTCAGAATGCTTGGCTTCAGGCAAAATGGCGGCGCGTTTTAAATAAGGCTTCAGCTCATGCGTAACTAAGTTATAATCAATGCGCCAACCCAAATTTTTGCCGCGCGAACCTGCCCGAAAACTCCACCACGTGTATTGGTGCGCTTCTTTGTTAAAGTGCCGGAACGTATCTACAAAGCCGGATTCCAGCAGTTTCTCCATCCATTCGCGCTCTTCGGGCAAAAAACCGGAACTGTTGGCGTTTGATTTTGGGTTGTGGATATCAATTGGTTTATGGCAAATGTTGTAATCGCCGCAAACCACCAATTTGGGGTAAGCCCATTGCAACTTGTGCAGGTAATCGCCAAATTCATCCAGAAAACGAAATTTAAAAGCCTGCCGGTCTGCGCCGCTGGAACCGGAAGGAAAATAAACGCTCATCACCGACAATTCCTCAAAATCTACCCGCAAACACCTTCCTTCAAAATCAAAATCCGGGATGCCGCAGCCGTATGCTACATGCACCGGTTTTTGCTTGGTAAAAACAGCAGTGCCGCTGTAGCCTTTTTTCTCTGCCGGAAACCAGTAATGGTGATAGCCCATTTGCTCCAGCAAAAAGAGTTCGCTTTGCAAAACATCCGGCGTAGCTTTGATTTCCTGCAAACAAACCACGTCGGCATCGGTAGCTTGCAGCCATGCCAGCCAGTTTTTGCTAATGGCGGAGCGGATTCCGTTTACGTTGTAGGTGATGATTTTCATTTTTTTGAGGTGAAAGGTTAAAGGCAGAAAGGTAAACGATAGAAAGGCAAAAGCTGAACGCTGATTGCTGACAGCTAAAAGCTTAACAAATTATCCAGCCGCTTGCACTCTTTTTTCTTCAATAAACTAACCGTCATCGGTACATCTTGCAGCGGTCGGTTTTTGTCGTCTTTTTTTACGGCGGCAATGCGGTCAACCATTTCGATGCCGGAAACAATTTCACCATAAACGGTATAATTTTGGTCGAGGTGCGGCACGCCGCCAACCGATTTATACCATTCGCGTTGTGCTGGCGGGATTTTTCGTCCTTTCATGCGTGTTTCTATCAACTTGTCTAATTGCTCGTCGGTAAAACGTTTGCCTTCCACCAAATAAAACTGGCAACCGCTCGAAGCTTTTTTCGGGTTGTCGTCCCGCGCAGCGGCCAACACGCCTTTTTTGTGGAACAAGCTGTCGCGGATTTCGGCATCAACCGTATAACCAACATCGCCTTCGCCCAAAGCTTGTCCGGGTTTAGCTTTTTTAGAATCCGGGTCGCCGCCCTGGATCATAAAATCCTGAATCACTCGATGAAACAAAGTACCGTTATAAAAGCCTTGTTTGGTCAGTTTGATAAAGTTGTCGCGGTGTTTCGGCGTTTCGTTATACAAACGGATAATACATTCGCCATAACTGGTTCTGATACGCACGTATTGATTTTTAGGCGCTTTGGCAAAAACAGAAAATGTAATTAGCAGTAAAATAAAAGCAGCGGCAAATTTTTTCATGGTAAAAGAAGCATTTTTGGGTTGATGGCTGATAGTTAATAGTTCATGGCGAAAGCTGGTGGCTGATTGCTAAAGCTCAAACCTCATTCCCCTCCTCAAAATAATTAATAATCAACGATTTCATTACCATTTCCTGCTCCAACAAGGTGTAATTGGGAATGGTTTTGACCAGTTTCCAGTGCGGCCAGCCGTCCTGGTCCAAACCTTCCAATTCGTAAAAACCAAGCTGGCTGAACAGTTTGCAGGTGGCAATATGCATCAGTTCTTCCTTTTGCCGCTTGCCGAATTTTTGCGGGCCTTTGCCCAGTTCCTGCACGCCGATCAAAAAAAGCATTACTTTAATATCGGGCACGTCCGAATCAAAATCCTGTGCGATGCGTTCTTGCAAAGCGGCCCATTTGGTGTTGGTTTCTGCTGCGGTCATGCTGGCAAAGATAAGTGTTGATGCTGTTTTTACCGGTATAAAATTTAGGCCGGTAAAAACAGTATGGCCTTGGTGTCATTACATTGTTACAGCGAAAATGGGTTTGATTTGAAGATTAGGCAACCGATTAGCACTTTTAGCCAGATTTTTAAAGCAATATCCGTTTAAATAAAAGATATTTGCAAAAAAACTTTAAGCCGTTAAGGTATCGTGAACAAACGTATTGCACCTGTAATTTTATCCTGGTTGCTGCTGCTCTTTTTTGCGGCAGGCCAGTTTATTATTTATGCGCATCAGCACCATGCCAAACCCGGCACGTTGACAGTTCATGCGCATCGTGCTGCCGATCAGCAGGTGGTTTACGAAAAATGTAACCTTTGCGACCAGATGCACCACGCACCGATCAACCTGGTGCAGCCATTATACTATTCTTGTCTTATAAATCCGGTTGTCCGGCTTTACATTCCTGTATGTCATCATTATAAAGCGAACGCTTTAATCCATGCCGACGGCTTGTCTCCGCCGGATTTCGTTTGATTTTTGAAATTACGGTTCTCGCTAACCGGATTATTATTAATTAAACATTCTACAAAGGATTTTTTATCTTATATGAAAATAAAGCTATTCAACTGCTTGTTGCTATTGCTGACAAGTATTTCCATCATTTCAACCTCAGTTACAAAAGTATTTGCTGATGATGCCGCTATCGGGACATTATCCGGAACGGTAACAGACAAGGCAGACGGCAAACCTATTTATGGGGCCGCTGTTAGCATCCCTGATTTAAAGACCGGGACATCTACCAACACAAAAGGGGAATATACCTTAAACCGTTTGCCAAAAGGTATTTATGTAGTGCAAATCAGTTATTTGGGTTATGCCACCGTTACGCAAAGGGTGGATTTCTCAAAAACCAGTGTGCTCAATGTCCAGTTACAGGTTTCTGCCATTGAATCTGGTGAAGTAGTGGTTACCGGTGTAAGCAGGGCCACAGAAATCAAAAGAAGCCCGATACCGCTTGTGGCCGTTGGCAAAGAGTATTTAGACCGGCGCGCGGCATCAGACAATGTTATTGACCAGATTGCCAACCTGCCGGGCATCAACGCGGTTACTACCGGCCCCAACGTTTCTAAACCTTTTATCCATGGTTTGGGCTACAACCGGGTAGTTACTTTGCAAGATGGTATCCGCCAGGAAGGCCAGCAATGGGGCGATGAGCACGGCATCGAAGTGGACCAAAACTCGATAGACCGGGTGGAAATCATCAAAGGGCCGGCAAGTTTAAGTTACGGTTCTGATGCCATTGGCGGTGTTGTCAACCTGATTTCGCCTGCCCCGGTTCCCGAAGGAAAAATTTTAGGATCTGTACAAGGGCTTTACGGCACTAACCAAGACTTGTTGAATGGTTCGTTCCGTTTATATGGCAATCAAAACGGTTTGGTATGGGGAACGGTGGTATCTGCCAAAGAAGCAAAAGATTACCAGAACCAGCATGACGGACGGGTATTTGCAACAGGCTACAAGGAAAAGGATGCCCGCGTGATGGTTGGGTTGAACAAATCCTGGGGATATTCTTATTTTCATGCCTCTTTGTTTGATGATTTGCAGGATATCCCCGATGGCATGCGTGATCCTGTTACCCGGCAGTTTATCGAGCAAATCACAGAAAATGGCACTTCCCAGATTGTACCTGCTTCAGAATTAAATTCTTATCACATCCCAACTTTGCACCAGCATGTACAGTTTTACCGCCTTTACAACAACAGTAATTTTGTTGTTGGAAATGGCAACCTGATTGTAAACCTGGGGTACGAATATAGCCACCGCCGGGAATATACGCATCCGGAAGATGCCGATATTGCCGGCCTAAACCTGCATTTAAGCACTTATACTTATGATGTAAAGTACAATTATAATTTTGCAAACGGCTACGAGGCCACGGTTGGTGTAAACGGGCAGTACCAAAACAATACCATTGGCCAGGCTACAGATTTTCCGATCCCGGCTTATCACCAGTTTGATGTTGGGCCGTTTGCCATCGTGAGAAAAAGTTTTGGAAAATTAGACTTATCGGCAGGGGCAAGGTACGATGTCCGTACATTTAACGGGCAGGCAGCCTATATTGATACATTAAGCGGCAAATATCCGCAACTGTATGAAGGCAATAACCCAACCACAGCGCCTAACGTCGTTCCGCAGTTTGACGCCTTAAACAAAACCTTTTCCGGTTTCTCCGGAAGTTTTGGCGGAACTTATAACTTTTCTGATGCGTTTTTATTAAAGGCAAACATTGCCCGTGGTTTCAGGGCACCAAGTATTGCCGAACTTTCTGCCAACGGGCCAGATCCGGGTTCTGGAATTTACCACGTGGGCAACAGTGATTTTAAGCCGGAATTTAGTGTGCAGGAAGATGTTGGCGCTTTTCTTACTTTGCCAAGTGTTTCTGCAAGCATTGAACTTTATAACAACAATCTTCAAAATTATATTTTCCAGCAGCAGGAGCTGAATACCGATGGTTCTCCGGTGATCACCCAGGGCTACAATACCTTTACTTATGTGCAAAGCAAGGCGCGCATCCAGGGTGCCGATATTAGCTTAGACATCCATCCTTTGCCATGGCTGCACTTTGAAAATTTATTGACCTTAACCTACGGCAAAAACTTAGGTGCTGGCGGCCAGGTTGCCGATAGTTTAAAATACCTGCCTTTTATCCCTCCTTTGCATACCCATTCTGAACTGCGTGGAAACTTTATCAAAGGGCTGAACAATTTTAAAAACCTGTATGCTTTTGTTGGCTTTGACCATTATAACGCACAAGACCGTTACTTTGCTGCTTATGGCACAGAAACTTACACCGCTGGTTATAACTTGTTAAGTGCCGGCATCGGCGGAAACGTAGTGAACGACAAAGGCCAAACCATCCTGCGGTTGTTTGTTGAAGGGACAAACCTGGCCAATGTAAACTATCAATCCAACATGAGCAGGCTGAAGTATTTTGATAACCCTGATGTGCCTGTCGGCGTACAGCGCGGTATTTTTAACATGGGCCGAAACATTAGTTTTAAAGTTGTTGTGCCTTTTGATCTTTCGCCAAAAAGCAAACAGCAATAATACAATTGTACCAACCAAAAAGAAGCCTTGCCTTTGCGCAGGGCTTTTTAATTTAGTGTTTTTAATTTCGATATTCCTTTAAATTTTACCGGTTGTTGCGATGCTTCTTTTATGCCATAAAAATTGGTGAACTTCTTTTGTTTTAACGAAGTTGTTTAAACTTATATAAAGTTCAATATATTTTTACAAATAGATAAAAAAG
Source organism: Mucilaginibacter sp. (assembly GCF_041088075.1). GTDB lineage: Bacteria > Bacteroidota > Bacteroidia > Sphingobacteriales > Sphingobacteriaceae > Mucilaginibacter_A. The sequence goes on along the minus strand of NZ_JBGCVY010000031.1, from coordinate 100 downwards.
TTGTAGTTTGGCTGTATGGGCAAAGTGGCATTGACAGTGAAGAACTATACATCGGAAGAACTGAGGTCTTTGTTGCGTAAAGACGAGAAGTTCGGGCAAG
>NZ_JBGCVY010000030.1:0-14344 GCF_041088075.1 Mucilaginibacter sp. | reverse complement strand
ACAAAGATTAAAAATTCTGTTAAGGATAAAAATCCAGAATTAATTAATGAGAGCCCAGAAACTGCTCCTTCAAAAAGAATTATATCGCTATGCAATTCTTATGATAAAATTGATGATGGCATATTAATACTTAAAGAAATAGGTTTAGAAACAATGCGCAAAGAATGTAGGCATTTTAATGATTGGGTGTCTCAATTAGAAAAATTAAAATAAAATTGCCATCTCAACAACAAAAACCATCAGCAATAAAAAACGGGGCAAGTTACCTCGCCCCGTTTTTCAAAAATCATTCATTAAAAACCCTTTTATTTAGAAAAAGAAAAAGCAAACACTTATGGCTGCCCTTTTCCGCCGCCGGCGCCATAAATATTGCCCGTTGTATAACTTGCACCGCTATCAGCTAACTGAACATAAATGGAAGCTAATTCTGCTGGCTGTCCTGGCCTTCCCAATGCTGCATCACTGCCAAAATTTTTCAGTTTTTCCTGGGTTGCGCCACCGCTCACCTGCAAAGGTGTCCAGATTGGGCCTGGTGCCACGCCACATACGCGGATGCCTTTTGGCCCCAATTGTTTAGCCAGCGATTTTACATAGTTCATGGTTGCAGCTTTGGTTTGTGCATAATCATACAGATCCGGGGATGGGTCATAAGCTTGCTCAGAAGTCGTTCCGATAATTACCGATCCGGGCTGCAAGTGCGGCAGAGCTGCTTTGATAATCCAAAAAGGCGCATAAATATTGGTTTTCATCGTCCAGTCAAATTGTTCAGTCGAAATATCCAAAATAGATTCGTGTGCCTGCTGGCGGCCGGCATTGCTCACCACAATATCCAACCCGCCCAAACCACGAACGGCTTCATCTACCAAACGCTTGCAAAACGCTTCATCGCGCAAATCGCCTGGAATGGCAACGGCTTTGCGGCCTGCAGCTTTAATTAAAGCAACAACTTCGCGTGCATCCGGCTCTTCAGAAGGGAAATAATTAATCGCCACGTCCGCTCCTTCGCGGGCATAAGCAATGGCTGCTGCACGCCCCATGCCCGAATCGCCGCCAGTAATTAAAGCTTTGCGGCCTGCCAAACGGCCGGAACCTTTATAACTGGTTTCGCCATGGTCTGGTTTCGGGTCCATCTTCGAGGCTAAACCCGGCCACGGCTGAGACTGGCCTTTAAAAGGCGGTTTTGGGTACTTGGAAGTTGGGTCTTGCAAGCTTAAGGGTGCATAAGGTGCATTTGCCTGCGGTTCTGTTGCACCAAAAACCGGCCCAACGGCTACAGCCGCCAAACCCGCGCCCAAACCGCCGATTACTTTTCTCCTGCTGATCTTATTTTCTTCGTTCATTGTATTTATATTTTATAAATTAATGTTTGGTTAAATAACCAGCAGAGTAGCAATTAGTTTTTAACAGTATATATAAAAATGTTGTAGGAAAATAAATATATCCAACAATCCATAAAAAAGACAGGCACCAAAAAACAGGTGGTAAAAGAAGTATTGTTGATTTTGAAAAACTGCCGAAACAAGCATTTGCAATTATGAAAACTAAAACTAAGTTTGCAGATCAATCTTAACTTAATAAAAAAACGATGAACAATTTTTTCCGAACTATAATTGCAGCCTGGGGCGCCAAAAAACTGGGCGGCGGCTGTTTTTCTACCATTATCATATTTGTTGTGATCTATACTTTGTTGGGAAAATGCAACAACCAGCCGCAAACAGCACATGCAAAAGCATTGCCTGCAAAAGTGCAAATGGCCAAAAAGTTTTGATTCGATGAATGCTTCTTTTACCTGCATAAAATTTGAATGAAAATTACAAGGCAAACCTTTTCTAAAATAATACAATTTCAGAAAAATGGATGAAGAAAATAAGCTGAAAAGATTTTTGGATGCCCAAAAAAACGATTACCAAACGGCTTTGGCCGAAATTGAAAACGGTAAAAAACGAAGCCATTGGATGTGGTACATTTTTCCGCAAATACAAGGTTTGGGCTTTAGCGAAACTTCCAGGTTTTATGCCATCCAAGATTTAAAAGAAGCCGAAGCGTTTTTAAACCATCCAATTTTAGGCAGCAGGCTTGCCCAAATTTGTGAAGCTTTGCTGCAACAAAAAAGCAACAATGCCAACCAAATATTCGGAAGCCCGGACGATGTAAAGCTAAAATCATCCATGACTTTATTTGCCGCCGTACCCAATGCAAACCCGGTGTTTCAAGCGGTATTGGAAAAGTTTTTTGGCGGAACAAAAGACATACAAACTTTACGCATTATCCAAAAATAAGGCGGTAAAAGAAGTATTGTAGTTTGGTTTTGATTTCGGTTTGAAGCAAATAACTATTGCAACAATATCTCATTACTCAATTTTTACTTGTACAAAAATTCCAATCAAGGTTATTGCTGATGCTTCTTTTATCGCCTAAAAATTGAAATTGGATAATTTAGGTTTCGAAAAAACCATTGATTTTTGCTTTGGTCCATGTTGCAATCACTAAAAGTATATATAAACCAAAACCTGCTAATTTTAACTGTATTTTTACCAATACTTCTTTTACCACCTAAAATTTGACATAAAGTTTCATGAAAATTTTCCAGCAACCACTGCAATTGAAAGCCAGGCCAAGAGGTTTCCATTTGATAACAACAGAAGTTACGCAAGCGTTTCCGGAGATCAGGGAAATTAAAATTGGGGTTTGCCAGGTTTTTATCCAGCATACTTCTGCAGCGTTAACCATCAACGAAAACGCAGACCCAACGGTTCGGAAAGATTTTGAAACGTATTTTAACAAGGCCGTGCCCGAAAACGACCCCAATTATTTGCACAACGACGAAGGCCCGGACGATATGCCCGCACATTTAAAAGCGGCCATGCTTGGCACTTCGGTAACGATACCCATTCGTAACGGCCGTTTAGCTTTAGGCACATGGCAAGGAATTTATCTGTGTGAACACCGTAATTACGGTGGACAAAGAAGCTTATTGTTGACAGCTTGGGGGAATGAGGGTTGAGGTGTGGGGTTTGAGGTAACAGGTTTGAGGTATGAGGTGCGGGGTTTAATATGACGAACTTTGGCGATGGACTATTAACTATGAACCATTAACCGTTATCTATGAACAATTAACTATGAACCATTTACCCGTCCCCTCACTCCAAAACCAACTGCCCGTGCAATTTAAAAAGCGTTTCGTTTGCATCAATGCACAAACCTGGATGTACTTTTGATGCCTGAATAATGGTGCTGCGTGTTGCCGTAAGCCAGCGAAAACGGGAAGCATTGTCCAACTTTGCAATGGGCGAAGAAGTTAGATTGCCATGGCAAATATTTTCAAAAGCAAGGAGATTTGCCTTTACTTCTTCCAAATTTATGCCGCTAAAAGAAGCATGTAACCGACGGTCATCAATCGTAATTATTGATTTCAAAAATTTTTGTTTCGGACAGTAAACAATTACGCCCACGTTTAAAAACTCTTCCCGTTCTACCCTCGGCACAACACGGATAACCGCATACTCAAATAAGTATCTCTCTGGCATGTTGGGCTTCTTTTACAAAAATTTCGGATGCGGCTACTCTGGTTGTTAAAAACTGGGCGTAAACCTGCCGCATTTCTTCGGGCGACCCGGCTTCCTGCGTTAACCAGCTTTCTGGTATCAAGGATACGATTTCTTCGATTTTTTCTTTTGTTAAGATAGACCGAAATTCCGCATCAACTTCTTGCAGCTCGGTGGCAAAAGGCAGCAAAACATGGTCTTTTACCTGCACAAACGGCCGCCGCGCCTGCTCTTCCCAATTTTGCCAGGAATGGTGAAAGTATAAAGCAGCGCCATGGTCAATCAGCCATAATTCTTTATGCCACAGCAACATATTGGTGTTTCTTGCCGTACGGTCAACATTGGTGATCAGGCAATCCAACCAAACAATTTGAGAAGCCAGCTTTGGATTGACAACGGTTACGGCCGGATCAAAAGTTATGGCACCGGAAAGGTAATGCAAAGCCAGGTTGAGGCCAACGCTTGCTTTGAGCAAATCCTGTATTTCTTCGTCCGGTTCTGCCCTTCCAAAGGCAACATCCAGATCGGCAAAAACAATCTCCGGGACTTTTAAACCCAAAGTTCGTGCAATTTCGCCGCCAATCAGTTCGGCAATCAAAGCTTTTACCCCTTGCCCGGCACCGCGAAATTTCAGCACATATAAAAACCCATCGTCTGCTTCGGCAATGGCCGGCAAAGATCCGCCTTCGCGCAAAGGCGTAACGTAGCGAACGACATTGACCGTTCTGATTTGTAAATTACTGTCATTCATTAAACCGTTATTTGGCATATAAACCTCACCATGTACCTAATGGATCAAGGCCGGAAAATTAAAGCAAATTTTTGAGATTATACTTGGAAGCAAATGCTGTTTTTACCGCTACTGATTTTATGCCGGTAAAAGAAGCATGGCTTATTCTGTTACGGCATCCGTCCAGTTAGTATCGCCACAAGTTGGGCATTTTGTGTTTTTATCGTTAAAAGGATTTTTTTTCGTGGTTCCGCAAGTTTGGCAAACTTTCAATTCGTTTGATTTTTTTAAACTTGCATTAAAATCTTTGTCCCAATGCGGCAAAATTGATAAGCCGGGTTTTGCGTTTTCTTCCTGTATCAACGTAAAAGAACCGCCGGCTTCCATATAAAAGCGCTTTACACTGCCCAATTGTTTGATGCTGTTTTTGCGAAGCTGGGCAACAAGCCGTTCGCGCGAGATGCGGACTTTCTTCATCATATCCAAGTCCAGTACCGAATCTTTAACCAGCACGCCGATATTTCCCTGGGAAAATTTTTCAAAGTTTTGGTCTTTAAATGATTTTGCCGCAACCCAACGCGCTACAAACACCACCACAAAGGCAATAATTACGGCAGGGATGATGCCCCTATCCGGCGCCTGGAGCGGGACACCAATGGCGGCCGCAAGTGAAACCATGGCGGCCAGATCGTTGCGGCTTAATTGCGACGACATCCGTTTGCCCATCATCCGGATGGCAATCAGCAGTAATAAATAAAAAAATGTTGCCCTGATAACGAGTTCGATATAAAAACTTGCAGGAACCTCGCCCACCAATATCCTAAACCAATCCTGTAAATGTATTTCGTTCGGTTTCATTAAATCTTAGTTTATGGCATTGATCCACTCATCCTGCCCGCAGTTTTTACATGGCGCAGTCGGGTTTTTGGGCTTTGTAAAACCGCAATTGATGCACGTTATCAGCTCCATATGTTCCGGTGGTTTTGTAAAAGCCTGTTCTTTGGTTTTAATAATTTCCCGGTCGTCTGGCGGCAGGATTGATAAGCCGGGTTTCGGTTCTTTAGATTGAAAAATGCTGAACTCGCCGCAAGCTTCGAGGTAAACACGATCTACGATGCCGAGGTTAAAAACGTTTTCCTGCCTTAGTTCTGCAAAAAGCTGCTGGTGCGAAACCCTTACTTTTTTCATTTCGTCCAGTTGCAATAGGCCGTCTTTCACCAACATGCTTGCTTTTCCCTGCGTTAAATCTTCTATTTTTGAGTTCATAAATCCCAGCCAACTAATGCCGCGCTGAAAAAAAACGATACAAACCAACAACAAGGCGCCTTGCAAAAGCCCGCGGTCTGGCACTTGCATCGGCACAGAAACAATAGCGCCGATGGTAAGCATAACGGCCATTTCCATAATGGTCAATTGCCCGCTCATGCGTTTGCCCAAAGTACGTACAATAAAAAGCAAGGCAATGTAGATGATGAGGGTACGGATAAAAACTTCCAGCATAAACTCCGGGGGCGCCAGGCCAAACAAAATGCGCTTCAAATCCGCCAGATGGATTTCGTCTTTTTTCATAAATGTTGCTTAATTTATACCGGTAAAAACAGTATCGGTTACTGCGTGGCTTTTCCTTTGTTGTCCCAATGGTCTTTTATCACTTCGCCGTTTTCGCCAAATTTGAGCCTACGCGCATAGCGTTCGCCTTTTATTTTGCCTTCCGCGTCTTTTTGTCCCATAAACAACAAAATTGGCCGTCCGGCTTCGTCTGTTTTAAAAGCCAGGTCGTAGCGTTTAAATTTTGTTTCGACCATGCTGTTCGGGTCGTATGTTTTATTTAATATTTTAAGGATTTCTGCGCCTAATTCCATTTTTACTTTAGATAAATTTAATTGCAAGGAAAGCGGCTTACGACAAACAGGACCGGAATATGATTTTAAACCATTAAACTATTAAAAATCAAGCCAGACGAATGTTTTTAACTTCTTACAAATTTGATGTAACAGTTTAGTTTCGTAAAAAATCAACATAAAAAAAACGCCGCTAAATTTTAGCAGCGTTTTTGATCAAATTTGCCTGATGCTTCTTTTACAGGTATAATTTTGGTGTTGTTGGTTTTGATATTTAATAAGCTGTTTTTCATTAGCCACACATCAAAATTGCATGCAACCTGATTACAAAATTTGCATGAATGTTTAAACTTCTTGCAGCACAGGGACAGTATTTAAAACCTGATATTTTACCACAATTATTTCAAGCTTGTATTTTTTAATTTGCTGTTCGTCATAAAAACTGCGCGTTTGTATTTTGCCTTCAATATACAATAAATGCCCTTTTTGCAACAGTTCGTTCCCTGAAGCGGCAACTTCTTTCGGGATTTTAATATTGTGCCATTCAATCAGTTCTACATTGTCGCCATTTTTTTTGATGGTTTCATTGGTTACCAACGGAAAACATAAAACTTCTTTTTGGTCTGTAAAATTGTGCAAACGGGGTTCTTTACCAATATGCCCTACAAGGAATACCTTGTTTATACCTGAGTTTGTAAACATAGCCTGCTGATTTATATTTGTAATTATCTGGAATGTACTTTTATCTGAACTGCTTTCAATTTTAAAGGAAATTATTAGTTTTATAAGGAGTATTAATACTGGTTTAGGCTTGCATTAATACTTAATTTTGGTTGCACGGTTACCAGTTCTGTTACTTTATCTACCAGTTCTGACAGATCAAAAGGTTTGGAAATGAAAGCATTACAACCATAAAAACCTAAAGACTGCAAAACTTTGGGGTAAGCCGAAAAGATGATGACCGGCAAGTTTTTGGTGATGGAACAGTTTTTAACATTGCGGCAAAGTTCGCCGCCGTTTACGCCGTTCAAAATGTAGTCAACAATCAGTAAATCGGGTTTGCACTTTTTGACCAGTTTTAAAATGTCGTCTGTTCCGTCATAAGTGTCCACATCAAAACCTTCGTAGTTCAAGGCTTCCTGCATCACGTCCAAAATCCGCTGATCGTTATCGAGTACCAGTACTTTTTTTAACATAAATTTATTATTGTATGGTTGAAAGATTGGATATATTTTTGAAGTTTTCTAAATCCCGTGCATTAAGCTCTACCAAAACTTTGGTGTTGGCCATATCAGAAACCTTTTGAAAAGGCTGATAAAAAATGCTGCAATAGGCACTAAAAGGCTTGGGCAGTTTTTGCAGCAAAGGGTGCTTTTTTACAGGTTTTAGGGTGATGCCCACATAGGCATCGGCCTGGTCTATGCAAGTGGTTTGGGATAAAAAAAACCTGTAACCTTTCTTGATTAAATAGCCAAGCAAACGCGGGGTCAGTAACGTTTTCATAGTTTAATAATTTATATTTCAAAAGTCTTTAAAAGATTTTTTAACTATAAAGTATTAATACTGTGATTTATGTTGAACAAGTACCCGTTTTTAAATTTAGATGAAATACCGAAGCTAAAAACAAGCTTAAATGGAAACTTTGGAAGAAAAAACATGAGCTGTTTGCAAGGTTTATTTCAATTTAAAACAAAACTTAAAGCTGTAACAGCAAAAAATACAGTTTTGATTAATCCAAAATCAAATTTAGAAAGAACAAAGTTGGGGGAATAAACTACAAAAATTGTATTAATACTTGTAAACCGACAGATACAAGTATTGAACTTGTTTAAACTTATTCTTTTGTGCTTTACACAATGCTTCTTTTATCGCCTAAAAATTGGTGGAGAATTTATTTTGATTTGTTTAGGCTGATGCAAACACCAATTTTTATAGGGTAAAAGAAGCATCGGCCAAAAAAAATGGGCCAGAAAAAAGTTTAAACAACTTCATTAACACATAAAAATATTTTGGAAACGGCACTTATGAAATTATGCCGCTTAAAATAGCATAACGGATAAGTGCTGCCGTGTTCCTGCTTTGGGTTTTATCAATCAGGTTTTGGCGGTGGCCTTCAACCGTGCGTTTACTGGTAAAAAGCTTGTCGGCAATTTCCAGGTTGGTGTAGCCTTCGGCAATCAAAGCTAATATCTCCACTTCGCGTTTGGATAGTTCTATTTCTGATTTTTCATTCGGAACAACTACTTCCGGTTTGTGGATCAGTTTGTCCAACATGCGCAAAGAAAGTTCGCTGCAAATGTAACGGTCGTCGTTATTGCAAACATGCTTGATGCAAAATACCAGTTCGTCTGAAGTAATGTTTTTTAAAATATAACCGGATGCGCCGTTTTTAAAAGCCTGGACAATGTATTTTTCATGATCCAGCATGGTCAGGATAATCACTTTGACTTTTGGAAACTGCTGTTTAACCAACGTAGTCATTTCCATACCATTCATTTCCGGCATGTTTACATCTGCCAAAATGATATCCGCTTTAAAGCCTTTTTCCAGCAATTCCAATGCTTGCTTTCCATTGGTGGCTTCCGCAACAACTTCTAAACCAGTATCTTTTTCCAGGATAGATTTTATACCGTTGCGAACTACGTTATGGTCTTCTGCAAGTAATACTTTGATCATGTTGTTGCCAATTTCTTAAACCGGTGTTTGAAAAAAACCTTTTCAAAATACATAAGTTTGTTCTGTTTAACAACGAAAGTTGATAATTGTGATCGTTAAACCTATAAAAGATACACGCCCAGCCAAATTTGCAATACTGTTTTTACCGGCATAAATTAGTTGCCCATATCGCTGTTGCTTACAAAAGCGATATGCTTGCTATCCGGTGACCAGGAAGGCGTATTCATCGAACCTTGCCCGCCGTAAACATAAGCCAGTACTTTTGGCGTCCCTTTTCCATCAATCGGCAATAGGCGGATGTAAACGTGTTTGTACGGCGGATGGGCGCCCGGCTCTACTTCGGATTTCAGGAAAGTTAAAAACACCATCATTTTTCCATCCGGGGAAATATGTGCAAACCAGTTGTTGTAATCGTCGTTGGTTATTTGCTCCTGGTTGCTTCCGTCGGGCCTCATCCGCCAAATTTGCATCAAGCCGGAACGCACAGAGTTAAAGTAGATGTATTTGCCATCGGGCGTATATTCCGGCCCGTCGTCCAGCCCTTTTGTTGAAGTCAGGCGGGTTTCTTTTCCGCCGGTTACCGGTACTTTATAAACGTCAAACTCGCCGTCCCGGTCTCCGCAAAAAACCAAACTTTTACCATCCGGAGACCAGCCGTGCAAATACGACGGCCCTTTTGGTGTAATTTGTTTGGGTGTTCCGCCCGTAATGGGAACGGTGTAAACGATAGAACCGCCCAGCTCTTTTACCCAACTGCTTAGCCCGATCATTTTACCATCAAAAGAAAGCACATGGTCATTGTTGTTGCTTTTTACTTCGCCCGTATTTAATGGTTTAGGCTGACGGCTGGCGAGATCAAAATTATACATCAAGCCTTTGCTATCGTTATAAATCAGGCTTTTACCATCTTTCGTCCAGTTTGGCGCTTGGATAGAATAAGGGATCGAGTAAATGATTTCCCGGTTTCCGGTTGCTATTTCCAGCAGTTCCAAATTGCTGCCCAATGTCATTTGTGTGCTTTGGTTTACCTCTCCGGCATAAGGAACCGTGATGCGCACATCCCGAAAAATGCCGGTTTCGGTTACATCAGCATTGTGCGAACCTACAAATAAACCTACATAAACATCATCGCCTAAAGCTACATTGGTTATTGTTTCGGTAGCAAAAGGTTCGCCGTATTTTGCGGCGCGCATGGTGTAAGTGTTGCCTTTTCTTTCCAATTGGATAATGTTGGCGTGGGTAATTTTAAAACGCGTTTCTTCTGTAGTTGCACCGTCCGTTTTTCGATATTGCAAAGAAGTCAGTCCATCTCCATGAACAACTGCATTTACCTGCGCCGAATTGCCGTTTAGGTTTTTGCGCACCATCCAGCCCACTTTCCGGTGTTCTTCCACGCCGTTCCAACCTGCAAATTCGGCTCTGGCGTACAAAATAAAATCGCCTTTCATTTTCTTCCACACAAAATGAAACTCGTCCTGGTTGCCCCAAATATTGGTTCCGGCACCGGAAATAACATATTGCTGGTTTTGCGGGATAAACGTAGCCGAGCCTGGTTTTACGTTTTTTCCAACATCGGTCTGCCCGTCAAAAACCCCGATTTTTTGTGCCGAAACCGACAGCGAAAAAAGTAAAGCCAAAACCGGTAAAGCTGTTTGAAGGAGCCGTTTTGTTTTCATACTGTTTTTAGCGATATAAAATAAAGCCCTGCTAATTTTTGTTGTAGCAGGGCATGAGAATTTTATTAGGAAACGTTTTAAATTTTTTCCTTTTGATGCTTCTTTTATCGGGTAAAATGTTTGTTAAAAGGACACACCCCTAACCCCTCTCGAGAGGGGAAGCATAGTTTGCTACCTTTCTAAATTTACCTTTTACCTTCCCGCCTTTCACCTTCCCACCTTGCCCTACACTAAGTTTTTCTTGATGTAAGTGATACTTTGGGTAATGCTGGTAAAAGGGTCGCCGGGCGTTTTGTCCTGTTCCACAAAAAAGTATTGCAGGCCGGCTTTATCGGCTGATTTGAATATCTGTTTGAAATCAATGGAACCGTTGCCCACTTCCGAGAAATCCTTTTGAGGCGTTTTGTCCATATCTTTTACATGCCAAAGCGGAAAACGGCCCGGATGTTTGTTGATCAATGCAATCGGATCCTGCCCGGCTTTGGTAACCCAGTACATGTCCATTTCCATTTTTACGTTGTTTTTATCGGTATTGGCCAGCAAAACATCATACGGAAACTGCCCGTCCTGCTTCTCAAATTCAAAATTATGGTTGTGGTAACAAAACTGGATGCCTGCTTTCTTGCACATTTCGCCGGCTTTGTTAAAATCCTGGGCCAGTTTTTTGTAGTGGTCCAGTCCGCCGCGCTCCTGCTCGGACAGATAAGCACAAACCATGTACTTGATGCCAACCGCCGCCGCATCGTCAATGGCTTTGTCCCAACCGCTCATCATCGTACCTTTTGGGGTTTCGCCATTCATTTTTTCTTCGCCCAAACGATAATGGCTGCTTGGCATAATCAAGCCGTTCTGTTTCAACACGCGCGAAAAAGCAGCGGGCTCCATGCCGTAAAACTTTTGCGAGCCGGTATAAGTTGCGCCTTCTACCGAGTTGTAACCTATTTTTGCCACGTGCGCCAATGTTTTGGCCGGGTCAGTTTGCATCGCATCCCTTACCGTATATAATTGCAGGCCGATGTACTTGTGGTTGTAATTTAATAAACTTGGTGCCACCAGCAAACTGGCAGAATAAACCGCAGAAGATTTGAGAAATGAACGTCGTGTCGTCATGATTTGAATGTTAAAATTGGTTTTTAGGGTTGATTTAGCTTCAGGGAAATGCCAATCAATGATAACAATTTTTGTTGAAAATAGATAAACCCAAATACTGTTTTTACCAGCACAAATTTTGCCTGGTAAAAACAGTATGCAGGTTTAAATTTGAGAGAAAGCTGTGGGAATTAAAAAGGTGGAAGTAATGCGCGAAACGTTCAGCTTATCAGAATATTCTGGCATCGAGCTGATGCGTTTCCACTCGGCATCGCTGCCAAAGCTTTTCCATTTGGCGTCGTGGTCAGCCATATCGTCAAACGTGATCATATAAGTTAAATTTGGCCGCATTTCTCCGATCAGGGTTTCTGCAAAAAACACGGGCTTAAAACCCAAACGTTTAAAAATAGCGCTTTCGCCGGCTTCGTTAAACATCTCAATCTTCTTTTTGCCGGTCAGTTCGCTGGCGCTTTCGTAACGGCGCAGTTCAAATAAACGCTGCTTTTTCTCTGTCGGCAATAAGCTGGGCGTACTTTTGAAAGCCTGCATCAACGAACTTTCAATCCGGTCATAAGCTGGTGCCGAAGCAGTCGAATTAAGGTAAGCAGCACCAGCCTGGCGATAAGCAGCATCAGCCAATAATTGGTTTTCTACCTTAAAAAAAGCATCGGCAGATTTAAACGGAATGACCGTATAAATTTTGGTTTGCCCTTCGGGTTTCATCTCCGTAAAAACACCAATATTCTTGCTGCCCAACTTGTTTAAAGCCGGGATGGCCGCGTTTTGAAAATAATCCTCCACCAGTTTTTGCTGCGTTTCGTCTTTCAAAGTATAAACGCGCAGTTCGTAAAATTCGGTCTGCTGGTTTTTTTGTATGCTTTTTTTTGATAAGGGCTGTGCTAATGCCGAAACCGCACTGCCTGTGCTGGATGCAATCAACGCTGTTTTTAAAAATAATTTTCGATCCATGTAAATGCTTTATTTAGTTAATTTTTTAACTGATGTATTTTGTAGTACAATCAACGGCAGCTTTAAATTCCAATTAGGTTTAAAACCTTCAATATTATTAAAACCCAAAGAAAAGTTGCCCAGAACAATGTCCGGCTTTCCGTCGTGGTTCAAATCGTTTACATCCATACAAATCCAACGGCCGTAACTGCCAACAGGAACAGCATGCGGAATAAAGTGCATCGGTTTGTCCTGCTCAAAATAAATAAACCCCTCGGATGGATTGTTTTTAAAATCGGAGAAAAAAGCAATACTGGCAATATCGAGGTCGCCATCGCCGTCAAAATCTGCGGCAACTGCTTTTGTACAGCCATCAATTGGATAAAAATAGCTTTTTTTAAATTTGAAGTTTCCCTGGTTTAAGTAAATATACATGCCGTGAAAAGGCTTTAATATTTTGGAGTAATCGCTGTTATCGCCGCAGGTATAAAGAATATCCGGCTTTCCATCATGGTTAAAATCTGCAACATCAAAACTGCTCGAACCAAAAACAGGCAAAAAACGAATGAGGTTTTGGGTAGAAAACCCGCCATGCTGGTTATTCAAAAACAACCATACACCTTCCTGAGCCTGTGCAAATAAACACATAATGTCTTGCCATCCATCGTTGTTGTAATCACCAACAACAGCGTGGATGGCACCGGGAACATTTCGGACAACTATTTTTTCAAACATATGATCCGGTTTTTGTTTGAGCCAGTATAAACTTCCTATGTTATGCCCGAAGCCACAAACTACATAATCGGTCAAGCCATCTTTATTAAAATCAGCGGCAACACTCTGGACAGGACGTGGCAAATTAGAAATTATGGTAGTTGGTTTTGCCATTTGTTCGTTTTTATTAAATGCCAATACGGCCCCTTCTGCAACATCTAACGCACGCATGTTGCCGATACAGGTAACAATGCTTTGATTTTTGCCCTGATATTTTATATCAACTGCAGGTGAAGGCAAATGGGCAAAAACTTTAGCCTTGAGGCTCTGGCCCCAGCGGCTAATATTGTTGGTTGTAGCATCACCGGAATAAATAGTACGGCTGTTGGTATCAACAGAAACCACGGTAGTTGTGGAAATTTTTTCAGGTATTGTTGCAGGTTTTTTAAGGGTAAAAACAGCCCAATCCTTTACTAACGGCACCGGTGGTTTGGCTATTTTAAGTTTTGCGGGCGCTGTTTGTTCGTAGTAATTAACAATTTTCATCCAGTCATCGTAGGACAGAGTGCTTTTTTTAGCAGGGTTATTTACATATTGGTCTTCAGCATAAACAGCAATGCCCAGGCGTGGCGCCATTGCTGGCAAAACATGTTTTAACCAAGTTTCTTTATCTAAAAAACCTGCCGTTACAGGTAAATGGCAACTGCTGCAGTATTTCTGTGCCAACATACGGCCATCCTGAATATTTTTGCTGATAAGGGCTGTACTGTCCTTGGCTTTATCAACATTGGTTTGGCAGCCCTCAAAAGACAAAAAAATGGTGGTAAAAGAAGCAGTTAAAAAGGCCGCTATTACTAATGCTTTTTTTATCATATATAAAATGCTTTTTTATCATAAAGTTGTTTAAACTTTTTTCCGGCTCTCTTCTTTGGGTTGATGCTTCTTTTATCACCCAAAAATGGGCAAACACTTGGTTTTGGTTTATTATATAAAGTTCAATATATTTTTACAAATAGATAAAAAAGTTGTAGTTTGGCTGTATGGGCAAAGTGGCATTGACAGTGAAGAACTATACATCGGAAGAACTGAGGTCTTTGTTGCGTAAAGACGAGAAGTTCGGGCAAG
>NZ_JBGCVY010000029.1:0-46150 GCF_041088075.1 Mucilaginibacter sp. | reverse complement strand
TCTTTGGTAACCAGCAACTGTACTTTTACCCCATAAAAGTAACGCCGCATGCTGCTCTGCCTGCCATGCCACTGCTTGCCTTGTAATATTTTAGAATTCGCGATCCGGATATTATCGCACACCGCAACCGGAAACGAATCCAGCACATAGCTCATCTCACAACTGACATACTTGAAATAATAACCAACTTGCATGAATAAGTTGTAGATCAATTCAGCTACCGCATGTAACCTGCGGTTAAAACGGCTTTTGTCCAGCATTCCCGGTATCATGCCTGTCATCTTCATAAACTGCCTTGCCTTATCCTGATGTCCTCCGAAGTATAATGAGGAAACGACTGCTGTTGTAATGATTTCACTGTCGCTTACCTGCCTGCGGCTGTCTTCGTAATGATTGCCCGTTTTCAACAAATCATCTATAAAACAAAATATTCCTATAATTTTATCCTTGGTAAGCATCATCATGGGTCCTTTAGTTGTGGTAAACCAAAGTTCCTTCTTTTGATGCTTACTTCTTTATCTTTTTAACACGCAACTTGAGTTAATTAAATAAATTAAGTGTAAGTTTCTTGTCCGCTTTTTTTAGAAGCAGGCCAAACATTTTCCTGTATTTCTTATTTCTGATGGTAATTATTTAAACCATTTTATCAATAAAATCAATTTATCATGAGATCATTATTGTACATCATTGCCGTAATCCTGGTTATTGGCTGGGCATTGGGCGTATTTGCATTCCACGTATCTGGCGGTATTATCCACGTTTTGCTGGTAATCGCAGTCATTGCTTTAATCCTGGGTGTGATCAGAAGGGCGTAAAAAATGAATATTGACCGGCATAAAAGAAGTATGATGCTTCTTTTATGCCGGTTTTTTTGTGAACTGGCTTAACTAACTTCTATTTTTACTTTTTATCCGAATGCCCTAAACTTTTTTTCGGGTTCACTTTGTCGCGCACCAACTGCTTCAACTCTTTAATTTCGGGGAAACGGCCTTCTCTTTTACGGTCAAAAATCAAATTATCATCAACAAAAATCGAATAACGGCCGGCAACTTCGCTTGGGTGCAGTAAAACGCCGTGCAAATCATCTTCAAATGTCGTCAACAACTCTTGCGCCATGTACGCGGCGCGCAAAAGCCAGTGGCATTTCGGGCAATATTCAATAGTGATAGTTGGTTTTTTGCCGGTAAAAGAAGTATTGTCCATTTAGTTTCAATCTAAAAGATGCTCAAATCTACATAAACAAAAACAAGTATATTTGTACATCAAGGCGTACTTCAACAACAAATTATGATCGTAATTAGCCCGAGTGAATTAAGGGGAAATTTAAAAAAATATTTAGACCTGGCTGAAAAAGAACGGATTGTGATCCAGCGGGGAAAAAAGGAAACTTTTGAACTGCGGAAAACGGAACGCATCAGCGAAGGCTCTTTTTTAACAACCCTAAAAATATAGAAGCGATAGAACAAGGCATCGCCGATATTAAAGCTGGCAGATACAAAAAATTAGACCCGGAAAAATTGGTATGGGAAAATATTTTTCAAACTCACACAATCGGTAACTAAATAACTACTTTTTCTCCTCCGTCCACTCGTAAATATGCTTGTTTGCATCGCCGGTTATTTTTTGGCAGTTACAGTTTCCGCCCCATTCCTTCGTGCCATCCTTAAAATATTCGCACTTCCAAATTGGCGCTTCGTGTTTAATGCGGTCAATAATATAACGGTTGGCCGAATAAGCTTCTGCCCGGTGCGGCGATGCGGTAATTACCACCACTGCCGATTCTGAAATGCCAACTTTCCCTGTTCTGTGTTGCGCCAATGCAATGTTTAAAGGCCATTTCTGGCAGGCATCTTCCAAAATCTGCCGTATTGATTTCGTTGCCATGGCTTCCTGCGCTTCATATTCCAAATAAGCTACGTCCGTTTGCGGGTCGTTGTCGCGCACTTCACCGCTAAACAAAACGATGGCACCGGCTTCCGGGTGATGCGATTTCGACAGCAATCCCACCAAATCCAAAGGTTCGGCGGATAAAAGCTTAAGGTCAACCGCCACTGCTGGGCGGGATAATGCTGATGGTATCATGGATAGTGATGGGATAATTTTGGTCAACAAATTCATCGCGGACAGCAAACCGGCAAAGTTCCAGCACGTTTGCTGCTTCCGGGTTTTGTGCCGCTAATTGTTGTTTTAATTCTGCAATATTTTTCGCGCTGCTTTGCAATTGAAATTCTTTATCGAAATAATCTTTCAAAACAGCAAAAACTTCTATGTTCATATTGATTTTTAGGTGATAAAAGAAGCATTAACCGCCAATTTGCAACATGCTCAGTTCGCTGCCGATAAAATGGTGCAACTGCTTTTGGCTCATGGCTTGCTGCAATTTTTCCTGCAACAAATAATCGCTGTCTTCCGCATCCAACGCAATCGGATGGTTGGAACTTAAACAACCGTACATATTTCCTTCGGCATCCAACCGCAATCGGCTGCAATCCGAGCAAAAAGGCTCGCTGTTGTTGGCAATGATACCGAACGTATTTCCATCAGCAGTTTGCCAGTAATTAGCTGTGGCAGAAGCTTTTCGGGGCAAACGTTTAAAATTATATTTAGTAGCAACCTGATCCAGCAATTGCTGTTGCGAGAACAAATATTTATCAGATTCGTGGTGCAAATGCCCCATTGACATCACTTCCAAAAAACGGACCGGAATGTTTTTACCGAAAGCATAATCCACCAAAGGAATAACCTGCTCTTCGTTCATTCCCTTCATAATCACCGCGTTCAGCTTTATTTCGATGCCTAAATCCAACGCCGTTTCGATCCCGTTTAATACGCGATCAAGGTGTTTCCGTTTAGCCATTTTGTAAAAAGAAAGCTCATCAACCGCATCTAAAGAAACATTAATGGCTTGCAAACCGGCAGCTTTTAAAGCCGCAGCCTGGCGAGCCAACAAATAACCATTGCTCGTCATGCTGATTTTTGGGATGCCGATCTCATTTAAACTGCGGATCAATTCGGGAAGTTCGCGGTAAAGCAAAGGTTCGCCGCCGGTTAAACGGATGGTTTCCAGATCAAGCTGATGGTGC
Source organism: Mucilaginibacter sp. (assembly GCF_041088075.1). Taxonomy (GTDB): domain Bacteria; phylum Bacteroidota; class Bacteroidia; order Sphingobacteriales; family Sphingobacteriaceae; genus Mucilaginibacter_A. The sequence goes on along the minus strand of NZ_JBGCVY010000029.1, from coordinate 43,067 downwards.
AGGCGGGAAATGAGTTGGGCAAAAAAAGCAGCCGGTTTTTGCGGGCGATGATCGTAGTTGATTTCCTCTTCAGAACCCATCGTACAGTAAAAACAATTGAGGTTGCAAGTGTTTAACAAGCTAACCCGCAATGTTTTAAATTTTCTTCCGTATGGATCGTTCAGCACGTTCAATGATTTTTACCCGGTAAAAGAAGCATCCAACTGGTCCTGATTCTTTTATCACCGTGGTTATATTAACAAATATACAACGAATTGTTGTTTTAAACCGAAAGAAATGAAATCAAATCTCCCGCCTGTAAATCTCCTTTTCCCGCAGGATGAATAGCAATCGCATTAGCCGTTAAAGCCGCTTTAACATCGCCGGAACTGTTGAACAAAATTGGCGTAACTACTTGATCTACAATGCCCGGTACAAATTCGTCAAACTCCGTTTTCTTCGGTTTTTGTGCCGATAAAAGAAGCATTGGCCATTCTTTTTCGGGCAAACCAAAACAGGCTTTTAAATAATGTTCCACAAATAATTTGAAGGTAACATGACAGGAAAACGGATTGCCAGGCAAAGCAAAAACCATTCCGCCGGAAGGCAAAGTTCCGCACCAAATTGGCTTTCCGGGCTTGATTTTTACTTTATGGAACAGTTTCTTCACGCCTAAACTTTCCAAAATTTCAGGAACGTAATCCGCATCACCGGCAGAAACGCCTCCGCATAAAATAATTATATCCGAAGTTAAAGCTGCGCTGATTTCCTGTTTCAGTTGCTCTTTATTGTCTGAAATGTGCTTGTAAATTGTTGGTTTGATCTGCCATTCCTGCAACAAACTTTTCAGCAAATATTGGTTGCTGTTGCGGATCTGGATATCAGAAACCGGCTGGCCAGGTTCTACCACTTCATCGCCGGTGGTAAACAACGCAACTTTTGGCAGTTTTTCCACCTTAACTTCCACTTTTCCAACCGAAGCCAGCAGCGCGATTACGGCCGCAGAACAAGTTGTGTGTTGATCAATGATGCAAGTTTCAGCTTGAATATCTTCTCCTTTTCGGGCGATGTTGAGAAAAGGTTTGAGGTTTTCGATTTCAAAAGAAACTTGTCCGTTTGCCTCAACCGCTTTTTCCCGCTGAATCACCACGTTGGCATTTGGCGGAACGGCAGCACCAGTCATGATTTTATAACACTCGCCCGACGAAATTTCCTGCTGGTAACGCTGCCCGGCGAACACTACTTCTTTTACCGCATAATTTTTGGTGCCGCTTTCCCAATCTTTAAAATTGATGGCGTAACCATCCATCGTGGCGCGGTTAAAAGGCGGATAATCGCGGTCAGCAAAAATCGGTTCGGCCAAAACCCTTTCAAAAGCTTGATCTAAAGATAAAGTTTCTTGTCCGAAAGATTTGGCCAAGTTGGCAATGAGTTGTTGGGCTTCTTTATATGTTAACATGGGTTTTGACTTTGTATTGAAATTCTGATTTAAAAAAGAAAACCTATCTTTTTCTCCTTTGGAAGCTGTTTAAACTTTTAGGGTTCCGTTTTAATTTACATAAAAAATGCCATGCTTCTTTTACCGGGCAAAAATTGGTGCTTTTCTGAAATTAATAAATCAAAAACAATGGCCGGCATTTTTTAGGTGATAAAAGAAGCATCAACTAAAAAGAAAGCCAGAAGAAAATTTCAATCTCAACAAAACCCTACGGCCGGTCGCCCATCGCTATTCCCCAGCTTGCACTGGGTTTGCTGCCCATTTCAAAAACCAAATCCCCGCCTTGCGCCAGTTCTTGGTAAGTGATGAAACTGTGCGTAAACTTTTTGCCGTTAAAAGAAGCATTTTGGATATAGATATTTTGCGCGCTGTTGTTTTTGGCGATGACGTGCAGCGTTTTTCCTGCCGCTAATTTCAACGTAGATTCGTTAAAAAGCGGGCTGCCAAAAACGTAAACACCGCTTGTCGGGTCAACCTGGTAAAAACCAATGGCCGACAGAACATACCAGGCCGACATCTGCCCAACATCTTCATTGCCAATAATGCCATCGGGTTTATCGGTATAAAAATTTTGCATCACGAAACGGACTTTTTCGGCTGTTTTCCAAGGCTGGCCGGCGTAAGCATACAAATAAGTGATGTGGTGCGAAGGTTCGTTTCCGTGCGCATATTGCCCGATCAAACCCGAAATATCCGGTGATTTTTCTTTGCCCATATCGCCTTGCGCCACAAAAAGCGAATCCAGTTTTTGGGTAAATGGCTTTTCGCCGCCTTGCAAAGCAATCAAGCCTTTTACGTCCTGCGGCACCAGCCAGGTGTATTGCCAGGCGTTTCCTTCGGTATAATCCCCAACTTCATGGCGCGATTCAAACGGGCTGAAAGGCGTGCGAAACTGGTTTTCATTCAACCTGGCCCGCATAAAATGGGTTTTTGGGTCGAAGTAGTTGTGGTAATTTTGTGCGCGCTTGCTGAAGTATTGTTCGTCCTCGGTTTTGCCCATTTTCCTGGCCATTGCTGCAATCCCCGAATCATCAATGCTGTATTCCAAACCCATTGCCACCGATTCTGCCGTGCTATCCGCCGGGATAAAACCTAATTTTTTTACAAACTTTAAACCGCGGTCGTTGCGCATCGCACTTGCTTTTACCGCTTCAAAAGCCAGGTTTGCATCAAAACCTTTAAAGCCTTTTAAATAAGCATCGGCAACTACCGGCACAGCACTGTAGCCCACCATCGTGTTGGTTTCGTTGCCCATCAAATGCCAAACCGGCAACTTGCCCTGCTGCTGGTAAATGGCCAGCATGGTGTTGATTATGTCGCTTACTTTTTCGGGCTGGATCAGGGTGTAAAGCGGGTTTAAGGCGCGGTACGTATCCCACAAAGAAAATGTGGTGAGGTTGGTGAACGCTGCTTTTGGATGTACTTTTTTATCCGTTCCCCAGTAATCGCCGTTATGATCATTAAAGATCGAAGGCGCAATCATGGTGTGAAAAAGCGCGGTATAAAAAACTTTTTTCTGGGTTTCGGATGCTGTTTTTATCGTTACTTTTTCAAGCTGTTCGTTCCATTTCCTGTCGGCTTCTGCCACAACCTGGTTAAAGTTCCAGCCGGGGATTTCTGCCCGGATATTCATCATCGCATTCCCTACACTCACCGGCGAGATGCCTACTTTTACCAGCACTTTTTCACCTTCTGCAGTAACAAAACTTAAAACGCCTTTTACTTTTTTGCCGGTCAATGCGGTTCCGGTTTTAGCTGTCAAGCTATCGTAAACCGAGAAGTTTTTGATGGGTTTGGAGAAAACGGCCGCAAAATAAATACGCTGGTCTTTGGCCCAGCCGGTAGAAAAACGGTAGCCTGTTATGGTGGTTGCATTGACTTGTTGGATTGAGGTTTCAACTGGCCTGTCCCAGCCGATCCCTTCCTGCAGATCAATCAAAATATGGGCGTCGTTGCTTTTTGGGAAAGTGTATTCATGGAAGCCAACACGTTCGGTAGCAGTTAGTTTAACACCGATGTTATAACGTTTCAGCTTTACGGCATAGTAACCCGGACGGACAGTTTCATCCCGATGGCTAAACAGCGAAACGTAACCACTTTGCATGTTTTTTACATTGCCTTTTCGCACGATGACCGGGCCGGTTGTAGGCATCAAAGAAATATCGCCCAGGTCGCCAATGCCCGTTCCGCTTAAATGCGTATGCTGAAAACCAACGATGGTAGAATCAGAAATATGGTAGCCCGAACACCAGTCCCAGCCTTCCGACAAGTTGGCCGGACCCAACTGCACCGCACCAAAAGGCACATTGGCGCCCACAAAAACATGCCCGTGGAAACCCGTGCCGATATACTGGTCTACATATTTCGTCAGTTCATGCTGATTTTTTGCCGGTAAAAGAAGCATGTGCTGCGCCTGCACTACCTGATGAAATGCGGCTGTTAAAAGCAGGAACAGGATGTGGCGGTTGAGGTGTTTGGTTTTGTTCATCATTTTTAGGTTGGTAAAAGAAGCATTTAGGTATTTGCGCTTCATCAAAGATTGTAAATTACATCATATCGTAATACATAATTCTCGTTACTTCATTTTCGTCGTTATCAAGTAAAAACTCGAAGCGGTTACTTGTGTAATATTTTATTTGTCGTTCTTTATTAAGCGCGTCTAATAGCAGAAACCTACATGCCGACTTTTGAGATTCAATAGAAAAACCCTTAATAAAATCCATTAATTCATAAGCAATGCCTGTTCCTTGATATTTAACAGCAACTCCTAAACGACCTACTTTTATAGCCGGATATTGTTTTATCCTTTTTGTGTTTGGAATTTTTGTTCTTCTGTGCAACCTGTTAAATATAGTTTTTGTAAACCCTTTATCCTCTCCTTTATCTACCACGCAATCATTAGATATACAAAAATAGGCGACGATATAATTATCGTCGCCTATAAATAAATAAGTGTTTGCCATTAACTGGTTTTGATAATTAAAGGCATCTTCTTTTAAAAAGTTGGTAATGTCTGGTTCGCCGCAATCAAACTCCTGAACGTCAATTTTAGCTGTTAATGGAACAAATTTAAAATCTGATAAAGTCAACTATCTTATTTTTTAGATAATACTTTTTCTACAAGGTTTTTTATCCTTTGTTTCTCTTCCGGAGAAGTGCGATTGTTTTTTTTAGATGCTAATAAAGCATTAAAACGTTTAGAAGCATTACCAGATAATACAGGGGTTGCCTTGATTGGTGTTGCCATTATTTCTATTATTATGATCAGCAAATTAAATAACCTGTACAATCTCGGTGATAATAGGATTGCACAAATAAACGGCTATTTAATTAAATAACGAAAATACGAAATAAGGTTGAAATGGTTTTGCATTTTTCAAAAATAACGTATTTGTCGCGTCAATAAATTACCCTTGTCCCATTGTTACTCTCGAAAGGGCTAGAGGTGTGTCTCGTTACCATATTTAGGTAGATAAAAGAAGCATCAAAACACAGGATTTAGGTTTTACGATAAGCAATTTTTTCCGAAGCAGTTTTCAGCACAGCCAAAACACCATCCGAAACATGGCCAAAAAGCGAAATGCCGGCCGCGCCGTTGTTCAGCGCGTTTTCGATGCCCTGCTGCACCTCGCCGTCGTTTTTAAAATCAGGCATGTACAAACCGGCATACAACGGAAACTTTCCGTTCAAAGCTTTTATGCCTTCGGCAACGGCCTGCCCAATCCAGGCCACGTTTTCTTTGTAAAAACCATGGTAAATCATCGGACAAACACCGCTGATGTTCCAGTTTACCCAGTCCTGTTTTACGTTTCGGTGGGCAATGTCCGGCGTTGGGAAAACGGCCGCCGTTATGGATTTTTTGTAAGTGTTGGCCACTTTCGTCAACCTTTCAACCACTTTATTTACACGCTGGTAACGGAACAAACGCCACGACGGGCTTGCTTCCGGAAACTGCACCGTATCAATATCAATCCCATGTTCGGTTTTGTAAGCGGCTTTGCAAACTTTGCAATAGCAATAATCGTATTCGGGCAGCTCGCTGGTTTGCACAATTTTGTAATTGTCCCACAAATTCACCGGTAAAATCACGTCGCAAAAACGCACGTAATCCAAGTGGATGCCATCTACATAATCCTTTTTCAAAGCGTTGGCATAATCGTTTTCGAGGTATTGCTTCACCTCCTCGCGCGAGGGGCAAAGCCAGCGGTAATAATTGACGTAAGGCGGATGATCGGCACAGGATTCGCCCTTCCGATTCACCGCATACCATTCCGGGTGCGCTTCCAGCAACGGTTTTTCGCCGCGGTTCATCGTCCATATCCAGCGGTGCGCTTCCAGTTTCTGGGCTTTCGCTGCGCGGAAGTGCTTTTCGCTGTCGTTCTCAAAAAACATCCCGCGGATGCCTGCCTCATAATATTTCTGGTAACGTTCGGCCAGTTCCTGCTCTGTATCTTTCAGGTTCGGGTTCGTCCAAACCCAATGCTTCCACCCTTTTTTAGGTGCTAAAAGAAGCATTTCGGCATTGGATGCTGCGGGCAAAACTGCGGCAGACAAGCCGGCCAGTAAACCCGATTTTACAAAATTCCTGCGGTTGCTCATGGTTTCGTTTTTATCGTTTCAATCAATCCTTCATCGTTTATGCTGATGGCCACGCTTCCTTCTGCCTTAACTGTAGCCGTAAATTGCCTGCCCGAAGCATCCATTTGCAACAAGCTTTCCCGCTCCCCAATCTTCGCAATCGGCTCCAAATGCAGTTCGGCCAGGGTTGCGGCATACTTTCCGTTTTTTTGCAGATACTGTTTTTGCCGGTAATAAACCAGCCATAAATACTGCTTTTGCAACTCCGAAAAAGATAGGGTAAAAACAGCATCAGCTTTGCGCGAAAACTGCAAATATCCCCAGCGCTCCGGGTAGTGCATGTTGATAACGCCCTGCGGCGACCAAACCCAATTGTGCTCGGGCAAATCTTTTCCGGCGGCGTTTTTCAGCTTCTCGTTTTTTCCGTTGCTGATTTTCGTGTCCCATTCCACCCGCGAAAAATTGATGCGCCATAACGTTCCTTCTTTAGGCTTTATTAATGAAAAACCCATCCGCAAAGATTTCAGCGGAATGGCCATTTCCACCGTCCAGCTTTTGTCTTCGTCCTGCGGCTGGTTCAATGTTCCGTCCAGTTTTACGCCTGTTTGCAAGCCTTCCACGTCCCAGCCAATCAAAGCATTGCCCCCATTTCGATAAGGTTTTGGCATAAAAAGGTCGAAAATTTTATTGAACTGGTTGATTTCAATCTCAAAATACTGGTGCGTGTTGTTGTCGGGATCAATAAAAACTTCAAAATCATTGTCCTTGTAAATAATATCATCGTGGTGCGTTTGCGTGGCCCAAAGCTGCGGTTCCTGCAATTTTGCGGCGATAAACAAAGTAGAATCGTTCCACAGCATTTTTACCTGCGTTTGCAATTTTGGAAGCGGCTTTTTTGCGCCTTCAATATCTACAAAATCTTCGGTCCAAGCAGTTTTCTGCCAGTCGCTTTCTTCCAAGTTCCCATCCATTTTCAATACATCATCAGTATGCTGAACAACATAATTTTTTGGAGTGGAGAAAAGCACTTCCAATCCTTTAAAACTGTTTTGGGCTTTAAGTTCAAGACTGATCAGCAGCAAAAAAACAAAAAGCAAAATGCTTCTTTTATGCCATAAAAATTGGTGCCTGTTCAAAATCACGGTTCCTTAAACACATTAGAATGAATAAAAAAATTGTGCGGAACAGCAGCAGAGCCAGTAAAATAGCCAGACTTTTCCATCAACCTAACTGTTTAACAATTGTGGTTTTTGCTGATAGGTTTCCCACAAAAACTCGCCGAAAATGGTATTGGCCCAGGCAAACCAGCTCCGGGTAAAATTGGCCGGGTTGTCCTGGTTAAAAGATTCGTGCATAAAACCAGTCCCGGCGTGCGTAGTTTTAAGCATTTGGATGCAATGTTTGATCTCCGCATCGTTGGTACTTGTTAATCCCCGCGCAATAATACTGAGCGGCCAAATCATGCCGTCTTTGCCTACGTGCGGCCCGCCTATCCCTTCTGCCGCTTTTCCTTTGTAGAAATAAGGGTTGCTGGCAGATAAAACAAACTTCCGCGTGTTTTGATAAATCGGATCAGAAACCGGAACGGCATTGAGGTAAGGCAAAGCCAGCAAACTCGGGATGTTGGCATCGTCCATCAAATTGTGGTTGCCAAAACCATCTACCTCAAAAGCGTAAATCTTTCCGAATTCGGGGTGCTGAACGATAGCGTGTTTTTGCAAAGCCTGTTCTACTTCTGTGGCCAAAGCTTTTAAATCCGAGGTCAATTTTTCATCCTTAAAAACAGCATTCACCATTTCGGCGGCTTGTTTCAGGCTGACAACGGCAAAAAAGTTGGACGGAACGAGGAAGGGAAATATCGTGGCATCATCGCTCGGGCGGAACATCGAGCAGATCAGTCCGTTTGGTTTTACCGGGAAACCGTAGCCACCCATCGGCAAGGTATCGGTTGGCGCGGTAGTTTGCCGCTGAAAATGGTACGGCCCTTTGCCGTTTTTGCGCTGCTGCTCTTTAAAAGTTTGCAAAATCAGTGCGATGGAGCTTTTCCACTCGGCGTTAAAAGGCTTGGTGTCGCCGGTTTCTTTCCAATATCGGTGCGCCAAACGGATGGGGTAACAAAGCGAATCAATTTCGTATTTACGCTCGTGGATGCCGGGCTTCATATTGGTGCGGTCGGTTTTCCAATCGCTTATTTTGGTATCGTCCTTATAAAAAGCGTTGGCGTATGGGTCTTCTAAAACACAATGCGCCTGCCGCCTGATCACGCCTGCAATCAAATTTCGCAGTTGTTCGTCTTTTTTGATGAAAGGCAGATAAGGCCAAACCTGGGCACAACTGTCGCGCAGCCACATCGCATCAATATCGCCGGTGATGACGTAAGTGTCCGGCCGTGCTTCTTTTACCGCATAAAATACAGTGGTGTCCAAAGTATTGGGGAAACAGTTTTCAAAAAGCCAAGCCAGTTCTTTGTCTTTTACTTTGGCTTTGAACTCTGTTATGGCAGCCTCTACCGCTTTGCTGGTGAAATTGCGTTTGCCTAAAGCAGGGCGGTGGCTTACAAATTCTTCGGCGGCAAAAACCGATTGGTTTAAAAACAGCCCGCCCGTTAACAAACCGGCTTGTTGGATAAAAGTGCTTCTTTTCATTTTTAGGTTTTAGGTTTGAGTTTGTCATTTCGACCGCAGGGAGAAATCTTCTTCAAAGCAGCATAATTTTGGTTGAAAGAAGATTTCTCCCTGCGGTCGGAATGACAGCGAAAATTACTAATTTAACTTGTACCTTACAAAAGCTTCTATCGCTTCATATTCGGCCATGCCCAGTTTATCGTAAGCGCAGGCCGTTTCGCGGTTGCGGTCTTCCGCCCGCACCCAAAATTCGCGTGCGTCATCGCCCGGAAAAACCGGTAAATCTTTTTGCGACTGGTGTTTGTAAATAGCCAAACGTTTTCGGATCACTTCCTGCGGGGAAAGCGGAACGGCCATCTCGATTTCGTAGGTTTCAAACTCGTGCCAGGCTCCGCGGTACAGCCAAATCCAGCAGTCTTTCGTCCAGCTTTCATCTTTCAAACGCCTTAAAGCTTCTATGATAATGTCAAAACAGATTTTATGCGTGCCATGCGGATCGGCAAAATCCCCGGCAGCAAAAATCTGGTGCGGTTTTATCGCGCCCAGTAAGGCCATGGTTTCTTTGATATCGTCCTCATAACTCACGTTTTTCTGGATTTTAGAACGATCATAAAAAGGCAAATCCATAAAATGGATATGGTCATCCGGCACGCCGGCAAAACGCGCACCGGCAATCGCTTCGCCTTTGCGGATCAACCCTTTTACCGTTTTTAGTTCCTGCGGATCGTCTTCGTTGGGTTGTTTATGCTGAGAAAATTCGCGCATAGAATTGTATAAATTTTCCAGCTGCGAGGTTTCCTGATGCTGACTTTTGGCAAAATCAATAGCAAATTCAATAAAGCGCAGCGCGTCGTCGTCCCAAACGGCGTTGTTGCCGGAAGTTTGATAAGCCACGTGTACATCGTGGCCCTGATCAACTAAACGGATAAACGTGCCACCGACTGAAATCACATCATCGTCCGGGTGCGGCGAAAACACGATGACCCGTTTTTTGGCCGGTTCTGCACGTTCCGGCCGCTGGCTGTCGTCTGCATTGGGTTTGCCGCCCGGCCAGCCGGTAATGGTGTGTTGCACCTGGTTAAAAATATCAATGTTGATGTTGTAAACCGGGCCTTTTTCGGTGGCCAACTGCGCCATGCCGTGGTTGTTGTAATCTTCTTCCGTCAGTTTCAAAACCGGTTTGTTTACCGTTGTGGCCAGCCAGATCACCGCTTTTTTGATGAGCCTTTCCGTCCAAACACAATCTTTCACCAGCCAGGGCGTGTTAAAACGGGTCAGTTGGGCCGCAGCTTCTTCGTCCAATACAAACTCTACGTTTTCAGATAGTTGCAGATAAGTGGCCGGCACATCAGAAGAAATTTCGCCTTCCACCGCTTTTTTGATGATCGAAGCTTTTTTGTAGTTCCAGGCCATCAAAATAATTTCGCGCGCTTTAAAAATCGTGCCGATGCCCATCGTGATGGCTTTTACCGGAACGTTTTCTTTTCCGCCAAAATCATGGGAAGCATCGCGGCGTGTCAAATCATCTAAAGTAACCAAACGCGTGCCCGAATTTGGCGCCGAACCCGGCTCGTTAAAACCAATGTGGCCCGTACGGCCGATACCCAGAATCTGCAAATCCAGCCCGCCGTAACTGCTAATCTTTTTTTCGTATTCCAAACAAAAAGCGGCCACCTCTTCCTGCGGCAACGTGCCGTCTGGGATGTGGATGTTTTCCTTCGGGATGTCAATATGGTTGAACAAATGCTCGTTCATAAACGTAACGTAGCTTTGCGCTGCCGTTGGTTTCATCGGGAAATATTCGTCCAGGTTGAAAGTGATCACATTGGCAAAACTTAAACCTTCTTCGCGGTGCAGCCGCACCAGTTCGGCATAAACTTTAACCGGCGTGGCACCGGTGGCCAAACCCAGGATTGTTTTTTCGCCTTTTGAATTTTTATCCGCAATCAGGTCGGCTATCCTTTTTGCCACTTTTTTGGAGGCAAAAGAAGCATCGGGATAAACCGTAACCGGCAGCTTTTCGTACCGGGTTTCTTCCAACAAATTTAAACGGGCCATACTTATTGTTTTTTGTGTTTAGGTTGATCTATGCTTCGGGTTTGTTTTAAATCTAGTCAATCAATTGCAATGCTTCTTTTACCCTATAAAAATTGGGCAACATTTAGTTTTGGTTTTTAAAAATTTGATGCAGCTACCAATTTTTATGTGGTAAAAGAAGCATTGGCATTTTTTCTTATATAAAAGTTGTTTAAACTTTTTGTTCAGGTATTTATGCTTTTTAATAGATAGAAGCGAAACACACCCCTAACCCCTCTCGAGAGGGGAAGCACAGTTTGCTACTTTTCTATCGTTAAAAAGGTAGGCGCTATATTTCCCCTCTCGAGAGGGGTTAGGGGTGTGTCCTTTTATCAAAAAAACAAATAATATGATAATGGCAGTTAAAAGTTTAAACAACTTCATAAATTTAAACAAGCTCTTATTTTATCGTAATTAACTTCTCAGGAAAGTTCCAGCCGCTGATGGAAAGCTGCGGTATTGGTTCGCCGGTTTTAGGCTGATATTCCAACATTACCTTTTTCTGATTGCCGGGCAAAACCGAAATGTAATTATCTGAATAAAAAACCGGCAAAACCCGTTTGTGCGTTGCCGGATCTACTAATGATAATCGGTTAAAAAAAGCCAGCGGCGCTTTTGCCGGGTTCGTTAGCGTTACTTCAATTTTGCCATCGCTTAGTTTTTGTGCCAAAGTTTGCAGTTGCGATGCCGCCATTTCCTGTAAGCCCGAATAATTGCCCGATCCATCTTTTATCCAGTAAATATTCTCGCTCAATTTCTGCTTGTTTTTGTCGAAAATTTGCAGGCATAAAAACACGCCTTTTTCCCGCGCACGCTTTTCCACTACTGTTTTTACCGGCAAAAAACCTTTGACCGAGGAAGGCAGCACTTCTACAAAAACCTGTGTAAGCATACCTTCTTCCCCATTCATATTGATGGTTTTAACGGTCAGCATCAAATCGCGTTTGGTTTCAAAAGTATTGTTTACGATGGAAACCATGCCCGTAACCGGATTGTACATCGGATGTAAAGGCTCGCTGCCACTATGCAAACCGTACAAACAGGCGTTTGGGTCGAGGTAATAATCGTACATCTGGCCGCGCATGGCCGTCCATGGGTTTTGGGTTTTCCAGATGATCGTTCCCGTGTACCAGCTCCACATATGCGAACTAAAACCTTCCATCAAGCCACGGTACTGATCGTAATTAACTAACTGGGCTTTGTTGGCAAAATCCCGTGCATCTTTCGCTTTTCCGTAAGGATCGATAAAAGCATCGTAACCAATGTATTTGTGGTAATCCCAAACCGAATCTACTTTGCTGGCATTGGGTTGTGCCGAATAAACCGGTGCAATTAAGTTTTTTTCGGGGATGAAACGTTGCAGCGATTCGTAATCGCCTAAACCAACTGAACCAATTTCTGAATTGAAAGGGTATGTTTTTTGCTGCCAAAAAGTGGCAATATCCTGAATGCCGTAAGGGCCGTCGCCATTGCCGCCCAACGTGTTCAACGACATTTTATCGGAGTTGGAATAGTCCACAAACCAGCGCGTGTTATCGAGTTTTGGCAAGATAGAATCGCGGACAGCAAGCAAAATATCTTCCGGTGGCGTAATTTCATTTCCGCCGCACCAAATAGCCAACGAAGCGTGGTTACGCACTAATTTAATCTGATCTGCTACTGATTTTAAGTACAAAGCGTGGTCGTCAGGATATTTTCGCCGTGTCCATTGATCGTCTGCTTTCATCGGATCTGTCCATTTGCCATTGGCATCGCCTGAAATCCAGAAATCCTGGAAAACCAACAAGCCATATTTATCGCAAGCCCGATAAAAGTCCGGCCTTTCTACCAAAGCACCGCCCCAAACCCGGATTAAATTGAGGTTCATATCGCGGTGAAAACGGATTTCCGCATCGTAGCGCGCATCCGAAAAACGAAGCATGGCATCCGAGATAATCCAGTTGCCGCCTTTGATAAATATTTTTTGCCCGTTTACTTCCACTTGCCGGCTTTGCGTTTCTGCATTCCAACTTGTGGTAATTTCGCGTATGCCAACAGAAACGTTTTCCTGATCGGAAACCTTGTTTCCCACCAAAAACTGGATTTTTGAATTGTATAAATTCTGCGAACCGTAACCATGCGGCCACCACAATTTCGGGTTTTTTAAGGTGAGATTTGGAACGGCAACTTCCTGCGTTGAATTTGCCGGAAGTGTTACGTTTTTAGAAACCGTGTTTCCATCCAGCGTAAACTGCAATACTCCTTTTACCACATGATTTTCGGCGTTTTGCAATTCGGCAGAAGCTTTGATAATGGCTGGTTGTTGATTTCCTGAAACTTTTCGAATTCCCGGAACCACGGTAATTACACGCGGATTGAGTACGTTAACCGCTCCCGTTTTTTCGATGGTAACTTTATCCCAAATGCCGGTGTTGCGGTCGCGCATCGGGGCAATCCAATCCCAACCGGCCGTATATTGCAGGCCAACACCTTTGGCAATCCGGCCGTCGCCGCCTTGCCCGCCGTTTGGGTTGCCCACCGGGTCCGGCGGATAAACCAGCACCGCCAACCGGTTTTTTCCATTTTTATTGAGGAACGAACTGATGTTATAACTCTCCCGCAAAAACATGCCGACATGTGTTTTCGGGTTTACTTTTTTTCCGTTCAAAAAAACCTCACAACTGTAATTAACGCCGCGAAAGTTTAGATAAACCTGGTTGCCGTTTGCCGGTGCCGCTTCTTCAAAATCCTTTACAAACCAATAAGTATAATAATCCCTGCCGGTTTGGTAAATGTCTTTGATGCGCTCGTTGTTCATCCCGTAAAAAGGATCGGGCACTTTTTGGTTGTTTAAAAGTGTGGTCAAAACGGTGCCGGGAACGGTGGCCGGCATCCAGTTTTGGGTGGAAGCATTGGGTTGCGATAAAGCTTTTCCGTCGGTTTTGACTTCCGCAACCGGCGCACATTTCCAACCAGAATTTAATTCGTAAGAAGCTTGTGCCTTTGCTGCCGACACTAAAAAAACAGTGATAAAAACAGTATGGGCCACCGCCCGGATGCAGGCTGCAACGATTGCTGTTTTTAAAAATCCGGGCTTTGTTTGTTTGGTTGAGGTTTGCAATACAGTTCAGGTTAAAATAATGGGTAATTTTTATGGAAGCACAATGCTTCTTTTAGCACTCTTTTTTTGGTGATGGTACAACGGTTAACATTTTTTCAAAAATAATTTTTTACTGTCTGGTTTTTATCATCCTGCAAGTTCAAAAAAAATTAACTTACAAAAGCATTTTCTTCTATGGCGGCCATTTTATCTGCCAGCTTTTTGCCAAAATTTTCGACCACCAGCGCCGCACCGCCAATCAACTGTGCTTTGGTGTTTAAGTTGGAAATGATAAATTCGGTATAATTGGTCAGCATCGGGATGCAATGTTCGTTGATGGCTTGTTGGATTGGAGCGAGCCATAATTTCCCGACAACGCTTCCTTTACCGCTCAAAACGATCGCGCCGGGGTTCATCAAGTGGATCAAAATTGCTAAACCTTCGCCCACATGATAAGCCGCTTCCGAAATCAGTTTCACAGAAAACACATCGCCTTTGATCGCTTCGGTAATAATCACATCCGCGTCAACCTCTTTGTAATTGGCCAGGCTGGTAATTTGCCCCTGCCGGATGCCTTCTTTTGCAGTGGCTGTTACGGCAATTAAAGAAGCTTCCGTTTCCAAACAACCGTGTTTGCCGCAAATGCAAAGCTTACCGTTTTTAAACAGCGGGATATGACTGAACTCTCCCGCCAAACCGTTGTTTCCCCTGAAAATTTTATCGTTCAAAATCATCCCCAAACCAATCCCCCAGCCTAAGTTCAGCACCATCACGTTTTTAATATGTGCCGCCACGCCAAACTTTTGCTCGGCCAAGGCAATAGCGGTAGAATCATTGTCCAAAAAAACCGGGATAGAAATATTTTGCTCGATGTATTCCACCAAAGTCTGGCCCTCAACCTTTAAAAAAGTGTAATTTATTCCGGCATCGGTATCCACAAAACCCGGCATGGTCAAGCCGATACCGAGGATATTGTTTTTGGATAGGCCGCAATTTTCCAGAAAGTTTTTTAGGTCATCAACAAAAGTTTCGGCCTGCAGAAGATGGATGTCAAACTCGTAACGGGCAACATTGCTTACAAAATTGTTGTTCATGTCCACCACCACCATTTGTGCCGAGAACTGATCCAGCGCTACCGAAAGCAGATAATGGGTATCTGCAACGAGCGAATAATTCAAAGGCTTGCGTCCGCCGCTCGAACTGGCAAAGCCTTTTTCGGCCACATAACCTTCTTTGATCAGTTCGTTCAGCACTTTGATGGTATGCGGGATGCTTTTGCCGGTGTAGTTGCTAATGTCGGCACTGGTCAATACCTCGTTGTAATACAGGCATTTGATGGCTTCACTATAATTAAGTAAAATTTCTATGCTATGGGCGGTCATGTTTTAGGTTTAATATTTTACATATTTAGAACATTAAACCGATAAACAGAAAACTTTTTAAATATTTTAAAAAGAAGTAGGAAGTTTAAAATTTAATTGCTTCCTTAGTCGGCACTTAAAAAACACCAATCAAGCAATTATAGCGTGTATTTTGAGTTAAGCTGTTTAACCTATTTTTTTGATTTGATGTGGCGATGCTTCTTTTACCATATAAAATTTGGTCGAGCCTGAAACTAAAAAATAGAAAGGCAGTGCATCCATTCATTTTTAACTTTCGTATCACTACTTAAACTAAATAATTGCATATGATGAAAAAAAACTACTTATAATCCTGAGGGGCGAACCTCATCCTCAAGATAACCTATACTACTTTGCCAACAGTCCCCTGCTTTCGGGCAGGCCATAGTTTTTAATTTAAACCTATTATTTATGAAAATCAGTAAATACCTATTTGGTACTACTGTAAAACACGGCTTTCCAAAGCTATGTTTAACAGCAACTTTTGCATCTGTGTTAATTTTTAACCTGGATGCTTCAGCCGGCATTTATACACATCCCGCGGCTTTAAAACCCACTGCGGTTGAACCGACCCGGTTAACGGCTCAGGCTGCAGACATCAGGGTTTCCGGTAAAGTATTAGACGAAAAAGGCCAGCCATTAATTGGTGTTTCGGTAAAAGTGAAGAATGGAACTGCCGGTGTATCAACCGATATTAATGGTGCGTTTGTTATTACTGCGCCCGAAAACGCAGTTTTGGTATTATCGTATATCGGTTACCAAAACCAGGAAGTGCCGGTTGCAGGAAAAACTGCCCTTACCATCCGCCTTGTACCTGCTACGAATAACCTGACCGAAGTTGTGGTAACGGCTTTAGGTATCAGAAGGGAAGCCCGGTCATTAACCTATGGCGTGCAAACAGTAAGCGGCAACGAACTGACGAACGTACCGGATGCCAGTTTGGTGAACAGTTTATCGGGTAAAGTGGCCGGTGCGCAAATCACCCGGAGTTCTACCGGTGTTGGCGGCTCGACCAAAGTAGTTTTACGTGGAAACAAATCTATCAACGGCGATAACAATGCGTTGTATGTAATTGATGGTATCCCGATGCCGCGCAACAACAGCGGACAAATTGGTGGTGTGTTTGGCGGACAGGACAGAGGCGATGCCATTGAAAACCTTAACCCGGACGATGTTGAAAGTATTACGGTACTTCCGGGTTCATCTTCGGCAGCATTGTACGGCAGCCAGGGTGCCAATGGGGTAATTTTAATCACGACTAAAAAAGGTTTGGCAGGAAAAACAACGGTCAATTTTTCATCCAATACAACCTTTGAAAACCCGTTTTTGATACCAAAGCAGCAAAATACCTATGGTGAAACAACGGTGGACGAGAACGGGAAACCAGTAGTAAATTCCCCTTTTAGCTGGGGCAGTAAATTAAGTTCCCCAAGTACGTTTGACCCTAAGTCGTTTTACAATACCGGCAGGACTTTGATCAATGCTTTGTCGGTACAAACCGGTACAGAAACCAATCAAACTTATTTTTCTTTTGAAAATACCAACTCTAACGGTATCATCCCAAATAACAAACTGGACAAGTACAATTTTACGGTACGCAACTCAAGCCAATTTTTTAAAAATAAACTGTCTTTAGATGTTTCTGCCAATTATATTTCACAAAATGTAAACAACAGGCCTTACCAGGGTTTTTATTACAATCCAATTGTGCCTTTGTACCTTTTTCCAAGAGGGGTTGATTTTAACCAGTACAAAAATAACTTCGAGGTTTATGATCCGGCAAGACAATTAAACACCCAAAACTGGCCATACACCATCAGCGATATTGCCACGCAAAACCCGTATTGGATTGTAAACCGCAACACAAATCAGGACCGTTTGAGCCGTTTGCTGGGAACCATCAGTGCAAAATACACCATTACCGACTGGCTGAACATACAGGGAAGGTTAAAAGTTGACCGTACCACTGATGTTTATGAAGCCCAACGCTATGCCTCAACCATTAATACATTGACCGGTGCCAAGGGCGGGTACACTTATAACCCAAGCGGTATAACGCAAACTTATGCTGACGTGATTGCAAGTTTTGATAAAAAACTATCTGATAAATTTACACTGACTGCAAATTTGGGCGGCAGTTTCCAAAATAACCAAACACAGGGTTCTGTTACAGACGGCAACTTGTTAAATTTTGCCAACGTGTTTTCGATATCCAATATTGATTATGTACGTGTACACCCAACGCAATATGCAGACAGGCGCCAGATACAATCTGCATTTGGTACAGCAACCTTAGGTTATGACAATAAAATATTTTTAGATATAACCGGCCGTAATGATTGGGATTCGAGCTTGGCTTTTACCAACAAAGACCATTTCTTTTATCCGGCTGTGGGGCTGAATGCTGTTTTAAGCCAACTATTTAAACTACCTGAACTGATTTCATTTGCAAAAATAAGGGCAAACATTACCAATGTAGGTAACGGTAGTTCGATTGCTTATGCCACCAACCCGACGTATGCTATCAATAACGGAACAACAAATGCTATAGGTGCAGCACCGTTTGCTACGTTAAAACCAGAAAAAACGAGATCATACGAACTTGGGTTAGACAGCCGTTTTTTAAATGACAATTTAAACCTGACCGTAAACTTGTACAAATCTTTTAGTACCAATCAAATTTATCAAATCAGCGTAAGCCCATCAACCGGTTACAGCAGTTACTATTTTAACGGTGGTAATTTGATGAACAAAGGTATCGAAGCTACCCTGGCTTATACTGCTAAATTTGGGGCTTTTAGCTGGAGGCCAAGTGTAAACTTTTCATTGAACAGAAACAAGGTTTTGGATGTACTGGAATATACCGATCCTTATACCAAAGCCAATACCTCATTAGATTATGTAAACCTTTCTTCGGACGTGTTTAACCTACGGGTACAAAAAGGCGGCTCTTACGGTGATATGTATGCCAATGCAGCAGAAAAAGATGCAAACGGAAACTATATAACAGATGCCAATGGCAATCCTGTAAAATCATCAGACTATACTAAAATAGGAAACTACAACCCTAATTTTTTAGCCGGTTTTCAAAACGAGTTCAATTACAAAAACTTTAGGTTGAGCTTTTTGGTAGACGGAAGGTTTGGAGGCCAGGTTGTTTCGTTGACACAGGCAGTGCTTGACCAGTATGGCGTTTCTGAAGCATCCGGTAAGGCTCGTGATAACGGTGGTGTTGTGGTTAATGGCAAAAAAGTAGATCCGCAATTGTATTATACAACTGTTGGCGGCCGTAATGCCATTGCCTCAGAATACGTTTACAGCGCTACCAATATCCGTTTGCGCGAATTGGTTTTTGGCTACACCTTGCCCGGCACTTATCTAAACAATAAAATTAAAAATGTTGGCCTTTCTGTCATCGGCAGGAATTTGTGGATGATAAAGAACAATGCCCCTTTTGACCCGGATGTTGCCTTATCTACCGCCAATGGTTTGCAAGGGCTTGATGTGTTTAACCTTCCTACCATCCGCAGTATTGGTTTCAAAATAAGTGCCCGTTTTTAACCATTGATTTAAATTAAAGATAACATGAAAACAAAAAATTCACCCATAAAATACTGGCCGGTACTATTGGTCATCAGTGCTGTTTTATTTCAAACTTCCTGTACCAAGGATTTTGAAAAGTATAACACCAACAGGTATAATGCCACAGATTCGCTGCTTAAAATTGATGGCGAAGGCTTAGGCACGTTTATGGTACCAATGCAGCTTTCTATTTTCAGCACCACCAACTATTTGTACCAGCTACAGCAGAATTTAAACGGAGATATTTATTCCGGCTTTATGATGTCCGGCGACCCATTTAACGGCGGGGTAAACAATACCAATTACGGGCTTGTACCGGGATGGAACACTGCACCTTTTAATGTTGGCTATCAAAATATCATGTCAAACTGGCTACAGGTAAGTAAGAGAGCTGCAACAACTTCACCTGATTATCTGGCCATCGCCAATATCCTTAAAGTGGAAGGTATGCACCGCGTTACCGATGTTTATGGCCCTATGCCTTATAACTCTTTTGGAAAAGGCGGGTTTACCACGCCTTATGACAGCCAGGAAGCAATTTACAATACTTTTTTTACCGAGCTTGATTTTGCCATAAAAACGCTGACCCAATACGTTAAAGCCAATCCGGGCGTAAAGCCATTCCAGCCTTATGATTTGGTTTACAACGGAGATTACAAGCAGTGGCTCAAATTTGCCAATTCTTTAAAACTTCGTTTGGCTATCCGTATCGCCATGGTCAATCCGTCTTTGGCAAAAACCAAAGGAGAAGAGGCCGTAAACGATCCGAACGGCTTATTGACAACAAATAGTGATAATGCTTTTGTACACCAGTACAACGGTGTTACTTTCACCAATTCGCTTTGGTCTATCACCTATGAATACACAGACATCAACATGGGCGCACCAATGGAATGCTACCTTAAAGGTTTTAACGACCCAAGGCTTCCTGTTTATTTTAAACCTAATGGTGCCGGCCAGTTCCGCGGTATCCGTAACGGCGTTGCCATCACTTCTACAACACAATATGCAGATGCCAGTTTATTAAATTTTGGCAACACCAATGCCAGTACACCAATCCAATTGATGGCAGCTTCTGAAGTTTCTTTCTTAAAGGCCGAAGGTGCTTTACGCGGATGGAACATGGGCGGTGCCCCTTCCGGTTTTTATAATGAAGGGATTGCCCTTTCGTTTGATCTTAACGGGGTTAGCGGAAGTTTGGGCAATTATGCAAATGATGCAACCAGTACAGAAGCACCCTATACAGACCTTGCCAGCGCAACCAACAACGTACCTGCCGGATCGCCTTATTTAAGCAAGATTACGATTAAGTGGGACGACGGGGCAACGTACCAGCAAAAACTGGAACGCATCATTACCCAAAAATGGCTGGGCTTGTGGCCGGATGGCGAAGAGGCTTGGGCCGAATTCAGAAGGACTAATTACCCTGTTTTGATGCCGGTTGTGGTTAACAACAGCCAGGGCACCATCAGCACCACTGATTTTATCCGCAGGCTTCCTTTTTCACAGGATGAATACAATAACAACAAGGCCGAGGTTACAAAAGCGGCTACCTTATTAAACGGGCCAGATAATGGCGGCACCCGGTTATGGTGGGATTTAAAAGTGAAAAACTAAACCTTTAGGTTCATTTTGAATTTATTTATGAAAAAAAGGCAATACTTCTTTTACCCCTATAAAATCAGTGCTTGCATTGGCACAAATAAATTAAAAACCAATTATTCACCAGTTTTTAGGTGATAAAAGAAGTATTCTAAACCTTATTAAGTAAATTTTAAACAGGCCCTAAAGCCTGTTTAAAATTTTTATTTGTTTAATGTTTTTTTAGGTGATACAAGAAGCATAGAAAACAATATCGTGTTTAAATGTCCATCATAAAATTTACCAGGCTGCGTGTATGCCTGTAAATTTTTATTTTTAAATGCTTTTACGGTACAAAAAGTACAATAGGCCAATGATTTTTATGTGATAAAAGAAGCATAGAAAATATATTGAACAAAATTTAAACAGGCCAAAATAAACCTTAACCGAAGTTATTTAACACGTGCTTAATTTTTAACCTTAACTAATATGAACTGAAAATGAAAAAACAATTACTTATTTTTTTGGCAATCCTAAGCTGCTCACTCGGGTATGCCCAAAACCGAAAAACCGTAAACGGTACCGTAAAAGACGTCCAGGGCCAACCTTTGCCGGGTGTCAGTATTATTGAAGTTAACGGAAAGAACGGCGTTTCCACCTCTCCTGATGGCACTTATGAAATTAGGGTAGGCACTGATGCCACCTTGCGCTTTTCTTTTATCGGCTTTAAAACACAGGAAGTGGCAGTAGGCAATAGAACCACGATCAACCTGACGATGGCCGAAAACGGGCAGGCTTTAAAGGAAATAACAATCACGACGGCTTTGGGCATCAATAAAGCCGACAAAAACCTGGGCTATTCTGCCACAACAGTAAAAGGCGAAGATATTACCCGGACCAATACCGTCAACCCAATTACTGGTTTGCAAGGTAAAGTTGCAGGTGTAAACATTAATGTGATGAGCGCTGCGGGTATCCAAACTTCGCCTTTTATCCAGATCAGGGGTGCAAAAGTTTTGGGTTCAAGCCCTGGCCAGGCCAATAACCAACCAATTTTTGTAATAGACGGAAACGTGCTTCAAAATAATATTGTAAATGCAGATGACACGGACAGTGGTTCACAATTGAAGAACTTAAACCCGGATGATTATGAATCTATTACGGTATTAAAAGGTGCAGCAGCTACTTCACTTTATGGCTCGCGTGGGTTAAACGGCGCAATTGTGATCACCACCAAAAGGGGAAGGTCCGGTCAGGGCTTGGGCATTGAGTTCGGCTCAACTTACCAAACCTCTAACATTTACAAAAGCCCGATGGCTTTTCAAAATGTTTACGGCCAGGGCAGTGCGCTTACCCGGGAAGGTAATTTTGCCCCGGATGGTTCGCAGGCCAATACGGTAGGCAGTTGGGGCCCGGTTATGGACGGCAGTTTGCACCCGGTAATTTATGACCATTCCCGGAAAGCACCTTATTCGCCGCAGCCAGACAACTGGAAAATATTTTATCAGAACGGGAATTATATCAACAACAACTTGGCTTTAAGCGGTGCAAACGATAAGTTTAATTATCGTTTATCTTACTCCAATAACTCAAGCGATGGGATATTGCCAAACAACAGCTTAAAAAGAAATGCTTTTGCCATTAAAGTTGGCGGCGAACTGAACAAAGTGTTTTCTACCGAAATCGGGATCAACTATGCAAATACGGTAACATCCAACTATTATAATCAGGGAAGATATGCTTATGGCGGCGGATCAAATTTAGCTTTCAATACTTATTATTTGCCCCGTAACCTAAATTATAATGATTGGAAAGCCACTTACCGAAATGCCGATAACTCGATCAACAGTGCCGGCGTTTTTGGTAACTTAAATAGTGTAACATCTGCATTCTCTGTTTTTGATAAAAATCATTTCAGCAACAATGAAAATTCTTTCCTGGGCTATGCACAATTAAAGGCACAGGTAGCTCCCTGGTTAGATTTTTCGGGACGGGCAAACATCAACTTTCAGAAAGCTTTTCGGGAAACTAAAAACTACGGCAACGACAAAAATAACGTAGGAGGTTATTATGATTCTGGCGGTTCTTATTCTACCGACTATACTTTGTTGTTTATGGCACATGCGGCTAAAAAGGTTTTAAACAACGATTTAAACATTGATTTTAGGATATTAAATGAGATTTACGGAAATGGTTTGGCAGAAAACTGGGGCGCAAGTACCAATGGCGGCCTGGCCGTGCCGAACCAGTTCTTCCTTGGAAACTCTGTTAATACGCTTACTACTCAATATTATTATAATTACAATGTACCTCCGTATAGTGATTACCCAGGTGCACAAAAGCCATCTATGCGGACTATTGGCTTGGGCGGAGATTTAAACTTAAATTATAAAGAATATTTAAACCTCGAAATAACCGGACGTAACGATTGGCTATCTACTTTAACCTATCCAACCAGTGTGCCGGGAGCTAATAATTACGCTGTGTTTTATCCATCGGTAAACGTGTCGTACTCTTTTTATGACCATTTAAAACCATCCTTGCCAACTTGGTTGTCAAGCGGAAGGTTGAGGGCCTCATTGGCTTATGTAGGCAATGCAGGAGTTGCAGGCCCGTATGCCACCGGGATTGGTTACGCGCCAAGTACAATCATTAACCAAAACAATCAATCGGTAGGCAGTGCCATTCAAGTGAACGCAGATATTAAACAAAACCTGAATTTAAAGCCTCAAAAACAGCGTTCGATAGAGTTGGGCACCAACTTTGGATTATTCAAAGAATTGGTAAATGTTGATTTTGCCTATTATAAAACCAATACTTTTAACCAGTTGCTTTATGTTCCGGGCGTAATCGAAACCGGTTACAGCAGAAGTTTCCTGAATGCGGGCAATATTCAGAACCAGGGTATAGAACTTTTGGTTAACGTTACCCCAATCCGTAGTAAAGACTGGAACCTGAACTTTGCAATAAACATGGCGCATAACAAAAGCAAGATTATTAAATTAGCAGACGGTATAAAAGAATGGGAACTGAGCGGAGGCTATGATGGAGCAAATGTTTACGCCTATGAAGGCGGCGCTTTTGGTGTATTGACATCAGAAACAGGGGCATCGTCAAAAATTGATCCGGCAACTGGCTTACCTATTATACAAGTTGGCAGCCGCTATACCAACACCAATCCGGCAGTAAAATACGATATGCAGGATTACAATCTGGTCAATCCTGATTATACGGATGCACAAAAACGGATCAATATAGGCAAGGTAGAACCTAATTTAGTTGGTGGGATCAGTACCACTTTGCGTTACAAAAATTTCAGTCTTTTTACGCAGGTTGATAGCCGCTTTGGCGGTGATGTTTATTCTGAAGCTTATGGTTATGCAACCGGACAGGGAACAACACTAAACTCTTTGCAGTTCCGTGATCAGGCGCATGGAGGCGTAGCACGCATTGATTCTTACACCGGGCAAACCAGGTATGACGGCGTAATACCTAACGCTGTTTTTGATGCAGGCCAAACAAGTCCGCTTAAACCAGGTGTCAGCATTGCCGGTATGACTTTCAGGGATGCGTACAATCAAGGTTTGGTTGAGCCTTGGAAAGCTTCCTTGTATTACAATACTTTTTACGGTTACGGAACAAATCTTAATGCAAATGAATCGGTATCCAAAAACTCCTGGATCATGCTGCGCGAAATTAGCTTAGGTTACAGGTTGCCAGCACCTTTGATTAATAAAATCGGTTTAAAAGGTGCCCGCTTAAGTGTATCTGCCCGTAATATTGCTTACTTATATAAAACCCTGAGCGGTGACCAAAACCCTGAATCCCTTCAAAGCAATGACCCTTTCAGGCCGTATATAACCGGCGGTGTCCCTTTCTACAGGAATTATTCTGTGAGTTTAAATATTTCCTTATAGCATTAAGATTTTATAAAGATGAAAAAGACAAATAAATATATAATCGGATTAATCGCATTGACGTTGCTGAGCCAATCCTGTAAAAAAGATTTGGTAGATATCAATACCAATCCTAAAACGTTAAGTGATGCCAATCCTGAATTTTTGTTTACAGGCGCCACGGTTGATTTTAACCTGAATTCCCGTAATAATACTTTTCAGAAATACGGTACGACCATGACCTATATGCAATACGTTGTCCCGGAAGGTGCAGATGCAGTTGCCTTGGCCCGCACCTACTGGGATCCTTCAAAAACGATCGGGCCTAATCCCGGCTTTCCTTATTACAACGATTATTTTAACGGAAACGGAAGAGATATGCACCGCATTATTGATAAGATTAACTCTTTATCGGAAGGACAGTCGGCAACTTATCAGGGTTTAAAAGCAATATGTTTAATTATTGATACTTATCAAGCCTGGAAAGTTGCGGATATTTTCGGCGCGCTTCCTTATAACCAAGCCTTTAATGTTGTTCAATATCCGTTGCCAACTTATGATTTCGATTATACTTTGTACAAAACTTTCGATCAAAAATTAAAAGATGCAGCTACTTTGTTAAAAAGCAGTACAGCACAAATTGCCATCAACAACCAGGACCTTTTTTACAGCGGTGATTATGGAAAATGGTTGTCTTTTGCCAACACCTTGCGTATTAAAATTGCTCAGCGTTATGAAAAACGAGATCCTGCACAATTAGCAAGTGTTTTGGCAGATGTGGCCAATAACTTTGCCGGCAATGTCATTTCTTCCAATGACGGTTCTTTCGGATATAATCAAACCCGCGATTGGAACAATAATGTGGATGACATCAACGTGATCCTGTTTGCTTACAATGCCGCTTATCCTTTTGTACAATTTCTAAAATCAACAAA
Source organism: Mucilaginibacter sp. (assembly GCF_041088075.1). Taxonomy (GTDB): domain Bacteria; phylum Bacteroidota; class Bacteroidia; order Sphingobacteriales; family Sphingobacteriaceae; genus Mucilaginibacter_A. Next base: position 17,839 of record NZ_JBGCVY010000029.1, on the reverse strand, counting down.
CGATCCAAGATTAGCTTTTATGGTTCGCCAAAATGATTTCGGTACAAACTACAAGAACTATGTAACCGTAAAACAAACCGGCGATGCTACAACCCAGGCAGCTTTGTTGCAACCCGAAAATGATGTAACCAACCCCAACAATCGTTATTGGGGCAAACACGCTTTTCCTGCTTCGGCCAATACAAGCTTTGGTTCTACCGGCGGCGACCGTTTTAAAACTTTTACCGTTTCAGGTGGTTCGGGCACGCAAACTCTGGGCTTTTTATCCGCCATTCAAAGTAGGTTGTTTGTAAAAAACGGTGGTTTCGGCGGTTTTGATGCCAGGTCTTCCAAAGATTTGATGCACGACGATGAATCTTATGTAGATGGCAGTACCATCAAAATGAGGACACCTTATTTAACCTATGCCGAAACTTGTTTTATGATGGCAGAAATTGCAGAAAAAGGCGGCAATGGTTTAGGCAAATCTGCAGTGCAGTGGTTTAATTTGGGCGTGCAGGCATCTTTTGACCAATATAAAACTATGGCCGTTGCTACCAATGTGCCTAATGCAACCACTGTAACCATCGGTAATTTTGCAACTACGCTTCCTTACAAAGGCTTGCCAAGCATTTACTCTCAAGCTTGGGTAAACTTTTTGACAGAGCCAGACGAAGCTTGGGCAATGTGGAAACGTACCGGTTATCCTCAGTTTGAAGATGTACGTGCCGGGCAACCAAACAGGATTGGCGATGGTTCGACCATTGCTTACTTAGAAAGTTTATGGGACGGCAAGCAAAACCTATTGCTTCCGCGCAGGAATTCTTTGGACCTAAGTACCGGCTCCAACCAGAATTCGGCAAATTACAGCACCGCGATCAAGGCGATGATGACTAAAGACCCGGCTTATGGCACTACTGCCCAAGATACCAAAGGCAGGATTTGGTGGGACGCACAATAAAATTGGTTTAACCGAAAATTTAAAATAGTTTTTATTTATCACAAAAGCCGGCTTGAAATTCAGGCTGGCTTTTGTGTTTTTGCAGGCACATGAAAAACTTATTTTTAAATTTGATAAAAGGCAACCAACAATTGTGGTTGAAGATAATTATGCTGCACTAAGACCTGATGCTTCTTTTAGCCTATAAAAATTGGAGTTTATATTTTGGTTGAAAAAAAGCCACTGATTTTTATCCGATAAAAGAAGCATCATAAAAAGCGATAAAAGCAAACAACAAAAGCAAAAAGCTCCCGGAATAAACACCAGGAGCTTTTTGTTTTTATTACTGTTTTTTCAAAAAGCTGATGATGCGGATAAAATTTGATGCTTCTTTTATCACCTAAAAATTGGAGTAGGAATTTTATTGGCATACTGTTTTTATGCCGGTAAAAACAGTATCTAAATTATGCTTCCCGCAATTTTAACCAACTTTTTCACCACATCAACATTGGTCTGTTCGATCAAAAATTCTTCCTCATAACTGCCTGTTTTAACATCTGTAAAAATCATTTCACTTTTAAAAACGCCTTTTGCAGAAGTATGAAATTCGGTTGCGCCCGTCAATTCGATCAAGTGTTTTAAATTTTCCGGGCGAATGCCAGCGCCGGGCATAACCGAAATCCTGCCTTTTGCCTGTTCAACCAATTTTGAAATCAGCGATGCTCCTTTTACCGCACTATTTTCCATGCCCGAAGTCAAAATGCGCTCAAAACCCAGTTCAATAATTTCTTCCAACGCTGTAAAAGGATCCCGGCAACGGTCAAAAGCCCGGTGAAAAGTGGTACCCAAATTTCCGGCGGCTTGTTTTAGTTCCAAACAACGTTCTACGTCAACGCTGCCGTCTTTTTTCAGGATGCCAAAAACAACGCCATCACAACCCAAATCCCGGCATTGTTCTACATCAGCTTTCATCACTTCAAACTCCAAATCAGTATAAAAGAAATCGCCGCCACGTGGCCTGATGATTGGAAATAATTTTATGTTGAGATTTTTCCTTGCTAAAAGAAGCATTCCAAAAGATGGCGTCGTTCCGCCTTCTTTCAAATTATCGCACAACTCTACGCGGTACGCACCGCCTTGCTGGGCATTCAAAGCTGAACGGAGCGAACCGGCACAAATCTCGATCTTGACCATTTTTGCCGATTAAAAAACGCTTTTCCCTTTGATCAGCAAATCCTGCTTTTCGGCATTGCAAACCGCAAAAGAAAACCCTTTTTGGATGGCATAAGCACCATATTCGCCTTTTTTGTTGATGGCCAAAAAACCAACTTGCAGCGTTTTGGCCAGTTCCGGTTTCTTTTTGATGATCCGGTTTACGGCTTCTTTGCAGGCATCCTCTGGTTTGTAGCCCTGGCGCATCAACTCCACTACCAAAAAACTGCCCACGTTTCGGATCACCTCCTCACCTACGCCGGTAGAAGTTGCGCCACCGACTTCGTTGTCCACAAACAATCCGGCACCAATAATCGGGCTATCGCCTACCCTGCCGTGCATTTTCCAAGCCATGCCACTTGTAGTGCAGGCACCCGAAATATTTCCGGCCGCATCCAAGGCCAGCATCCCGATGGTATCGTGGTTATATTGGTTTCCAGGCAGTTTTTTGGGCGAATAAAGTTTGTTTTCGATATTGATTTCTGGTTTATAATCAGCCGTTTTCAACCACTCTTTCCAAGCTTTTTCAGATTCTGCAGTAAGCAAAACCTTCTTTTTAAAGCCGTTTTCCATCGCAAACTGTGTTGCGCCTTCGCCCACCAACAACACGTGCGGCGTTTTTTCCATCACCATCCGCGCAACCGAAATTGGATGGTCAATGTATTCCATCGCAGCCACAGCGCCGCAGTTTCCTTTTTCGTCCATGATACAGGCGTCTAAAGTAACGTGGCCGTCGCGGTCTGGGTAACCGGCCGCGCCAACGGTATGGTTGTGTGGGTCGGCTTCCGGGATTTTAACGCCTGCTTCCACCGCATCCAAAGCGCGGCCACCTTTAGAAAGGGTTTTCCAGGCTTCCTGATTGGCCGGAATTCCAAAATCCCAAGTGGAAACAACGATGGGGTAATTGGCGGCCGGTGCTTCTTTTACCACAGTTTTTCCGATGACCTTGGCACTTAAAAGTACGCCGGAAGCACCAAGCGTACCGGTTAAAAATTTACGACGGTTGAGCATGTTCAATCTGATATTTTAACTGTTAAAAGAAGTTGGAAGTTAGCATTTTCAGTAGGAAAACAACTGAAAACCGTAAAATTTATGCTTGGAAATTTTCGGCAAAAAAACTATTTTTCAAACAATCCATTCCGAAATCATTGTTCAAATTGATATATTTGCCACCCCGCACTCGTAGTTCAATGGATAGAATGTGAGATTCCGGTTCTCATGATATAGGTTCGATTCCTATCGAGTGCACAAAAAAGCCGCATCAGTTTGCACTATGCGGCTTTGTAATTTTTCAAAAAGCAATGCTTCTTTTAACACCTAAAAATTGCTATCCCAAAAAATCCATATCTTCCTGAGTCAGCACTAAATCCCTTGCTTTTAAATTTTCTTCAAAATGTTTTAACGAAGAGGTGCCGGGGATGGGCAAAATCCAGGGCGAGTAATGTAACAACCAGGCCAAATTAACCTGCGCTGCCGTAGCACCATATTTTTGGGCGATGGCTGCTATTTTTTCATCCTTTTTAGGCATCGAAGTAAACAGCGAAAAGTAAGGGATCAGCGGTATTTCGTTCTCTTCGCACAACGCCAACACTTCTTCTCCGCCACGGTTTTCTCCGTAATGCGATGTTTGTGTTGTTCGTTGGCCGTAACCAAACATGTTTTCAACCGTGGCAATATCGCCCATAGTTAAAGCAGTTTCTAATTCTTCCGGACTTACGTTGCTTACACCGACGTGCAAAATTTTTCCTTCCTTTTGCATTTCAAACATCGCATCCATGGATTCTTTAAACGGAACTTCGCTGCCCGGCATCACCCTAAAATGTACCAACGTAATTTGCTCCATCTTTAACGTTTGCAGGTTTTTATCAATGCTGCTGCGCAAATTTTCGGGTTTGTTGTAGGTAACCCAGCTTTTATCCGGCTTGCGGGCACCGCCAACTTTGGTACAAATCACCAAGTCCTGCGGGTAAGGGTACAAAGCTTCGGCAATTAAACGGTTGGTAACATCTTCGCCATAATAATCGGCCGTATCAATAAAATTAATGCCACTGCTGATGGCTTGCTTTAATATTTGTAAAGCTTCGGGCCGGTTGGGCGGTTCGCCATAAACGCCTTCTCCGGTAAGGCGCATCGTTCCGTAACCGAAACGTTTAACTTGTAAAGGATGTTCACTTTTTGCGGCAATGTTAATTAAACTTGGGTTTTGCATGTCAACAGGGATTTTTTACAGCTTCAACACCAAATATAGCTTTGTGTTCTGCCGATGGCCCTGGAAGAAGTAAAAAAATGGATGCTTCTTTTATCAACTAAAAAATGGGTTGTAAAAGAAGTACTTGCTGAACCAATCAAGCTGATGTTTCTACCGCAAAAACCTGTTCCCGGTCCTAAAATCCAATGCTTCGTCCTTGTTTAAAAAATAAACAATGCCGACAGATTTGTGGTCGTCTTTGGTGATAAACTCGACCGATGCGCCCCAAAAAGTTAAGCCCAAAATGTTGGTGCTGATAACGTTGGCCACATTTAAAACCGTGCAGTATTGGTTTGGATCCATATCTTTTGCATTAATTACTTGTTGTAAAAAACCAGGTTATGTTTCCTTGTACGAACTATTTTTAAACAGGTTAAGGCTTTTGCTTCTTTTACCAACATTTTTTTTGAATTGGAATTTAAGCTGAATTTCGACACCAAAAAAGCAGGCATAAAAGAAGCATCGGCCTACCTTTAGTTTTTATTTTGATTAGGGGATTTTTGTGAAAGCCACTTCTACAATTTATCCAAAGTAATGGCGCGGACAACGGAACCTTCGCCAAAACGGTTGCGGATTTGATCCATCGCATCGTACAACTTGCGGTTTTCGGTTGCGCCGGAAAACAGGTCCAACTGGTATTCGCCCTGGATCAAATGGCTCAATTTCACCCCAATCAGCCGGACTTGTAAATTGGGTTTATACGCTTTGTGAAATATTTCTTTGGCCGCCGCTAAAATTACATGGTCTGCCGCCGTGTATGCAATTACGGTTTGTTTAGTTTCTGTCGAGAAATCCGAATAACGGATTTTGACGGTAACGCAGCCACTCAGTTTTTTTTGCTGCCGAAGTAAAAATGCAATTTTGGAAGTCATGCGCACCAGTTCGGTCAGCAGGAAATCCGCGTTTAAAACATCGCTTTCAAACGTATTTTCGGTGCTGATGCTTTTGCGTTCCGAATACGGCACTACCGGCGAATCATCAATGCCGCTGGCGCGGCGGATCAAATCCAGGCCGCCTTTTCCAAACCGCATTTCCATCAACGCCGGGTTGGATTCGCTTAAATCTTTCAACGTAAAAAAACCCATTTGCCGAAGCTGAACTGCGGTTTTTTCGCCAATGCCGGGCATTCGTTCAATTTTTAAAGTTGATAAATACTGCTTTTCCTGACCGTGTTTTACTTCAATTTGTCCGTCGGGCTTTACTTCGTTGGTGGCAATTTTGGAGATCAACTTGTTGGATGCCAGCGCGTAGGAAATGGGCAAACCGGTTTCCCGCACCACCGTTTGTTTCAGTTCTTTGGTGAACTGGCTGCAACCGAAAAAGCGGTCCATGCCGGTCAAATCCATATAAAACTCATCAATGCTGGCTTTTTCTAAAACCGGAACGCGTTCACGGATAATGGAAGTAACCAAACGGGAATAATGGCTGTAGCTTTCAAAATCGCCACGGACAGAAATTGCCTGCGGACATAACTTTCGAGCCTGCCGGATCGGCATCGCGCTATGCACACCAAAAACACGGGTTTCGTAACTGCAAGCCGCAACAACGCCGCGATCGGTAGAACCGCCAACGATAACCGGCTTGCCAATTAAAGCACTGTTTTTCAACCGCTCAACGCTTACAAAAAACGAATCGAGGTCGAAATGTGCAATAAAACGCGGGTTTGGTAAATCGGCCATAACAAAATTTGGTACAGCTAAAATACTAATTTAGTTAGGGCTTGTTTCAATTTATCGGAACGGTTTTTCATGCTTCTTTTAGGCCAACAAATTTAACGGCTTGTAATTTTAGTTTTTGGCTAAAGCCCGCTGTTTGTGCGCTTTGTCCACGGCCTAAAGGCCGTGGCAATTTAAGAACATGTTTAGACTTATCTTTTCGTGCTTTACACCATGCTTCTTTTACCGCCTAAAAATTGGTGTTGCCTGGTTTTTGATTTGTTTAAGCTGATACTGGCACTGATTTTTATAGGGTAAAAGAAGCATCAGCCAAAAAAGGCCAGAAAAAAATTTAAACAACTTTTAAAGTAGCATTTAATACATTAGCTTGCCAACAGATAATTTGATATTATCGAACAAGTTTGTTTCGAGGAACAAAAAGCAGAGTTTATAAGTTGCCACGGCCTTTAGGCCGTGGTGATGTATAAGGTTTATTGGCTTTAGCCAAAATAGCAAAGAACATAATTTTAAACAGGCTTTTAGTTTATCAGGCAACTTTTTGTAAACGATAAATCACTTCCAGCAATGCCCGCGAATTATGGTACGGACATTTCCACAAGCCGGCTTTGTCTTCGCCGGGCATCAAGCTTTGGTCGTCCCGGATTCCCCAAACCCACTCGCCGTTCTCCGCATCAATAATATAAGTTTGAATGTATTTCCAAACGCTTTCAAACTGCTCAAAAAAAGCTTGCCCGCCGGTCAATTGCCAGGCGTTTAAAAAACCAACCATCGCTTCGGCCTGCACCCACCAATGGCGGTCTTTGCATAAATGGCCCTTTTCCGGTTCGTACTCGTAATACATGGAACCGTCCCGGTCTAAACCGGTTGAAGCCGATCGCGCCATTTCAACACACTTATTTTTTACCCGTAAAAGAAGCATGTCGTCTTCCAACACTTCGGCGGCTTCGAGCAATAACCAGGAAGCTTCAATATCATGACCGTAAGAAATAATGTTAGATTTTGGTTGCCAGTTTTCATCCAAAAACAAAATCAAACGGTTTGTTTTTGGGTTGATCATGTGTTCCAAAAAATCATGGATCAACCCGCGGATCTGCTGCTTCAAAAACCCATCCGGCCAAACGCGGTACAAATTGGTGTAGGCTTCCAAAACATGCAAATGCGTGTTCATGGTTTTTTTCTCGTTGGCATCTTTTTCGCTCAAACGCAAGTCGGGCAACTCTTCCCAATTTTGTGCGAAAGCTTCGAGGTAGCCGCCGTTTTTTGGGTCGAAGCTGTACTTTTCAATAGCAGCAAAAATTTGTTGTGCTAAAAGAAGCACATTTTCATCTTTGCTGATTTTATAATATTCCGATAAGCCGTAAATCGTGAATGCCAAAGCGTAAACCTGCTTTTTGGTATCTAACGGGTTTCCCTGAAAATCTACCGTCCAGTAAACGCCGCCGAATTTTTTATCTATAAAAGAAGCATGGATATAATCGTAACTCCGCTTCGCCATTTCCAAATAAATTGGATTTGGGTTTTGAAGATAAGCCGCCGAAAAACTCCATAAAATGCGTGCATTTAAAACCGAGCCTTTTGGCGCTTCGGGATAAACTTTGTTGTCGTGATCAATTTTTCCGTAAAAGCCGCCGTGCTGCTTGTCGGGCGTATAATCTATCCAAAAGTTTAAGATATTTTCCAGTTCCTGTTCAAAAGGTTTCAGATCGTACATCCGTTTTTAAAGTTTTTGGGTGTAGATGGAATGCGATAATTTATCCTGGAAAATGATGTGCGGATCAGCATAAAACTTTTTAAAATCGGCAACGCTGACCTGGCCGGGATAAGGCGCAAAATAATGTTCGGTTTTCCAATTGCGCCAGGTAAGTATATACGCCGTTTTGTATTTGGTGATAATTGGAAGCAAAACCTGCGTCCACCAGTTTGGGTCAGGGATTCCCTGGTAGCCCACTTCGGTCAGGGCCGAAATTTTATGGTGTTCGGTAGCTACTTTTTCCAGGATTTGGTACTTGTTTTCCAGGTCTTTTTTAAAGTAATCGGCGTCTTTGTCCATGTACGCATCAAAACCGATGATATCTACATAAGCATCGCCGGGATAACGCTCCAAATATTCTTGTTCGGTGGTATAACCGGCAGCAGAATAGCCGATTAGTAGGTTGTGCAGTTTTTTGGTATTGCGCAGGTAATCAACGGTAAAACGCCATAATGCGATGTATTCTTCGGGCGTACATTCTTTGTTTCCCCACCAAAACCAACTGCCGGTATGCTCATGGAACGGGCGGAAAATCACGGGGATCATCTCGCCTTTCGGGCCTTTCAACTGGCTGGCAAAAGCGGCAAATTTGTCTAAATATTTTACAAAGGCGGCATGATGACCGCCGCCCGGAATAATCTGTTTTACGGTTGAAGTTGGTGTGCTCCAGGCCGTTGCGCCCGTAACCGGATCGTTAAAATGCCAGCTAAACTCGTTGATGCCACCACGCGCATATACTTCTTTTACGTATGAAATTATGTTGTTGAAAGGAACGCCGTCGAGGTTTTTTGCGCTGTCTAATTCCAGATGCCCCAACTCCCAACCGTAAACCCCCGGATAAGCGCCTACCGTGCTTTTAACGTCCGACCGGCCTTTTTCGTAGGCCCAGCCCACGCCGTAAGCCAAATCGTCCTGGTGGCCAAAAATCACTTTTGACTGTGCCAGTTTTTGCATGTTGCTGTACAACATTTTGGTTTCCTGGGTGGCAGCTTTATCAACAGGCAAAATATTTTGTGCCTGTAAAGTGGTTAAACCGGTTATTGCGGCCAACAATAAGCTGACAGCCAACACTTTTTGTAGTTTATTTATCATTGGGTTTTGGGGTTAAATTGGTTGGGTTTCTTCTGACACTATCCGGTTCAAAATTATTGTTTAAGCATTGGCTTTGATAATGCTTTTTTAACATTCTATAACGATAAATGTAAAACTGGTGCAACTATCGTAAAAATGCGCCCGTATATGGTTAATACTATTTTAACGTTATCTTTAAGATTTTATAAGCAGCCAAACCTAAAGATTTAAGTTTACAGCAAATATTACATGCAGACAAATGTTATCCGGGAAATAACGCCGCTTACCCAAAGCGATTGTTTTACGATGTTTTCCAGGGTGAAAAAAAGGTTCGATTTTCCGCTCCATTACCACGAAGAATACGAACTGAACCTGATCCTGAATGCGAAAGGCGCCAAACGCATTGTGGGCGACCACATCGAAGTGATTGACGATTTGGAACTGGTTTTTATCGGCCCGAACCAATACCATGCCTGGTTTACGCACCAATGCGAAAGCGAAGAAATTACCGAGGTAACAATTCAGTTCCACCGAGACCTTTTTGACGATAAACTCCTGAAAAAGAACCAGCTAAGTTTTATCCGTAACATGTTGGAGCGTTCGCAGCGCGGCATTTTGTTTTCTAAAAGCACCATTCAACGGCTAAAACCACGGATTATGGAACTGAGCCAGAAAAGCGGTTTTGATTCTGTGCTCGAACTGCTGTCTATTTTGCACGACCTTTCCACTTCCAAAAACATGCAAACGTTGTCGGATGCTGCTTTTAACAACGAAAAATCGCATTATAACAGCCGCCGCATCGAAAAAGTGTTTGAATACATGAACACCAATTTTAACCGCGAAATCAGTTTGGCCGAAGTGGCGAAAATTGCCAACATGCCCGAAGCTTCTTTCAGCCGCTTTATTAAAAAACGCACGGGCATCACTTTTATTGACAGTTTGAACGAGATCCGTTTGGGCCATGCTTCGCGGATGCTGATTGACACCACGCAAACCATTGCCGAAATTGCCTACAAATGCGGCTTCAACAACATTTCGCACTTTAATCGGATTTTCAAAAAGAAGAAGGTTTGCACACCGAAAGAGTTCCGCGAAAATTATTCGGGCAACCGGATTTTTGTTTGATGATTTTAGGGTGGTAAAAGAAGCATGGTGAAGTTTGCACTTTTTATTTGAACGGGTTAAAAACCCATTCCTACAAAATTGGCCGAGCCTACGGCTCTTTGAATTTGCAGTTAAAACTTAATTTTCCGGGATAACTATCACCTCATGTTCCTCCTTTTTAAACTTTCCCAATCAAAAAAAGCTAAAAATTGTGGATAAGTTTATTTGGTTTTAGCCTTGCAAATGCTAATTTATTTAGCATTTTTGTGGCTATGAACCTCAACTCCATCAAAGTACAAACCGAACCGCGCGTTCTGTTTGTAGATATGAACAGCTTTTTTGCCCGGTGCGAACAGCAGGACAATTACTGGCTGCGCGGAAGGCCGGTTGCGGTTTGCGTTTACACCGGGAAGTTTGGTTTTGCCATTGCGCTTTCGGTGGAGGCAAAAAGAATGGGCGTAAAAACCGGGATGCGTTTAAACGAAGCGATGAAAATTTGCCCGGAACTGATCCCGCTGGAAAGCAACCCGAACCGTTACCGGCAATACCACACCAAAATCATCAATGTTTTAAAGCACTATTGCCCGGAAGTGATCCCGAAAAGTATTGATGAAGCAATCGTAAACCTCACCAATTACCAAATGGTTTATCCCGATACTGTTTTTATCGCACAAAAAATAAAGGAAGATATTAAGCGGGAAGTTGGCGACTGGCTCACCTGTTCCATCGGCATTGCGCCAAACGCTTTTTTGGCCAAATTAGGTTCGGACATGGGTGGTTTTGATGGCTTGCAAATTATCACCGCACAAAATATTGATGATAAATTGGGCGCGCTAAAACTGTCGGATTTGCCTGGGATTGGCAAAAACATGGTTTACCGTTTGGAGCGCGCCGGTATTGCCACGCCGCTGCAAATGCGCTACACGCCGCCCGAAAGGCTGAAAGCGGTTTTTAAAAGTATTGAAGGTTTGTACTGGCATTACAAATTGAATTTCGTGGAAACCGGCATGTCGGTAAGCGATTATAAAGGGATGCAGGCGATGCGCCAAATTTCTGCCGATAAAAGAAGCAACCCGGAGTACATCGAACAATTGTTTTTAACGCTTTGCAGTACGCTGGAAAGGCGCATGGTACACCACAATTTCTATTGCAAAAACATTGCTTTTACGGTGAAGTATGTAGATGACAGCCGTTGGGACGATGGGTTTTCGATCAGCATTCCGATCCAGGATGCTATCAGTTTGATGCGGATGATCAAAAAAAGGATTGCGCGTTTTGAAGAAACCACGCAATCGGCACCGATTTTTAATGATCAAATCAGCGGTTTGCGGGTGATGGTAACCGATTTTGTAAACACCGGCAAAATGATGTACAGCCTGTTTGAAGATGTAAACCAGGGCGAAAAAGCGCGCAAAACGATGTACGCTATCCAGCAAAAGTTTGGCGCCGATAAATTGAAACGCGCTGTAGAAGTTACCGACGGCAAAGTGGTGGCCGATGTAATTGGTTTTGGTTGCGTAAAAGATCTAAGCGAGTTGGATTATTTGGCATCGGCAAGCGAAAACTAATCAGCGCTTGCTTTCTGCGGAAACTGATAATTTTCCTGCTTAACAACTGCACGAATGGCACTGTAAGAAACGGCATCGCCTAAAGCATTTTTAGCTTCTGTTAAATTTTCTGGTTTGTTTGTGCTAAGGTAAAGCTGAACCTGATCTAAAATTTCCTTTGGGAAAATCTGTGTAAGCTCCAGTTCGTCCAAATTAACAAAATACAATAAATGCCCTTCAATTGTTGTTAAAGCAAGATTACGTTCTGCGGCAATTTCGACAATGGTTTTACCGGATTGGAAAAGCTCAAAAGAAACCTGACTGGTTGCCGTTTTGGTTTTTTCTTTCGGAACTGTAAGGTCTATCGGTTGCCTTTCAATATTCTTGTTTTTGCAAAAAGCATCAATATAACTTAAAATTTCTTCGCCGTATTTTTTTACTTTGGCCGGGCCGATACCTTTAATGCTTTCCAATTCTTTTAAAGTTGAAGGCAGATATTTCACCAAATCGTCCAGTGCTTTTTGGTGAAAAATAACATAAGCCGGAATGTTATTTTCCTCAGCCAAACGGTTTCGCCAATTGCGCAAAGCACTGTGCAAATCAGGATAAGCTAATTTTTCCGCCTCGGTTTCTGTTTTGTTTTGTGGAGAAGCTGCTTTTTCCGAAGCCAAACTTAAATCAATAGCCGCGTTGGCTTTGTGCTGAAGATAAGCCAGCGCGTTAAAACTTTTTTCAGATGCTTCTTTTATCACCATAAATTTAACCGCAACTTCCTGTTTTAAAGCATTTAACGCGCCTTGCACGCTTTTTCGGACGGCTTTGTTATCTGTCTCAACAACCCAATTTTTTAGTGGTAAAAGAAGCATCTGCTCCAGCTTCGACACAAAATAAGCGGCGGCTTTTTTCACGCGTTCCTGCAATTCGGGGTGTTCTTCTGGCAAAAGCGGCTGTTGCAACAATTGGTTTAATTGCTGCTGAAATTTATCGGCAATAAGGTAAATTTCTTTTTCGGCTATAACTTTCAATTCGTGCAAAGTTTGCGCAAATTTTCCGGCCAATAAATTGTCGTTTTCTTCAGCGAGTTTTAAAAGTGCAAAATAGCGGAACTTGATCTGTCCGAAATCAAACAACTCGCGCAGCAACGTTTCCTGGAAAACTTTTTTGGCTTCCGATAAAACACTTTCTGTCGGCACATTGCGTTCACTTTCGATGGTGTAAGTCGCAATCGTACGGTCGGTAATCACGCTTTCCCCTTTCAGCGGCTTGCTTAAAACCATGCCTTCCAGCGTTTTACATCTGCTTAAAGCCACATAAACCTGGCCATGCGCAAAAGCATCCTGCGCATCAATAATGGCTTTTTCAAACGTTAAACCCTGGCTTTTATGGATCGTTATCGCCCAGGCCAGCCGCAGCGGATATTGCGTAAAACTGCCGATGATGGTTTCTTCTACTTCTTTTGTGGTTGGGTTTAAAGCGTATTTGATGTTTTGCCAAACCACCGGGCCCACTAAAATTTCATCTTCTTCGCCCGGGCATTTTACAAAAATTGTTTCATCTTCCACCCGCGCCACTTTTCCAATTTTGCCGTTGTAAAAAAGCTTTTCTCGCGAACTGTCATTCTTCACAAACATTACTTGTGCACCGATTTTCAGTTCCAAATCCAAAACGGTCGGATAAGAAAACTCAGGAAATTCGCCCTGAATTACAGCTTTAAATTGGTGTACCGGTTCTTTGATTTCGGCCAGTTTGCTGGCGTTTAAATATTGTGCCGAATTGTTGTGTGTGGTTAAAGTGATGTAGCCTTCCTGCTCATTGGGCTTAAAATCAGGAATGTGGCGCTGGTTTAAATCTGTCAAAACCTGCTTTGTAATCCGGTTTTCGCGGATGGCGTTTAAAAGGCCGATAAAAACAGTATCGGCCTGACGGTAAATGTGTTTCAGTTCGATGTTTACCAGCGGCGTTTGCTTTAAAGCCTTGCTGCTGAAAAAATACAACGTATCGTAATGCGGTTTCAGCAATTGCCATTCTTCGTTTTTCGCTACGGGCGAAAGCTGGTGCAAATCGCCGATCATCAGCAATTGCACGCCACCAAAAGGTTTGGAACGGTTGCGGTAACGGCGCAGCACTTCGTCCATCGCATCCAAAACATCGGCACGTACCATGCTGATCTCGTCAATTACCAACAAATCCAGACTTTGGATAAGATTGACCTTTTCGCGGTTAAACTGCCGGTTGTATTGTTGTTGTTTGTTTTCCTGCGGGAGGTACGGCCCGAACGGCAACTGAAAAAGCGAATGAATGGTAACGCCGCCAGCATTGATGGCCGCTACACCGGTTGGTGCCACTACGGCCATCCGTTTGTGCGACGTTTTTTTCAATTGGTGCAAGAACGTGGTTTTGCCCGTTCCGGCTTTTCCCGTCAAAAAAATATTGCGGTTGGTATGCTGTACAAAGTTATTGGCGAGGTCGAGTTGCGGGTTTTGCTGCATCAAGCAATGATAAGAAATTTAGCAACAATATTAAAACGAAAATTATTTTTGTTAAAAGAAATAGCAATTACTTGAACTTTACAGTAAAATCAGTACTTTCAAATAAAAAAACAATGAAAACGGTTGAGCTAGGAAACATCGTCTGGAAAGAAGGTAAATTTTATGTAGCCAAATGTTTAAATGTTGAAGTTTCCAGTTTTGGCGAAACAAAAGAAGAAGCTTTAGCCAATTTACAGGAAGCGTTGGAGTTGTATTTTGAAGATTAAATAAACTTCCTCACCGCACTCCTCACCTGCCCCAAATAGCCCGTTCCAAACAAATTCAAATGCAGCAACAACGGATACAGATTCCACAAATCCACACGTTGTTGCCAGCCTTTTTGCAAAGGAAATTTTTCCTGATAAGCCTTGTAAAAATCAGTGCTGAAACCTCCGAAAAGATGCGTCATGGCCAGATCGAACTCGCGAAAACCGTAACTGACGGCCGGATCAATTAAATAAGGTTTGCCTTCGCTGCCGATCAAATAATTGCTGCCCCACAAATCACCATGAATTAAAGCTGGCTTTTCTTCCTCAAAAAACCCGCCCAGCTTTTGGTACAGGTTTTCAAAATCCGACACCAATTTTTGGTCGATAAAAGAAGCATCAAAAGCTAACTTTACCATCGGTTTTAAGCGTTCTTCTATAAAAAACGATTGCCAGCTTGAATGTTTTTTGTTGGATTGCGGCAACGAACCCATGTAATTGTCGTTTTCAAAACCAAAACCTTCCGCCGTATTTTGGTGCATTTGCGCCAGTTGCGAACCTAATAATTGCATCGCTGCCGGTGTTTTCGTTCCGGTTTCTATGTATTCTAACAACAAATAACTTTGGTAAGCAAAATGCCCGGTTGCAATTACTTCCGGCACAGCAACCGTTTTTGTTTTGCGGATGGCTTCCAAACCTTCGGCCTCGAGTTCAAACATTTTGGGGAATTGTTGCGCGCTGTTCAGCTTTAAAATAAAAAATCCAGCCGCCGATTGCAAGCGGTAAACTTCGTTGATGCTGCCACCCGTAACTTCCACAATTTCGTGGATGCTGCTTTTACCGCCTAATTTTTCGTGTAAAATATGTTCCAGTCCGCCCCTAAATTCTGCTGTAAAACTTTTCATTTTCCTGAGTTAAAATCCGCCAAAATTATACCCAACAATTGTGCCTTTAAAACGCTATTTTTGCGGTTCAAATGAAGCACATCCGCAATTTCTGCATTATCGCACATATAGACCACGGCAAAAGTACGCTGGCCGATCGTTTGCTCGAATATACGCACACCATTACGCAACGCGAATCGCAGGCGCAACTGCTTGACGATATGGATTTGGAACGCGAACGCGGCATCACGATAAAAAGCCATGCCATCCAAATGGATTATATTTTGGACGGCCAGCCCTACGTTTTGAACTTGATTGACACGCCCGGCCACGTTGATTTTTCGTACGAAGTTTCGCGTTCCATCGCTGCCTGCGAAGGCGCGCTGCTGATTGTGGACGCGTCACAAGGCATCCAGGCGCAAACCATTTCTAACTTATACCTGGCGTTAGAAAATGACCTGGAAATTATCCCGGTCCTCAACAAAATGGATTTGCCTGGCGCTATGCCCGAAGAAGTGAAAGACCAGATTGTGGATTTAATCGGCTGCAAACGCGAAGATATTCTGGCGGCATCCGGCAAAACAGGTTTGGGCGTGCACGAGATTCTGGAAGCGATTGTAAAACGTGTTCCGCCGCCGGTTGGCGACCCGGATGCGCCTTTGCAAGCGTTAATTTTTGATTCGGTTTTTAATTCTTTCCGCGGCATCATCGCTTATTTTAAAGTGGTGAACGGCGAAATCCGCAAAGGCGATAAAGTGAAATTTGTGGCAACCGAAAAGCAATATTTTGCAGATGAAGTTGGCACGTTAAAGCTGAACCAGTTGCCAAAAGCCGTCATCAAAACCGGCGACGTAGGCTACATAATTTCGGGCATAAAAGAAGCACGCGAAGTTAAAGTGGGCGATACAATTACCACCGTTGACCGCCCATGCGCAACCGGAATACAAGGTTTTGAAGAAGTAAAACCGATGGTTTTTGCGGGCATTTACCCGGTTGATACAGACGAGTTTGAAGAGCTGCGTGAAAGCATGGCCAAACTGCAGTTAAACGATGCTTCGCTGGTTTTCGAACCGGAATCATCTGCGGCTTTAGGCTTTGGTTTCCGTTGCGGTTTCTTGGGCATGTTGCACATGGAAATTATACAGGAACGCTTGGAGCGCGAGTTTGACATGACGGTAATCACCACTGTTCCCAACGTTTCTTACTTAGCTTTTACTACGAAAGGTGAAGAACTGCACGTTCATAATCCTTCTGATTTGCCCGATCCAAGCAAGTTGGATTTTGTGGAAGAACCATACATTAAAGCCAATATCATTACCAAATCCGAGTTTGTTGGCCCGGTGATGTCGCTTTGCATCCAAAAACGCGGTACGATTGTCAATCAATCTTACCTGACTGCCGATCGTGTGGAACTGATTTTTGAGCTGCCAATGGGCGAAATTGTTTTTGATTTTTACGATAAGCTGAAAACGATTTCGAAAGGTTATGCTTCTTTTGATTACACGCAAATTGGTTACCGTCAATCAGATTTGGTGCGTTTGGATATCCGCTTAAACGGCGAACCGGTTGATGCCTTGTCTTCCTTAATCCACCGCAGCAATTCTTATGATTTTGGCAAGAAGATTTGCGAAAAACTGAAAGAACTGATTCCGCGCCAGCAGTTTGAAATCATTGTTCAGGCTTCTATCGGCGCCAAAATCATCGCCCGCGAAACCGTAAAAGCTTTACGAAAAGATGTAACTGCAAAATGTTACGGCGGCGATATTTCCCGTAAACGGAAATTGTTGGAAAAGCAGAAAAAAGGTAAAAAACGGATGCGCCAGGTTGGTAATGTGGAAATCCCGCAATCGGCGTTTATGGCGGTGCTGAAATTGGATTGATAAAAGAAGTATCAATGAGTAAAGCAAACGAAAAAAATCATTTTGACAAGGTTTATGGAAAGGTTGAAAAGAAGTATAATCAATCTTCAATTAAACAACGAATAGAAGCTTTATTCCTTGATAATATAGGTAAAATTATAACACGAGAACAGATTCTCGAAGTTGCAATAGACCCTGTTACTGGTAAACAACCGGAAAATTGGCACCAAAGATTATCAGAATTAAGAACAGATGAAGGATATACTATTCTTTCTTGGAGGAATAGGGGTTGGTTAAGAGTCGAAGAATATCTGATGACTTCTTCTGATAAAAGAGTACAAGCCGGTAAAAGAGTAAGTCCAACTAAATTAGCTTGGCAGGAAGTCTTAACTAAAGCAAACTTTTGCTGTGAATGGAAAGAAGACGGAAAACTATGTCTATTAAAAGAAGGCGAAACTGATCCTATTGGAGGAGGAAAAGTTAAATTAACTCCAGATCATAAAACGCCTCATTCAATAAACCCTGAATCGGATTTAACTAATTCAGAACAGTGGCAAGCACTATGTGGTAGACATCAAGTTATGAAAAAGAACTATTGGGATAGTTCTACTGGTAAAATGAATGTTTATGCAATCATCCAATCTGCAACAACAATCGAAAAAGAAATTACTTTTAAGTTTTTATTAGATTATTTTGGATATATAGTTGACGAAGATGGGATTATTACTAAATTTATTAGCTTATGATAGAAGCTACAGAATCTCCAAAAACATACTTAGATAATCTCCTTGAAAAGGAAAGAATTATTATTCTTCCTCCCATGGAAGCAAAAGAA
>NZ_JBGCVY010000028.1:0-44826 GCF_041088075.1 Mucilaginibacter sp. | reverse complement strand
CGCTTGGATGGACGGCTTTAAGGGATTGGTTATCAGATATGAAGTCCTATCCAGGAACTGGATGGCGATGCACTGGATGGCATTCTGCGTATTTTTCCTCAGAAGAATTAACAAAAAAATAAAAGTTTAAACAACTTCGATGAATAAACGCTACGCTAATTATTTGAAAGTGCGGAAACAGATAGAAAGCATCAAAAAAAAGACTTCGAGCAAGGCAAAGCGAAAGTTGGGCATATTACAAGGCAAAGTAACCATCATTTTTCATGACGATTTTAAAATGACTGACGAAGAGTTTATTTCTTTATAATTTTTGTAAGACTGCTTAATTGCTTTGTAACTTTTTTATTCCCACACCAATTTTTATTCGATAAAAACAGCATATTTAAGCTTTAACAAAAGTTTATTTATGCAAAGATTACTCCTGCCTCTGCTGTGTTTTTTGTTTGGTGCGGCATCGGCACAAACAACCGCCAAAAAACCTTTAGACCATTCAGTTTACGATGGCTGGCAAAGCATCAGCAACGAACGTATCAGCGATGACGGCAAATGGGTTTTATTTGTGATAAAACCGCAGCAAGGCGATGCCACGCTTGTAATTTCTACTGCTAAAAACAGCAACAAAACCCAGGTTCCGCGGGCAGATACGGCACGCATTACGGCTGATTCCAAATATGCCGCTTTTTTGATCCGTCCGTTTTATGCAGCTACCCGTTTGGCGCGCATCAAAAAGAAAAAGCAGGAAGACTTTCCGAAAGATACGTTGGGGATTATGTCGCTTGGATCAAACCAAATCACCAAAATCCCGGCCGTCCGTTCTTTCAAAATGGACGAAAAAGCTTCAGTACTGGCTTACCTCGCGCCAAGCGATACCTTAAAAAAACCGGCCGTTTCGGATACCACCAAAAAAGCAGTTGCCCAAACCGTTGCGCCGCCAACCCGCGAAGGTGCCGACCTCACCCTGAAACAATTGCTGAACGGCAAACAGCGCACCTTTAAATATGTAACCGATTATCAGTTGGATAAAAACGGAAAGTATTTAGTGTTTGCCACAACGGTTCCGCGGAAAAATAAAGACGCAAAATCAGGTTTGTTTTGGTACGATGTTGAAAAAGATGTGCTAAAAACAGTAAGCAGCGGCCGGGGCAATTACCGCAATTTGGTTTTTGATGAAACCGGAAAACAACTGGCTTTTGCGGCCGAGAAAAACCCGGAAAAGGCGCAGGTGAAACCTTTTAAATTGTATTACTACAACACTTCAAAAGACAGTGCCGAAGTAATTGCAGCGCCAGGATCGGCAGGAATGCCGGCAAAATGGATGGTGAGCGGCGATGGCCGGGTTTATTTCAGCAAAAACGGAAGCCGTTTATTTTTCGGCACTGCGCCTATCCCAAAACCTGCGGATACTACTTTGGTGGAGTTTGAACATGCCAAGCTGGACATTTGGAACTACAAAGACGATTACCTGCAACCGCAGCAATTACACAATTTACAGCGCGAACTGCGCCGCAATTATTTGGCGGTAATTACACCTTCGGAAGCAGAACACAAGTTGGTTCAATTGGCAAATCCCGGTGTTCAGGATGTGATGCTTCCCGAAAACACCGATGCCCGTTTTGCTTTGGGCGTTACCGATACAGGTGCGCGTGCGCAAGCCGTTTGGGCGGGAAACTTGCAGGAAGCGTATCTGATTGATACTAAAACCGGCGAATATAAAAAGATCAACACGCGTTTAAAAGCGCGTTACCAGATTTCGCCTGTCGGGAATTATGTCATCTGGTTTGATTCGGCCAACCAAAACTGGTTTAGCTATGCTGTTTTTACCGGCAAAAAAACAAACTTAACGGCTGCTACCGGAACAAAAATGGGCGAAGAAGACAACGATGTGCCAGACGATCCTTCGCCCTATGGCATTTCCGGCTGGACGGAAGGCGATAAAGATTTGCTGGTTTACGACCGTTACGATATTTGGAAAATTGACCCGGCAAATGGGCAGGCCAGCAATTTAACCAACGGTTTTGGCCGAAAAAACAAGCTCATTTTCCGTTATCCAACACCAAACCGAAGGATGAACGCGGCAGGAAATGAAGAGGAAAAAGCAATCCCAACCAAAAAACCGCTGCTGTTTTTAGTGCAGAACGAAGAAAACAAACAATGGGGAATTTATAAAAAAACCTTTGCCAGTAACAAAACGCCTGAGAAAATATTGATGGTTCCTTACAGTTTCGGTGCTTTGCAAAAAGCCAAAAACAGCGATGCATACATTTACACCAAAGCAAATTACCAGCATTCTCCGGATTTATATGTTTCCACGGATTTGAAAAAAGAAGTAAAACTAAGCGCCATCAATCCGCAGCAAAGCCAATACAACTGGGGAACGGCCGAATTGGTGAGCTGGACAACGCCAAAAGGTTATCCGTCCAAAGGGATTTTGTACAAGCCGGAGAATTTCGACCCGCAAAAGAAGTATCCGATGCTGGTTTATTTTTATGAAAAACTTTCCGAAGGTTTGTACAGCTACGTTCCGCCTGCGCCAACACCTTCGCGCCTGCCAATTTCGTTTTTTGTTAGCAATGGTTATCTGGTTTTTACGCCGGATATCAGTTATGAAAGAGGCCAGCCCGGCGCTTCTGCAGTCGAATTCATCAATTCGGGTGTCGAGAATTTAAAGAAAAACTCTTGGGTTGATGGTGCACACATCGGCATCCAGGGACAAAGCTGGGGCGGTTACCAGGTTGCTTTCCTCATCACGCAAACCAATATGTATGCCGCTGCCTGGGCGGGCGCGCCGGTTGCCAACATGACTTCGGCTTACGGCGGCATTCGTTGGGAAAGCGGCATCACGCGTGAAGGCCAGTACGAAAAAGGGCAAAGCCGCATCGGTTCCAATTTGTGGGACAATACCGATTTGTACATCAAAAACTCGCCTTTGTTCCAGTTGCCGAAAGTGAAAACGCCGGTGGTGATTATGTCGAACGATGCGGATGGTGCCGTTCCCTGGTATCAAGGCATCGAAATGTTTACGGCTTTGCGTCGCCTAAATAAACCGGTTTGGTTGCTGCAATACAATAACGAAGCGCATAATTTGGTGCTGCGCCAAAACCGGAAAGACATTTCCATCCGCGAGCAACAGTTTTTTGACCATTATTTAAAAGGCGCGCCGATGCCGGTTTGGATGGCCAGCGGCGTTCCGGCGGTGGATAAAGGAAAAGACTGGGGATTTGAATTAACCAAGTAACCTTTTTCTCGAATTGAACATATAAACCTGGCAGGAAAAGCAATCCAGCCGGGGTTTTTTGTGTTTGAATTTTACCTTTACACAACCTGTTATTTTCAACATAAAACAGAAACATGATATGAAGCAACAATACGATTTGCTGGTAGTGATTCCGGTTGGGCCAAACTGCAAAATCCCTTTTATTGCAGATACTTTGGACAGCATTATCCATTACTGTTTGTGCCCTTATAAAATCATTTTGATTGATGATTCAAAGAAAGATTTTGGCGCTCAGTTGAAGCAAAATTATCCGGATATTGACGTGATTATTAACCAGCAGCGGTTCGGTTTATTGGGCGGTTTGTACATTACTTTAAGCCATGCTTTTGCTTATGCGCTGGACAATTACCAGTTTAAAGTTTTACTGCGGATGGACACCGATGCGTTGATTACGGGATACAACCCGCAGGCAGAAGCGATTGAAATGTTTGATAAAAATTCTAAAATCGGTATTGCCGGGTTTGTAAAACGTGGAAAAGAACCGCGGGATTTTGCCGGGAACGCGGTCGAAAATTACTGGCCGATGCACCAAATCACCACTTACGCGCTGACCTGGCGTTTCTTATCCAAACCAAAAGCAAACCTGGCGTTGCGCAGATTGGTGATTAAAGCTTTGTTGAACGGTTATGCCATGGGCGAAAATGTTTTTGGCGGTGCTTACATGGTGAGCGAACTTTTTTTGCAAAAGCTGCACGAAGCCAATATGCTGCCGGATTACGGCATTCAAAAGATTTATTTGGAAGAAGACCATATTTTTGGCTTATTGACCAAAGCCATCGGTTTTGAGTTGGGCGATCTGGAAAGCGGCAATTTACCCTTCGGCGTTTCCTGGAGAAGTTTGCCAACTTCACCGGAGGAATTGTACAAACGGGGAAAAAAGATCATCCATTCCACCAAAATTTATAAAGATTTGAACGAGGCCGATATACGCCAATTTTTTAGGGATAAAAGAAGCATCAGGGCTGATGATGCATTTTTTAAAGAAATAAAAGAATAAACAGACACTGATTTTTACCCGATAAAAGAAGCATTGTAATTTTTAAAAAAAACGTAAAAGCTGACAATGGAATTTCCCAAAAAATAAAAAGAATAAGCGGCCATTGATTTTATACCGATAAAAGAAGCATTGTAATTATTTTTTGAAAGAAGCAGAAAAGCTAACGGTGCATTTTCCCAAAAAATAAAAGAATAAGCGGACACTGATTTTATGCCGGTAAAAGAAGCATTGCATTTTTTTTGATTTTCGTTTTTTGGCTAAAGCCTCATACCTGTTTTTTATTATCCCCGGCCTGAAGGTCGGGGCAATGAAACCCTTATATTTTCACCAGATGTTTTTTTGCAATTGCCTGGTTTTTTTTCATTGCCCCGGCCTTTAAGCCGGGGAAACAAAGCTGTGAAGTTGGCTTTAGCCAAAACCTTTTAAACCGGATTTTCTAATGGCAGAAACGAAAATTGGATAATTACCGTTATTTGCACAACCAAAAATCTATTTACAAAATTTTAATTTTTCACACGCGTTCTTCTTCCTGTTCACACCATAACATCAATGAATTCCATCAAACATAAACTGCTCTTTTTACCGCTCATTTTTATGCTGCTAAACGAAGCATCGGCACAAAGAAAAGTGGATTATACCCGATTGGTTGACCCTTTTATCGGCACCGGCGGCCATGGCCACACGTATCCCGGCGCGGTTGTGCCTTTCGGAATGGTGCAGTTAAGTCCGGATACACGGCTGGAAGGCTGGGACGGCAGTTCCGGTTATTACTATACGGATTCGCTGGTTTACGGCTTCTCGCATACTCATTTGAGCGGAACCGGAGTTGCCGATTATTGCGATGTGCTGTTTATGCCAACTACCGGAAAACCACAGTTAAACAACAAAGATTACCGCTCCGCTTTTCAGAAAAAAAACGAAGATGCTGCTCCCGGTTATTACACCACCACCTTAGATAAATACAACATTACAGTAGAGCTGACCGCAACCACACGCGTTGGCGTGCACCGTTACAGTTTTCCATCCACAAAAGAAGCAAATATCATCATTGATTTGCAGCACCGCGATTCGGTTTTGGATTCCTGGATTGAAGTGGTCAATGATCACGAAATACGTGGTTTTCGCCGCTCGTCTTCTTGGGCAAAAGACCAGTCGGTTTACTTTTACGCCAAGTTTTCCAAGCCTTTTAAAACTTATGGTATCGCCCAAAACGACCAGATCAAAGAAGGCGAAAAAAAGCTGCAAGGCAAGAACATCAAAATGTTTGTGCAATTTGATAACCCCGGCGAAGTGATTGCCAAAGTTGGTATTTCTTCCGTCAGTGCCGATGGCGCTTTAAAAAATTTGGATGCCGAAGTGCCCGATTTCGACTTTAAAAAAGTAATGCGTGCGGCAAAAGATACCTGGCAAAAGGAGCTTGCCAAAATTCAGGTAGAAGGCGGCGCGCCGGTGATGGCTCCGGTTCAGCAAAACAACATGGGTTTTGGCGGTTTTGCAGGAAGGCCGCAACCAAGGACCCGGACATCAGATTACGCCCGCATCAAACAAACGATTTTTTACACGGCATTGTACCATTGCATGCTGGTGCCTAATATTTACAACGATGTTGACGGGCAGTACCGAGGTTTAGACCAGCAGATCCACAAAGCAGAAGGCTTTAACTATTACACCGTTTTTTCTTTGTGGGACACGTACCGCGCCGAGCATCCATTACTTCTTTTAATTGATAAAAAACGCACGCTGGATTTTATCAAAAGTTTTATGGCGATGAACGAGCAAAGTGGATTGCTGCCCGTTTGGCCGCTTGCTTCTAATGAAACTTTTTGTATGATCGGTAACCATTCCATCCCGGTTATCGTGGATGCTTACGCAAAAGGTTTGCGCGGTTTTGATGCCGAAAAAGCTTTTAAAATGATGAAAGATGCCGTCAACCGAAACCAGTTTGGCTTGGATTCGTACCGGAAAAACGGTTTGGTTTTGGCGGAAGATGAAAACGAATCGGTTTCCAAAACTTTGGAATATGCTTACGACGACTGGTGCATCGCCCAGATGGCTAAAATGTTAAAGCAAGACCAGGATTATGCCGAATATATCCAGCGCGCCCAAAACTGGAAGAATGTTTACAACAATCAAACCGGATTTGTGCAAACGCGTAGCAACGGCGGTTGGCTTTCGCCTTTTAAACCTTCGGATGTGGACAATAACTTCACCGAAGGCAATGCCTGGCAGTTTTCGTTTTTTATGCCGCAGGATGTGAACGGTTTAACCACGATGCTGGGCGGAAAAGAAAATTTGGAAAACAAACTGGATGCTTTGTTCTCTGCCAGTCCGGAAATGACGGGCAGAAGCTTGCCAGACATTACCGGGACAATTGGCCAATACGTTCACGGAAACGAGCCGAGCCACCACATCGCTTACTTGTACAATTTTACCGACGACCCTTACAAAACGCAATATTACCTCAACAAAATTATGAACACGTTGTACAAAGCTGCACCGGATGGCTTGGCCGGCAACGAAGATTGCGGACAGATGAGTGCCTGGTACGTAATGAACGCTTTGGGTTTGTACAACATCGCGCCCGGCCAAAACAACTTTCAGATTGGGATGCCAGTTTTTGATAAAGCAACGATCAACCTCGAAAACGGGAAAAAGTTTATCATCAATTCTTCCGGAAACGCAACCAACAGTTTTTATTTGCAGGGGATGCAACTCAACGGAAAGCCTTACAACAAGCTGTTTTTACCGTATGAAAGTTTGGCCAACGGCGGCAACTGGGATGTTTTTATCGGCAGGTTGCCCAACAAACTGTACATGGCGGATTTGGAAAAACCAGTTTCGGCCATCACCGACCATTTGATTACGGTGAACCCTTATCTCGTTGCGCCTTCCAAAACTTTTTCCAAACCGATTACCGTTTCGGCAGCTTCGGCACGAGACAGCGTGAAAATTTATTATACTTTGGATGGCAGTACACCGACTTTGCAATCCAAGGAATATGTTGGCCCGATCAATATCAGCAACACCACAACCATCAAAATTGTGGCCGCTAAAAACAGTATCCTGAGCAAAGTGGTAAGCGGGACTTTTACCAAAGTTGCAGCAGATGTGAAGGCTGGTTTACCGGCAAAAACCTCGGCAACCGAACAAAAGCTAAAGTAATCAGTATAAATATCGCTACAGAATTTTGCACAAGCTGGTAATATGGCTTAATTGCTTACGTTTGTACACCTCGAAACACTTCGTTTATTTATGTTTTTAAGCTTAAAAAATCCGGTTTTACGATACTTCGTTTACCTGGTATATTTTATCATCATCCTGTTTTGTGCCGTCGAGCTGAACTTTTTGTGGCTGTTCGGCCATTCGCCAAACACGGGGGATATTAAAAACCCAACTTTGTCTATCGCTTCTGATGTTTATACGGCCGATGGAAAACTGATCGGGCGGTATTACAAGGAAAACCGTTCGCCGGTGGATTTTAACAAGATTTCGCCCAACCTTATCCATGCTTTGGTTGCTACCGAGGATACGCGTTTTTACCAGCACCACGGCGTGGATTTTTATGGATTGTTCAGCAGCATGGTTTCTACGGCAACCGGCGACCGGCGCGGCGCAAGTACGATTACGCAGCAGTTGGCCAAGAATTTGTTCCAAACGCGGAAAAAGAAATACCAGGGGCCGATTTCGCATGTTCCGGTTTTGCGCACCATTGCTTACAAATTTAAAGAATGGCTCACGGCGTTTAAGATCGAGCGCAGCTACAGCAAAAACCAAATCCTCACTTTGTATTTCAACACCGTTCCGTTCGGCAACAATTCTTTCGGCATAAAAACAGCATCGCTTAAATATTTTAATAAGAACCCCGACCAGGTTAATCCTGCCGAAGCCGCTACTTTGATTGGTATGTTGAAAGCGACTTCTACCTACAATCCCATCAAAAACCCGGAAAAATCTAAGGAACGGCGGAATGTGGTTTTGTCGCAGATGGAGAAATACGGCTACATCACCAAAGCGGATTATACCAATTACAGCACCAGCCCAATTACGCTGGATTTGAGTTATGTGGAGAACGAAGCGCAGGGCGATTCGTACATCCGTACTGCCGTGGACAAATGGCTGGAAAAATGGTGCGATGACAACGATTACGATTTGTATGCTGATGGTTTAAAAATTTATACCACGATTGATTCCCGATTGCAAGGCTACGCCGAAGAAGCCGTTGCCGATAAAATGAAAGCTTTACAAAAACGTTTTCAAGGTGTTTGGGGGAAAGAAAACCCGTGGCGAACGTTGGATGGCAAAGAAATCCTGGATTTTCCGCAACGTGCCGTGCAGCGTTTGCCAATCTATAATCTGCTCGAAAAAAAGTACAAAAACAACCAGGATTCGGTGGATGCTTATTTTAACCGTAAAAAACGGATGCAGGTTTTTACTTGGAAAGGCGATCAGGACACTACTTTTTCGACTTACGATTCCATCAAATATTATGCGCGATTGTTGAACACCGGCATGATGACGATCGAACCATCCACCGGAAAAATCAAGGTTTGGGTGGGCGGCATCAACCACCAATACTTTAAATACGACCACGTAAACCAAGCCAAACGCCAGGCTGGTTCTACTTTTAAACCTTTTGCTTATTGCGCTGCGCTGGATAACGGAATGACGCCTTGCGATAAGTTTACCGATAAACCGGTTTCCATCAAATACATCAATAACGAAGGAAAACCGGATGTTTGGGAACCTAAAAATGCCACTTTTAGTTTTTCATACCAGGAAATGAGCTTGCGCTGGGCAATGGGAAAATCCGTTAATTCCATTACAGCACAGGTTACCGAAAAAGTAGGTTGGGACAAAGTGGTAGAATATGCGCACAAATGCGGCATCGAAAGCCATTTAGAGTCCGTTCCTTCCGTTTCTTTGGGTTCCAACGATGTTTCTGTTTATGAAATGGTACGTGCTTACAGTACTTTTTTGAACAAAGGAAACCGCATTGACCCGATCCTCGTTTCAAAAATAACCGATAATAAAGGCAATGTTGTAGCAGAATTTAAACCGAAAACGACTTCTGTTTTAAGCGAAGAAACCGCTTGGCTGATGTTGTACATGTTCCGCGGCGGGATGGAAGAACCAGGCGGAACGTCTCAGGCTTTGTGGGAATACCCGGATTTGTGGAAAGGCGGCAACAACCAGATCGGCGGCAAAACGGGCACGTCTTCCGGCTACGCCGATGGCTGGTACATGGGCATCACCAAAGATTTGGTTACCGGGATTTGGGTGGGTGCCGATGAACGCAGCGTCCATTTTAAAACTTCGCAAACTGGCGAAGGCTCGCGCACGGCTCTGCCTATTTTTGGCGAATTTATGGAAAAGGTTTACGACGACCCGAAATCCGGTTATACCCGTGGCCCGTTCCCGAAACCCTGGAGCAAGATCAGCAAAGAATACAACTGCCCAACGCCGAGGATTAAGGTGGACACCACACGCACAGACAGTATTGCCGCGCCAATTGCAGATACCACTTCGGTTACCGAGCCGGCCATCAATCCATAATATTTTTCTACAAATTGAACTTGAGGTTTAATAATTGGTCTAAATCTGCGTTATCCTAACCGAGGCAAAAAATATACCCATAAAAGAAGCATTTAATTTTATCCAGGTTGGTCAATATGGAAAAACCAAAACTTACCCGCTACCCATTTAAAAAGTTGTTTTGTACACTGTGCTGCATTTTCGGCATACTGTTTTTACTGCCTAAAAATTCGGATGCCCAATACTTCGGGCAAAATAAAGTCCGCTACAAAAACCTCAAATTTAAGGTTTATAAAACCCCGCATTTTGAAATTTATTATTACCTGAAAAACGACAGCGTGATCAAACGTTTTGCCCAGGAAAGCGAACTTTGGTACACCATCCATCAACAGGTTTTTCAGGATACTTTCCGAAAAGCCAACCCGATTATTTTATATGCCGATCATCCTGATTTTGAACAAACTACTGCGATACAAGGCGAAATTGGCGTAGGCACAGGCGGCGTAACTGAAGGCTTAAAAAACCGTGTGGTGATGCCGCTCATGGAAACCAGCCAGACCACGCGCCACGTGATCGGCCACGAACTGGTTCACGCATTTCAATACCATACGCTGCTCGACAACAACCGGGCGCAAGGCGATGTAAGCAGTATCAATAATTTGCCGTTGTGGATGATCGAAGGGATGGCGGAATATCTTTCGCTGGGCAAAAAAGATGCTTATACGGCCATGTGGATGCGCGATGCCTACCTCAACAAAGACATCCCAACTTTGAAAGATTTAACCACCAGCAGCAAATACTTTCCGTACCGTTATGGCGAGGCTTTTTGGTCGTTCGTTGGGTCAACTTACGGCGATTCGGTGATTGTGCCTTTTTTCAAAAACACGGCGCATTTTGGTTTGGAATATGGCATCCGCAGAACATTTGGTTACGATGAAAAAACGCTTTCCAGCTTATGGAAAAACTCCATTGAAGCCACCTACAAACCGTATTTAAAAGACACGCTGCAAGTTCCGGTTGGGATGAAAGTGATTGACGATAAAAACAGCGGGAAAATGAATGTGGCGCCGGCGATCAGTCCCGATGGAAAATACATCGCTTTCCTTTCCGAAAAAAACCTGTTCAGTATTGATCTTTATTTGGCCGATGCGAAAACCGGAAGGATTTTACGAAAGCTAACGAGCAAGGTCTCGAACACGCACATTGATGAATTTAACTTCATCGAATCGGCCGGAACCTGGTCGCCCGATAGCAAACGTTTTGCTTTCAGCGTTTTTAACGAAGGCCGGAATAAATTAGTGATTGTTGATGCAAACAGCGGCCGTGTGATGGAAGAATCTTCCATGAAAAAAGCCAAGCAGTTTAGTAATTTAAGCTGGTCGCCAAACGGCAATGACATTGTTTTTAATGCTTTGGCCGAAGGGCAAAGCGATTTGTACCTGTACAATATTTCCACAAAAACAGTAACACAGATCACCAACGATAAATACACCGATTACCAGCCCAGCTTTTCCCACGATGGCAAAAAGATTGTTTTTACCAGCGACCGCACCACTTACGACCAATCTTTAGCGCAAACCATTCCGTTTAATTTGGCGGTTTATGACCTCGCTACAAAAACAACCACAGATATTACCATTTTTAACGGAGCCAACAATTTAAACCCGGCTTTTTCTGCGGACGACAAGTCCATCTACTTTTTAAGCAACCGCGATGGTTTCCGCAATATGTACCGCTACAATTTAAGCAGTGCAACTACCGAGCAAATGACGAATTTGTTTACCGGTATTTCCGGCATCACCGAGTTCTCCCCTGCTTTGAGTTTATCGGCCAACAACGATGTGGTTTACTCGTACTACCGCGCCCAGAAGTACACCATTTACAATGCAAAAGTTACTGATTTTAAACCTGTTGCCGTAGAAAACCAAGCTATTAATTTTGATGCTGCCTTGTTGCCGCCGCCAAAATCGGTTGGCGTTGATTTAATCAATACCAACTTGAACAATTTTCTGGCCTATCAAAAAATCCCGACAGATTCGATCCATAATATCCCTTTTAAACCACAATTTAAACTGGATTATTTGGCCAGCAGCGGCGTTGGTGCAGGCGTGAGCCGTTATGGTGCCGGTTTGGCCAGCGGAATCCAGGGTTTGTTTAGCGATATCATTGGCCGAAACCAAATTTATGCAGGTGCTGCGGTAAATGGCCAGATTTATGATTTTGGTGCGCAACTGGCCTACATCAACCAGCAAGGCCGTTGGAATTTTGGCGTTAGTGCTTCGCATATCCCTTTTCAATATGCCACTTATCAGGAAGGCATCACCAACATCAGCCAAAATAACAAACCTGTTAGCGTTTACGAGTCTCGTTACGATATCACGCGCACTTTCCAAGATGCGTTGCAGGTTTTTACTTCTTACCCTTTTTCTAAAGTTACCCGTATTGAGTTTGGTACAGGTGCTTCCCAGTATTATTACCGGGTGGATCGCTACAGCACGTATTACAACTATGTAACCACCAATAACAATCTTCAGATCACCAACGGTTTGTATTCTGAACACGAGAAAATTTCGCGTGCGCAGTACTTTAGCGAAACCGGTTACGATTTGATGCCTTTTTCGCTTTTCCAGTTAAATACGGCTTTGGTTGGCGATAATTCTTATTTCGGGGTTGCCTCGCCTTTGGAAGGTTACCGTTACCGGATTGGGATTGAAGGCAACGTGGGCAGCTATAAATTTTTGGCGCCAACAATAGATCTGCGGAAATATGTGCGCACCAAACCCGTAACTTTTGCCGGCCGCATTTATGGCTACGGCCGTATTGGCGATAACAGCCAGGCACTTTTCCCGCTGTTTATTGGCTATCCATATTTGATCAGGGGTTACGAAGCCAACAGTTTTTACAACAACAATGCACGCAACAAAGGCAATTTCACGATTGACCAGTTGCAGGGAAGCCGTACAGCCGTGGCCAATTTTGAAGTCCGTTTGCCTTTTACCGGGCCGGAAAAACTGTCGCAGATCAAATCCAAATTCCTCTTTACCGAACTAAATTTTTTCTTTGATGCCGGTTTGGCTTGGAATGCCGGCGATAAAATCGCTTTCAAAAAAGAACCGGATGCCAACCAATATTTAACAGATGCCAGCGGAAACCCGGTTTACAGCCGCTTTGGCCAATTGGTTTATCCAAGCGGTTATAACCGTGTTCCGGCTTTCTCCACCGGTATTTCTTTGCGGATAAACCTGTTTGGCGCCTTTGTTTTGGAACCTTACCTGGCCATTCCTTTTCAACGGACGGACGTGCAGAAACCCGTATTGGGCTTAACTTTTGCGCCGGGCTGGTAATGCTTCTTTTATCGGCATAAAAAAAGTGGTCAAGTTTTAAATTTCTAAATTTAGAGCCTGTTTAAACTTTGAAGTTGTTTAAATTTATTTTTGGATGCTTCTTTTATCGGGTAAAAATTAAGGTCATCCCCCTTGCCCCCTTCAAAGGGGGAAAAGGGCCAGGGCGCACATCTTTCTTTCTCAAAATTTCTAAACTTTAGAAAGGTAGGCGACAGGCTTCCCCCTTTGAAGGGGGTTAGGGGGATGAATTGGTTTCATTTGATTGGTTTCTATCCTTTCTTCTTATAAAAAGTTTAAACAACTTCTTTGTTCAACTTATTTTATATGCTTCTTTTACCACATAAAAATTGTTATTTGTTTGTGCTTTTTTGTACCAAATAAAGAATTTATAGGCATAAAAGAAGTACTATAATTTTTAAGATAGAAATTTAAACACGCTCAAATACTTACA
The DNA here is from genome assembly GCF_041088075.1 of Mucilaginibacter sp. Taxonomy (GTDB): domain Bacteria; phylum Bacteroidota; class Bacteroidia; order Sphingobacteriales; family Sphingobacteriaceae; genus Mucilaginibacter_A. Next base: position 31,228 of record NZ_JBGCVY010000028.1, on the reverse strand, counting down.
CCAAGTTTTAGTAATCCTCCATCTGGCCAAATTCTTGATTTTAAACATCTCCACTTAAACCATGGACCTGTTTAAACTTATTCTTTTGTACTTTACATCATGCTTCTTTTACCGACTAAAAATTGGTACGTGAATCAACCTAAAAAAATCAAAAACCAATTGCCCGCCAATTTTTAGGCGATAAAAGAAGCATCGAAAAATAAATGAACAAAATTTAAACAGGCTAATCGTAAAAATTAAAGTTTGCTGTTTCAAAATAATTACCTACTTTTGTACTGTAATAAAAATTAATACAGTTTGAACAACATAGAATTTGCTACTGCTATCCATATTTTAACCTTACTGGCCATTACCGGAGAGTATTTATCTTCTCCTTATATTGCCGGCAGCATCAACATAAATCCGGCTATGGTACGCAAATCGTTGAGTGTGCTTCGCACCCACGGATTTGTAGAAACAAGGGAAGGTAAAGGCGGTGGTGCTGCACTTGCAAAGCCTGCCGACCGGATTTTGCTTTCAGATGTTTATCGGGCAATAAATGATGCCGCTTTGCTGGGCAAGTTGAACAAACCTAATCCCGATTGCAAGGTTGGCAGGCAAATCAATAACCACCTGATTGAATTATACAAACAGGCCGATCATGCATTGGTGAATAAACTGAGCATGACAACGCTGGCTGATTTTTGTAAAGAGTTTAAATAATTTTTTTTAACCCATACTGTAACAATTTAAATTACAGTACATTTAATAATCACTAAATAAATAAAAAGATGAAAGTAGCATTAATTGGAGCAACAGGCTTCGTAGGAAAGGCAGTATTAAATGAGTTACTGCACAAAGGCCATCAGGTAACAGCTATTGTCCGTAATCCTGAAAGTTTGAAGCCTCAGCATGGCTTAACCATCGTTAATGGCGATGCAACCGATGTTTCGGTGCTTGCCGATGCGTTAAAGGGTCAGGAAGCTGTAATCAGTACATTCAATGCCGGCTGGGCGAACCCAAACCTTTACTTGGATTTTTTGAACGGTTCGAAAGCAATACAGGAGGGCGTGAAGAAATCTGGTGTTAAACGCCTGCTGGTTGTTGGCGGTGCGGGAAGCTTATTTATTGATGGCAAACAGTTGGTAGATGCACCAGCGTTTCCGGCAGAATATAAAGCCGGTGCAACAGCCGCGCGCGACTATTTGAATGAGCTAAAAAAAGAATCCGGGTTAGATTGGGTGTTCCTGAGCCCTGCTGTTGAAATGCACCCAGGTACATCCGGCGTTCGCAAGGGTACTTACCGCACTGGTACGGAAAACCCGGTGTTTGATGAAGCTGGCAGAAGCGTAATTTCAGTTGAAGATCTTGCTGTGGCCATTGTTGATGAAATAGAACAGCCTAAATTCAGCCGCCAGCGTTTTACAGCAGCTTATTGATCGAACGCAAAATGGTTGGCATGACCTGTCGAAAATGAGGAGCCGGTCAATTAATTGCATAAAGAAAAATTTATTTCACATGACCAAAAACCGTTATTACACGTTAATCCTGGTACTGGGTGCTTTAACGGCGCTGGCTCCTTTTTCTATAGATATGTACCTGCCCGGGTTTCCGGCAATTGCCAAAAGCTTTGGCGTCAGTACAGGCAAAGTAACTTTAAGCCTCTCCAGTTTTTTCTTAGGCATAGCTTTAGGGCAAGTGTTGTACGGGCCATTACTCGACAGGTTTGGCCGCAAGAAGCCGCTTTACGCTGGGCTGTTTTTATACCTTGCGGCTACTGCAGGCTGCTATTATGCACCATCTATTGAAGCCCTGATCGCATTACGTTTTGTGCAGGCTATCGGTAGCTGTGCTGCGGGAGTCGTTTCCATGACCATGGTTCGCGACTTGTTCCCGGTAGCAAACAATGTTAAAGTATTTTCACTGCTACTGCTAGTATTGGGTGCGTCGCCTCTGGTTGCGCCTACTATAGGCGGATTTATCTCCTCAGCGTTTGGGTGGCAGGCCATTTTTATTACGCTATTTGTGTTAGCGCTAATTATTTTGATAGCATCATATGCTTTGCTCCCGGAACCGCAACAGCCAAAGGCCGCTCATCCGCTCAATATAAAATCTATTCTGTCCGGGTATGGGCAGGTGCTTAAAAAACCTCAGTTTCTTACCTATTCCGTTGGTGGCGGCATTGCCTCTTCTGGGATGTTTGCTTATATCGCTGCTTCACCAACTATCTTTATGGTAGGCTATGGCATATCAAACCGGACGTATGGATGTGTATTCGCCATAATAACCTTGGGTTTTGTGTGCTTGAGCCAACTGAACAGGTTTTTCTCGAAATACTACAGTCCGGCGCAAATCGTTTTCGGCGCCATTTCGGTTATGGTATTGATGAGTATCATACTGTTTAATGGATTAAACCAAAAATGGTTTGGAATCGTCGGGACAGCGGTAATACTTTTTATATTTCTTGGTTGTGTGGGTATAATCAATCCCAATGCTGCTGCATTATCCATGGAGCCGTTTGAAAAGAACACAAGCTATGCTGCCTCTCTGTTTGGATTGATCCAATGGGGAATAGCAGGCATAACGGCTGTTATTGTCAGCTTGTTCAAAAACAGCACCGCAATACCTTTAGCCGGGATAATGGCAGCAACAGCTATCCTGGCGCTGCTCATTACATACTTTGGCAGTAAAGCCATCCAACAACAACTTGTATTGTACAAAGAAGTTGTTTAAACTTTTTTTCTGACCCCTACTTTTTTTGGGTTGATGCTTCTTTTACCCTATAAAAATTGGTGGTTCCATCGGCCTAAACAAATCAAAACAAATTGCCCACCAATTTTTAGGCGATAAAAGAAGCATGGTGTAAAGCACAAAAGAATAAGTTTAAACAAGTTCAAAATTAATTAAACAACAAATATGAAAAAGACATTGCTAAGATTGCGCCGTTTAGGTTGGGCAGGCGTTGAAATAGAGTATGATAACCAAACGTTGCTGATTGATTATATCCAAGATACTTCGCCGCTTGTCCCCTTGCGGGGGCCAAATGAACCTTTCCCGCAGTCATCACAGCCAGGCGCAGCAGCAGGGGCACTTTTAACTCATCTCCATGCAGATCATGCCGATCCGGGCGCGATAGCTCAGGCATTACGTAAAGGCGCTCCGGTATTTCGCCCAGTGGCCGCAACCGGGGTTCAAGCAGACCTAGAGTTGACCAGCCACGCAGAAACACAATTTGCCAAGTATGATCTTGCAACTGAAATTGTTGGAGAGTGGGAAGAGCGCAGCGTAGGCCCGTTCCGCGTGTTTTCGGTACCGGCAGTGGACGGATTTGGAGACCGGCAGATCAGTTGGGTAGTTGAATGCGGTGGACGTCGGATCATTCACGCAGGCGACACGATGTTCCATGGTTTTTGGTGGCGAATCGTCAATAAGTTTGGCCCTTTTGATGTAGCATTCCTGCCTGTCAACGGCCCCGTGGTCGAGTTTTCTTTCCTACAGCCGCCAAGCCCGCTGGAAGCGGTAATGGCACCCGAGGAAGCGGCAGTTGCGGCGCATATCCTACAGACAAAATCGGTGGTGCCAATCCATTATCACTCACTCCACAAGCCGCCAATCTATATAGAAACGCCGCATGCCACCGAACGCTTGAGCAATAAGTTGAGCGGTTTAGGCATTGAAGCGAAGATTTTGGAGCCGGGTGAGTGGTTCGAACTGGACTAATTTATTACTGTGGAGATTCCGGCAGTATTGACTAGAATATTCCACCGGGGATGGCGATCAACAATATGGTAAAAGGAGGCGTATGCTCCTTAAAATAGCATTGATGAATTATTCCAGCCTGGTTTATATCCATTGGTTTTATAGTTAGCACCCTAAATATCGGATATTAACCTGATGCCCTTCGTTCAAACTCAAACCAAGTTATATATTTTACTAAGAAATTGTTTAAACTTTTTTCCGGCCTTGGTTTTTGGGCCGATGCTTCTTTTACCCCTATAAAATTGGTGCTTGTGCCGTCCTAACAAATTAGAAACCAGCCAATGTCAATTTTTAGTCGGTAAAAGAAGTATGGTTTAGAGCACAAAATATTATGCTTAAATAAGTTTTTGGTTTGAATTTAATTTTAATAACTTAAAATTTTTAATCAGAAAAATCAGAAACGTTGTATTTCCGAAGGCATTGGCGTACCGGGAAATTCCGGGCTGGAAGGATAGCCTGGGTTTTCTGCGGGAAAACGATCCGGGGCGGGAAAATCCGGCGAACGAAAAGGTACTGGGTCTTCCTGCGGGATTTCCGGTTTTGGGCTTTCGGCGGGCGCTTGTTCCGGCGTTGTTTCCGGGTCTGGCTCTACGTTATAAAATGCTGTTGTTTTCATGGTGATGCTTCTTTTATCGGCATAAATTTAACTTACAGAACGGTTAAATGTTTTAATCAGGGAGATTTGCCCATCTTTACAAACCCAATAATTTTTAGCTTTTGAACATCAAACAACAACTCCACCAGCTTTGTGCCGAACAAATCCAACAACGGATCACCGATGCCGAAACCGCTATTGCTGAAGCCCGGAAAGCATCTGAAAACGATACCAAAAGCAGTGCGGGCGATAAATACGAAACCGGCCGCGCCATGATGCAGCAGGAAATTGACCTCAACTCGCGGCAATTATTGGAAGCACGGAAAATGCAGGCGCAGTTACAGCAAATCAGTTTTGATGCAACACACAACTCGGCACAAGCCGGAAGTTTGGTAGAAACCAGCCAGGGCGATTTTTATTTGGCCGTTAGCGCCGGTGCTTTGCTGATCGGCACAAAACGTTATTACGCTATTTCCACAGCTTCGCCGATGGGCTTGCAATTAAAAGGCAAAAAGGCTGGCGAGAGTTTTAAATTGAACGGCAAGGAATTTCGGGTTTTAAAGGTTTGGTAGGATTTTGATTTTTAGGTGGTAAAAGAAGCATTAGAGGAAAATTAAAAATAAACTATGAAATATAAAGTACTAATTTTTATAACAGTAAGTTTATGGATCATAATTACCCGTATTTATGATGTGTATGAAACCTATTTATTTATGCCAAACTTAGATAGGGAAATTAATCCTTTGGTAAAATACTTGCATGTTGGATGGACTGGTTTGTTACTTGTTATTACGTTATTAGTTGTTTACATCATCTTTAGTTTTTATAAGTTTTTATTTGATAAACCTCTATCATTACCAAAGGAAAATGGCTTAAATTTTAGTGAATTTTTTACCACATGGTATTTTGGCAAAAAAGAAAATTGGTATAAAGCTTTTTATAAATTTCCTGATACAAAACGGGTACATTATTTTGCTGGTGTCTTTTTTGCATCTGCCATTTCCGTTGCCGGGCTTTGTACTACTTTAATGTGGGTACTTATAAAATATACAAGTTGGTATTATACGAAATATCATAATATCATCACCTTGTTAATTGGCTTCAGCTTTTGTTTTGTACCATCGTTGTGGTATATTCAAATAATGTACAAAAGGTACAAGTTGCTTACTGCTTAGCCTTAAACTTTTAATATAAATACCTGTTTTATGACAAGTCAGCGAAAGTTTTACGTTGAATGTGAAAGAGTTTCGGGTTTTAAAGGTTTGGTAGGATTTATCGAAACAGCATTAGGCCGAATTTTTGCTAACTTAGAACTAACAAAATGAAAAGCGATGTTGTACGGACAAGTAAGTATTGACCCAGAAGTGATGAGTGGCGCACCGGTTTTTGCCGGAACAAGAGTTCCTATTCAAAATCTTTTTGATTATCTAGAAAATGGTGAAGACCTTGCCGAATTTTTGGATGATTTTCCATCAGTAACAAAAGAAGCCGCATTGGCAGTTTTGGAAATGGCAAAACGATCAATCACAACAGAAAAATTGCTTCATGAAAATTTTGCTTGACGAAAGTTTGCCCCGAAAGTTGAAATATGATTTTGGTGAAGAACATGAAGTTTTGACTGTACGAGATATGGGTTGGTTAGGAAAAAAGAACGGTAAATTATTGAAACTGATGACAGACAACCGTTTTGAACTATTTATAACTGTTGATCGAAACTTGCCTTATCAGCAGAATTTACAAAGGCTTCCGTTAACTATTATTGTTTTAAGAGCTAAAAACAACACAAGAGAAACGTTAAAAAGACTTGTGCCAGGAATATTCATACGTGTTGCAGAAGGTAATTTGCAAAATGTTATAGAGATATTTTGAATTATAGTTGTATAAGTTTGTTATGATATTGATTTTTAGGTGGTAAAAGAAGTATTGGAGGAACAAAATGAAAATAAATAAATTTAAAGATCACTCTTTTCATGATTCACAAATAATAGAAGTAAAAGAAAATTCTACTAACCAAACTTTTGATTTTTTACTTAATTATCCTGTAAACTGGGATAATAACATCTTTGAAAAAAGGATTCTAAGATTTAGGAATATTACCAAATACAAGTTAGAGGAAATACCTTTTGTTGGCCCTCGTACAATTTTAGAAATAATAGATTTAGTTGTTCCAGCAACAATGGATGATGACGAAGATATATTTGGATTGACAAAAAGTAAAATTGAAATAATTACCAATGCAGGAAACAGGATAATTGAATTTTCGGAATGTGAATTATTAGACACTTTTTAAATCCTGTTCTGCCTGTTTTTCATGCTTCTTTTATGCCATAGAATTTAGGTAACTTGTAGTTTTGGCTGAAGCCAACGTTGTTCCGCTTTATCCACGGCCTAAAGGCCGTGGCAATGAATAAAGCATGATGTTGTAGGGTTTTGTTATCAGCAGGTTTAAAAGGATTTGTAGAACAAGGTGGTTTAATTGCCACGGCCTTCAGGCCGTGGTAAGTTTAAATTGGGATTTGGCTTTAGCCAAAACACCATTAAATGAAATTTAAACAGGCACTTAAAAGTTTAAGAAACCTAACCACCCCTACTTCCTTTTAGCCTTTTCCCAAGCCGCGCTTTGCACGCCAAACAAATACCGAAAAATCCCAGCAATCACCGCATAATTCATCACGCCAAAATAATACGGGATAAACAAAGCTTTGATTTTGATTTGCTGTTTTTCTAAAAGCCAGCCTAATAAAGCGGCTGCATAAAATAAAGTTTGTGCCGATAAAAGAAGCTGGTAAATGATCTGATGGGTTTGCAAAACTATCAAAATATTGAGGATAAAAACTGCGATCATCAAAAACGGCACAACTGTCCAACGTAAAACGCGATGGCTAATGTATTGGAACGATAGCAGCGGCTGCCGAAACGGCAACAGCAAACCTTTAAGCCAGATAATAGATTGCAAGCCACCGGCCGCAATCCTGATTTTCCGTTTTAATTCTTCTTGGATGTTGGCAGAAGAAGTTTCGGTGGCGTAAGCTTCCGGTTCGTAAACAATGCGGAAACCTTTTTTGGCGATGAGCATCGAAATCATAAAATCATCAATGATGCTGTTGGGATGAACCGATTCGTACAATGCTGTTTTTACACTGAATAATTCCCCGGCAGCACCAACAACCGAGTTCAGTTCCGAATCCCAAACCTTTAACTTGGATTCGTATTTCCAGTAAAAGCCCTCTCCTGCTGTTGCATCAGATCTGGCCTCAATATGGACGCGTTTTTCTCCGGCCACGGCACCAACTTTCGGATCGGAATAATGGCGGCAAAGATTAACTAAAGCTTCTTGATTTAAAAAAGTATTGGCATCGGTAAAAACCATAGCTTCGGTTGTTACGGCTGCTACGGCGCGTTGCACGGCTGCAATTTTGCCAAGCCTTGCTGCCGAATGCATCAGTATAATTTCAGGAAATTGACGGATAATTTCCGGTGTTTTATCCGTAGAACCATCCGTAATAAACAAAAATTGGATTTTATCTTTCGGGTAATCTAAAGCAAGCGTGTTTTTGATTTTCGCTTCGATATAAGCTTCTTCATTGTAAGCGGCCACAATTAAAGTGCAAGTTGGCAATTCATTTTCTTCAACCAAAGGAATGCTTCTTTTACCCCTAATAATTCGACGCAGCCTCACCAAAACAAACAAAACCAAACCGTAACCGGCAAAGGCGTAAAAGATGAGAAAAAGGCTGATCCAGAAAAACGCGATCACTTGATTTCTGTTGGGTAACCGATGTAATGACTGTTGCTGCGGTTGGTAAAATTCCACCAGACAGAGCGGAACATCATGCCAATATGCGCCGAATTTTTCCCAAGCATATAGGAAAAAATATTGCGCGGCACCACCAACAATAAAAAGTGGAGGTAAAACACTTTCCGCTTAAAAAACGGTGCGTTTCGGCGAATGTACAACACGCGGTTGCGGTTCATGAAATAGGTTTTGAGCATACTGTTTTTACCTACCGAAATTGATTCTTTATGATAAATCACGGCCTGCATATCTACCCAAATTTCGTAACCGGCGCGTTTAAAACGGTCGCACCAATCCAGTTCTTCGTAATACAAAAAAAACTGTTCGGGCATTAAACCGGCTTTTTTGAGCGCGCATTTCCGCACCATCATGGCCGCACCGTGCGCAAAACCGGTTTGGCCGGTCAGGTGGTCGTACTGGCCGTTGTCTTTTTCAAACTGCCCGATGCACTGGTTGCGCGCATTGTAATAGTTCATCGCTGTAAACCCGGCGTACTGCAAGGTGTCCTGATCGTCAAAATATTTTATTTTTGGGGAAATGATACCGATCTGCGGGTTTTTCTCCATCTGATCAGCCAGGCGGCCAATCAAGCCGGGCGTAATTTCGGTATCGTTGTTGATGAGGAAAAGATAATCGCCGTAAGCCTCGCGAATGCCCAAATTGTTGCCGCCGGCAAAACCCAGGTTATTTTCCGACCGGACAAAATGTGCCCAGGGATATTTCTTTTTCCAAGCCTCGATTGGGTTTTTTTGGCTGCCATTGTCCACCACAATCATCTGGATTTCCGGATAATCGTTTTTGCTGATCACCGATTGCAGCAAAGCTTCGGTAACTTCGGGCTGATTATAATTAACAGTGATGATAGAAATTAAGTGCATAAAAACAGTATAAAGCTAAGTTTAAATAAGTTAAACTCAGCTTTATACGTACAGAAAAAATATTTGGCCTATTAAAACCTACTATCCATACTGTTTTTATGGCCTTAAATTTCGAGTTTGCCTTCCACAGAATCGTCGAAAGTTTTGCCCACAACGGCCGATGCAGTTTGCTTTAAAAATGCAATCGCGTCGCCATGTTTGTTGTCCCAGTAATAAGCTTCTGTCGGCACAACTTTTACTACGCTGATCCTCGGGTCGTCCTTGCCTTCGGTAAACCAGGCTTTCAAAATCGGGTCCCACAATTCTTCAATTTTTGCTTTGTCTTCGCTGATGTAGGCATCGCCATAAACATTTAAAAATCCGGAACGGTGGCTTTCCTGAAACAGCAAATGCACGTGGTCGTCTTGTTTGATCTCGTCGTTTTTGTGGCTGTCTTTACTGCTTAAAAACCATAAATTGCCTTCATCGTCCACTTTTTGCACCTGCATCGGGCGGATGGCCAGCGGCGAGCCGGTTTTAATCTGCGTACAAAAAAAACAGGTTTGCGTGCCTTCTGCAATTTCTTTCAGTTTTTTTAAAGCCTCTGTACCGGCCAGGCTTTTAACATTTTCTTCTTCCTGGTTTGCGTTTATGCTATCCATAATTTTTTTGATTTTTTTTTAAGCTTAACAGGTTTTGGCCGAAGCTGTTTCGCTTCACTGATTTTATGCCGGTAAAAGAAGCATCGGGGTTTTCAGCAAAAACAAAAGATAAAGCACAAACACAAAACATTTTAATTATTACGAAAGTTGTTTCAGGATAAGTAAAACAAAAACATCATGGAACAAACCAATCAAGACCCAACCAAAAAATACGAGAACCAGCCTTTCCCCGAGCAGCAGCAGGAAGCGCCGGGAACGGAAGCCGAATTGCAGCCCAAGGCAGACCACGGCGAAACGTCGTACAAAGGATCGGGCAAACTGCAAGGCCGGAAAGCGATTATTACAGGCGGCGATTCGGGCATCGGCCGTGCCGTTGCCATTGCTTTTGCCCGCGAAGGTGCCGATGTGTTGATTGTGTATTTGAACGAAGACGAAGACGCGCAGGAAACTGCCAGATTGGTGGAAGCAGCCGGGCGAAAAGCGGTTTTAATGCCCGGAGATTTGCGCGAAGAAGCACATTGCCAGCAAATTATAGAAAAAGCCGTAAGCGAACTGGGCGGAATTGATATTTTGGTGAACAATGCAGCTTTCCAAATGGCACGGCAATCTTTGCAGGAAGTGAGCAGCGAAGAATGGGACCGCACGTTTAAAACCAACATTTACCCGATGTTTTACTTGTGCAAACATGCCGAGCAGCATCTAAAACCAGGTAGCACCGTCATCAATACCACTTCGGTAAATGCGTACAAACCAAAACCTACGCTGATTGCTTATGCAGCCACCAAAGGCGCCATCCAAAACTTTACAGCAAATATGGGGCAGCTTTGGGCCGAAAAAGGCATCCGTGTAAACTGCGTGGCACCGGGGCCGATCTGGACGCCGCTGATTCCGTCAACCATGAGCAAAGAAGAAGTAAAATCATTCGGGCAAGATGTTCCGTTGAAACGTGCAGGCCAACCTGCCGAACTTGCAGCGGCTTATGTTTTTTTAGCGTGCGAAGATTCAAGCTATATGACGGGCTCTACCATCCAGGTAACGGGTGGCTCGCCAACAATTTAAGCAGGTAAAAACAGCATCGTTTTTTATCAAAGCAGGAAATTGTGGATAACAGTTTCCTGCTTTGTAATCCGCGCCTCAAATTATTTTGCTGATGCTTCCCAGCCCACCAAATTTATAGGCATAAAAGAAGCATTGTCAATCTAACCAGGCATTATTTTACGCCCCAGTTTTTGTTAGGCCGAGGGCCCATTTCCAAAGTCAATTCCCCTCCTTTAAGCAGTTCTTTTGCAGGGAACCAAAAAGACTGCAATGCTTTTCCGTTCAAGGTGGCACGCTGTACATATTTATTGTCGCGGGAAACATGGTTGGCCTTGATCGTAAATTTGTCGCCACGGCTGTACCGGTGGTTTAGATGGATGACCACCTCAGGAAAAATCGGGCTTCCGATCTCGTAAACCGGATTGGCATTCGCGCCGCCATCGGTTTGGAAAAGCCCTAAAGCCGACATGATGAACCACGCGCTCATCTGCCCCTGGTCTTCATCGCCCAAATAAGCGTTTGCTATGCCGTAACCGTAATACCGGTCGAGGACGGACCGGCCCCATTTTTGGGTAAGCCAGGGTTCTTTTCCCCAGTTAAACAAGTAGGCAAAGTGCATGGACTGCTGGTTGCCCTGGTCAACCGGGTTGTTCCAATATTGGTCTCCGGGCGCATTGAACCTGTTTTTAAAGCTTTGTCCAAAACCCCAGGAAAGGCGGTCAACAAACTTCTTTTCGCCAATGGTTTTGATCAGCCCGGGCAAGTCCTGCGGAACGAAATAGGTCAGTTGCCAGGCGTTCCCTTCTACATACTGCTCGTTTGCGCCAGACCGGAACGGGTCAAAATTTGGAAACCAGGTCCCGTCTGACTTCCTCATCCGCGCATAGCCGGTTTCTTTGTCAACCGCATTTTTCCAATAGGCCGAGCGGTCAATAAACTCGTCATATTCTTTTTGCCTGCCCAGGGATTTGGCCAGTTGGGCCACCGTCCAGTCGTCATAAGCATATTCAAGCGTGTTTGAAAACCTGCCCAAATCATAAGGCACATATTTATATTTTAAGTACACCTGCAAATTTTCATTTCCCGCAAAACCGGCCTTTCCTACTTTTTGGGCGGGCGTGGTTTGCATTTTATGTACGGCTTCAAAAAGTTTTTGCGCGTCATAATCACGGATGCCCATTTGATAGGCACTAACCAACAATGGGATTTCGTGCTCGGCAACCATTACCGGCACAAAGTTCATCCCGGCCGGGCCTTTGGCCAGCCAGCCGTCGGCATCGTACATCGCCAATTGTGATTTTACCCAACTGGAAGACCATTCCGGCACAGCCAAATTCCAAAACTGGTTCAAGTTCCAAAAGGTGTTCCAAAAAGCATCGCAGCCCAATGCCGGGGAATTCGGGTCTTTTAACTGCTGGGCTTTTTTTGAAGCGTCAACCCAGTTTCCGTTTACATCGCTCCAGGTGTTCCTGCTGGCCAACGCCCTGAACATGTTGCTGTAAAAGCGCATTTTTTCGCGCCTGTCGTTGCTGCTGATTTCCAAACGGCCCAACAATTTGTTCCAGGTCTCTTTTTGTGCGTTGCGTACTTTATCAAAACTCCAGTCAAAAGGCTTGGTTACCTCGGCTGCCAAATTTTCCCGGGCATCTGCTATGCTTACCAATGATATGCCCGTACGTACCTGAACTGTTTGGTTTTCGTTGGTGTCAAATTCTGCATAGGCACCTGCATTTGCAGGGTTTGCAACGTTAACAATATCATGGCCGCTTACCTGCTGGTTGACCCAGGTTCCGAACTTTTTGATTGGCCGGTCAAACTCTATCACAAAATGCACGGTATATTCCTGGTCAACGCCGCCAGCCCATACGTTTGCCGAAAACTGTTTGCTCGACCCTTCGATCCGGTGATCGCTTACTTTGCTGATGCTGGCTTCTTTCAGGGCATAATCATATTCGGCAGGGATTTTTAAGTCCATCATTACCCTTGCGTCCGTCATTTTTGGATAAGTATAACGCTGAAAGCTGCAGCGGGTAGTTGCCGTCAGTTCTGCTTTGATGTTGTGGCCGGCAAGCAGCACTTTGTAGTAGCCCAGCGGCGCTTCCTCCGTTTCTTTGTTAATCTGCGAGCGGTAACCTTCCTCCGGGCGCTGTTCATTGCCTACGGTAGTTTTTAATGGGCCGCTTGTAGGCATCATCCCCAAACCCGCCATTGTCCATTCGTGGATATGGCTAAAAGTGCCGATGCTTTCGTAGCTTGGGTCGTATCCGCCCATCCATTCCATATTCTGGTTATCGGGACTGATCTTCACCATGCTAAACGGCATCCAGGGGCCGGGCGCAATCATCCACCTGGAATGTGCAGAACCTAATTTGGTATCTACATAATCGGCGGCAGAAAAAACAGGATGGGGCCCGCGCTGCACTTTTCCTTTTTCTAATAAAATATTATTGCTGAAGATTTCATAATCACTGCTTTTTTCCGCGGAGACTGCCGGCATTGGCACTTCAAACTCGTACCGGGCAGAATCAAGGGTTTCAGAAAAAATTTGCTTTCCATCTAATTTAACGGAAAGTTTTGGTTTCCCGGCCAAATGCTGCACGTCAACCAGCAAGGGCTGATAATGCCGGCCGTCTTTTTCAATCTCATAACCGGCCGCTTTAACATTCCGCAAAAATACGTTTCCAGGTTTTATCAGGATGAGGTCTTTCGGCGCTTCCAGTCTAAGCTGATCGAATACCAGCCAGGAGCCTTTCAGCGAAGTTATCTGTATTTCGTTGCCGCCTTTATGCAGCAAACCTGCTGTCGGGATTTCTATTTTATACGGTTTGGCATGGCTCAAATTTCCTTCAATGGCATTGTTTTCATCCCCTTTTGGCAATTGGAACCGAAAGGGTTTCCCGTTGATGATGACTTTTACCAACGGCGGCAAACTGTCGCGATAGGCCAGCACGTTGACCGTAAAATTACCATTATCGTTTGCCGGGACTTGCGCTATGCCAAACAGGATGTTCAACACTTGCGTCCTGATCCCGGAGTTTTGGGCCGTGCCGCCCCAGCTATCTTTTGGGCCGGGCAGCACGTAGGGCCAATCCTTTTTAGGGTTAGAAAAGCCGATCAAAAAGTAACGGTCTTCCCAGCCAAAATCATGGTCCAAAAAATGTTTGTAGTTGGAAGGTGCCAAAGCCATATCGCCATAACCATGGTCGGCCTTGCCAATTTCCCAGGCAACTTTGTTTTGAGCTACGGCACCACAAAAAAAGGCCGATAAAAACAGTATGCACATCCCCTTTTTTATACTGGCCTTCTGCTTAAAAATGTTGAATGTGTTGGTGTTTACAGTAACCGGCCCACAATTATCGGCAACAATGGATTGTTTAAATAAATGGATTGGGTTGATCAAAAAAGACAGAAAACGCTGGTACTTTTTGCTGAGGCGGTTAAAAAAATATGGGTCCGTCATAATTGGTTTGATATCCTGTTTGGGCTGGTTCATGTTTTTTTTGGGTTGATAATCTTTTAAATTTTATCAGGGATAGCGATGCTTCTTTTATGGCATAAAAACCATTGTGCTTTTTGATTTTCTGATGCAGGAGCAACATCACTTACAAAAAAACCCTCTTTATACTATTAAGTTAAAGCCGGCAATTTGATGGCCATTTAGTAATTGATGTACTGCTCCTTAAAACTGCCGTCTGCATACAAATCAATCAGTCCGTAACCTGGGGCCGTTTCCCTGCGGTTGCCTTTCCACCAGGCACCGCTTACGGCACCGTTACAGAGGTAGGTAACATTATTATACACCACTTTGTCGCGCATGTGGAGATGCCCGCTCAAACAAAGTTTTACATTAGGGTATTGATAAAAAAGGTTTATAATTTTTGCCGTATCGGTGTGCATATCGCCCCCCAACATTTCCCAGCGGTTCACCACATCATCCTGGATCATCAGCAAAGCCGTAAGAATAGGGATATGGGACATCACCAAAACGGGCATGTTTTTTGGCGTGTTTTTGAGTTCGTTTTCGAGCCAGCTAAACTGCTCTTCGCCTAATTTACCGATGTACCAGGTACCATCAACATCGAGATGGACACTATCCAGGATTAAAAATTTCCAACCCTTGTTGATAAAACTATAGTACAGGCTGGAAAGCTTTAATTGGTCGAGGGCGTATTTTTTACCATACATACTTTGCCCTTTATCGTCCTCATACCACCATATGTCGTGGTTTCCCAGGCAATAATGTACCGGCAGGCTGCATGAAGAGCGCATAACAGAATGGGTTAAAGCCCATTGTGCATTGATTGTTTGCAGGTTTTCTTTGTTCATATCGAAAACCACATCTCCGCCATTTAAAATAAAATCAACCTTGGGAGATTGCTGCTGGACATGATAAAGGCATTTTTCATAACGCCGCGGCGCGTCAAACTCATTCTTTAAATGCACATCGGTTAAATGTGCCAATCGTAAAACAGGCTTTTCAAACGGGTTTTTGTTGATTTCGGGAAGGTTTGAAGCGACCAGCAAACCGCCTAAATTTTTAATTAAGGTTCTTCTTTCCATCTTTGATTTTTGGCAAACAAGGTTGTCTCAAATTAAGATCAAAAAAAGCACAAACAAGATTTATTTTTTTAGGTACTTTAACCATATTCATCATTAATTCCTAACAATAGATGTTTTGACTAAAACTGATTTAGGGTTTGTTTAAAACTTTGTTCAAGATATTTCTGATGCTTCTTTTACCACCTAAAAATCATTGAACTTTTTTGATTTGCAGGAACAACATAACTTACAAACGTGGCAGAAATAATACAAGGAGAGGTGTAAACGCTGTAGTTTTCCTAAAAAGGAAAAAACCTTCAAACTTTAAGGTTTTGAAGGTTTTGAAGGTTTTTTGGTGATCCCGCTGGGATTCGAACCCAGGACCCCAACATTAAAAGTGTTATGCTCTACCGGCTGAGCTACGGAATCATCCTTTTTCAAAACGTTGCCGTTTTTTAAAGTGGTGCAAATATAGCAGTATTAGCTATTGCCTGCAAGGTGTAAAGCAAAATATTTTTGAACGTTAAATTAAACACTTTATGGCCAGGCCGCTAATTTTTATAAACGGCTATTTTCCCCTGGTCGCCGGCCAATAAAACTAAACGGCCGCGTTTGGCTTTCTGGCAAACGTTGTAGCTGGCTTTGTCAACCTGCCTCCAGGTTTTGCCGCCGTCGGTGGTGATATTGCTGTCTGATGTACCTGTCGAAATAAAAACATCTCCGTTAATAAACGCCACACAGGATTGGTAACCGGCAGGCGGACGGGCCGAAACATTGGCCACCGAAGAACCGGAAACAGTGCACATCACCGAATCCGTGCGTTGTTTGTCCTGGTAATCCCCGCCCACAACCAACTGTTGTTTTTTGTTTTTTGCAGATGAAAAAGCGCCCTGGCTATCCTTGCCATGCAGCAAAGGAAGCGGCAGAGCCTGCCATTCTGCGTTTTTTTGTTTACTGCCAATATCCAGCGTCAACATCCGGCTCACTTTGCCACCTGTTACGATGGTCAATGTTTTGCCGTTTGTGCTGATGCAGGTTCCGCTGGCCGCAAAAGCAGCTTCGCCAGGCAAAGCAGTAGGCGGATCAGGCATCGGGTTCCAGGTTTCGCCGCCATCTTTGGTTTCCAATAATAAAAACTTTCCCTCAATCGGGTCGCCCAGAGCAAAACCGTGCCTGTCATCCACAAAAGCCAAAGCATCTAAAAAATATGTTTTATCATTTTGAAATTTTATTTGCCAACTTGCGCCGCCATCGTCTGTTTTCAAAATCAAAGCCGGCGTACCGGAACTCATAATAACAGCTTCCCGGTCCGAAAAAGCTTCCACATCCCGGAAATCACTTTGCCCGAAACCTTTTATTTGCTGCCATTTCCAGGTTTTGCCGCCGTCCTTTGTTAGCCCAACTTGTCCTTTGCTCCCGCTTGCCCAAGCAACGCGGTTATTTACAACAGACAGGCCGCGAATACTGCAATTTGGCCCTTCCGGCAAAGGCAAAACAGATTGTGCGTGTAATAAATTTTTTATAGCGATAAGCAACAGAAAAAGCAAAAGTGTTTTTTTCGACATAAAAAGAAGCTTTAAAATTAAAAACGGTACAAAAGCGGCCGATATCGTTCCGGTTAAAAGTATCAATTTCAAACCAAACACAAAAAACCCGGATTTTGAGGATTGTTAAAAAACTTTCCCCGAAAAAACTATATTTGCAGCAGCAAGCCCATGTGGCGAAATTGGTAAACGTTGCGGTCTCAGAAGCCGTTGAGGATTATCTCTTGAGAGTTCGAGTCTCTCCGTGGGCACCAAAAGCGGGTAATCTTTGGTTATCCGCTTTTTTGGTTTTGTTCCCGATGCTTCTTTTACCACACCAAATTTGGTATGGTAAAAGAAGCATTGCCTTAAACAGTATCAATTTTAAGTTTCACTATTTTTGTTTGGCAAGAATTACAGCTATGGATTTTATCAACCAATCTATCACAGATCTGAAGCAGTTTGGCAAAGACAAGCACCAGGAATATATCAATGCTTCCCCTTTCCCGAGCATCGTGATAGACAACTTTTTTAACGAGGAAATGCTCAGCAAAGTGGCGGACGAGTTCCCGGACCTTTCTAAACTTGCCGAAGTAAAAACCTACGACAACCACAACGAAAAAAAACTCGAAGCCAAAGGTGAAAAGCATTTTAGCGAAAACGGCCGCCTGCTTGCGCATTTCCTCAATTCGCAGCCTGTTTTGCAGTTTTTGCAGGAACTAACCGGCATCAAAGAAACTTTATTGCCCGACCCGTATTTTGTTGGCGGCGGTTACCACGAAATAAAACCCGGCGGTTTGCTAAAAGTACATGCCGATTTTAACAAGCACGAAATGACTTTTTTAGACCGCAGGATTAATTTATTGGTTTATTTGAACAAAGACTGGGAAGAAAGCTACGGCGGCAATTTTGAGTTGTGGGACAAAGACATGACGCGCGCCTACAAAAAAGTGCTGCCAGTATTTAACCGCGTTGCCATTTTTTCGACTACTGATTTTTCTTTCCACGGGCATCCGGACACGCTGAGTTGTCCGCCTGATCGCAGCCGGAAATCGCTTGCCTTGTATTATTACACCAACGGCCGCCCCAAAAGCGAACTGAACCCAAAAGCACACGCCACGCTTTTTGTAAACCGTGCCGGCGTTAAAGACGACATCGAAAAAGAACCCTTGACTTTTCGGGAAATTGTGGTTGACCTTGTCCCTCCGATTTTGTTGAGGACGGTAAAAAAGATCGTGAGGTAAGTTTTAGGCATTTTTTTGGATTGCTGTCTAAGCATTTGGGTTTTTCCCGTAAGCAGCAGATACTTCTTTTACCTGTGTTTTTTTTATGTTGAAGGTAAACGTAAATTTTGCTTTTATATCAAATTAAAACAATCGGTTTCATTTAAAATTTACACCAATTTTTATGCGGTAAAAGAAGCATCACGCCCTCGCACTAAAACCCTGGTTTTTTACGCCATTCCTGCACTTAAACTTTAACCTTTTCTTAACAATTTCGTTTAATGGCAAACCTACATTTGTAACACAATGAGTTTGTTAAAACAACAGTTAGACAGCAACCTGAAAGCCAGCAATTACTTCTGGGCTGCGGTTTGCGTTGGCGTGTTGTTTGTGCTGTTGTCTGCTTTTTATTTAGCCTGATTTTAGGGCCATAAAAACAGTATTGAGGTTTGTAAACCAACAATTCCTTAATTTTTACCCGATAAAAGAAGCATTGCTTTGCTGCTCAAACCAGTAGCCTGCTTAATTGTTTTTCAGCCCGATGCGGTGGTTTGTATAATCCATCAAATATTCATTCGCCGTAAAAAAATCAATGCTGAAAATCGTCCGGTAATCGCCGCTGATGTTTGGGTTTTGGATGGCTGTTAAATTGATGGTGCCGGTTGTAGTATAAGTGTAGGTAAAGCCGTGGTTTGTGGTAATGGTTACCTGCGAACTTGCTGGCAAATTGCCCAAACCTGCGGTTGCTTTTGGGTCTTCGATAACGGAAACAGAAGGCGTGCCGGTATCAAACAAAACATTGCCCGAAACACTTTGCCCATTATACGTAATGGTTGCCGGTATATTGGGCGAATAACCACTGAATGTATAATAAGTAAGCGGGTGCATGATAAAACCGGTGGTGCTGCCCAAATCTGTTGGCGTTAAACCGATGGAAAGCAAACCGGAAACGTAAGCACCGGCACTGCTAAAACTGCCGCTCCTAAGCATGGCCAGCCGGAAACCACTGGCAAGGCCGGAACCTAACGTAAAATAACTCAGCGGGCTGCCGATGGCCGAATTGAGGTAACTTGTGCCGGTACTAACGCCAAAAACATCGGCCGAGTGTGCCGCCAGTTGCACGCCGGTTTGGTCGTTTATGATTTTGTAATATAAAAAAAACGGTATTCTTTTAGTGGTGATGTTTCCGTTTTGGTCGCCGATGGTGATGGGCGCATAAGCCAGGTTGCCGTATTCTTTGGTGCCGTTGGTTTTATCGCCGTAGCTAATTGTTGATGTTTTGGACGTAACGGTAATGCCGTTTACGTTGATCGAATCGCCGCTAAAAACTATGCCCGAACTGGTAACCATCGAAGCCGGCAGAATACCGTTGGCATCCAGCGTAAGGCCGGTAGAACCAGTATCAAAAACGCCGTAATAAGTTACCGCCTGCGTTCCAACTTTGCTTATCGGGATAAAAACCCGGCGGTTATTGCCCAAACCATATTGGTACAAACCCAGCGTTTTTAGCGGCACAATGGGTGCAGGAGTAACATTTGAGCTTTTTTTGCAGGAAGCGGACAACAAACTCAATACAGCCAAACAAAGCAGATAAGTAAAATTATTTTTCATGTGATGGTTTTATTCATTCCAATTTTAAAAACCCAAGCCGAATGCTTCTTTTACCAGTATAATTTTAAGGTTTGCCATTACCAATTTTAGGTTGATAAAAGAAGCATTGCAACAATCAAAGCCGGATTTGAACTGATGAATGTAGCGATAAATGTTTAAACCTAAAACGATCAGCCTGAGAATTGAAATTTGTACCCATGAAAGGGCGAATTGTACCGATGAAATAGCTTAAAGTTTTTTTTTCAAACCGAACTTGTTTAAACTTAATTTCCCTGATAAATGCTTCTTTTATGGCATACAAATAAAGGACACACCCCTGACCCCTCTCGAGAGGGGAAGCATAGTTTGCTACCTTTCCGGCTTTAGAAAGGTATGCGCCATATTTCCCCTCTCGAGAGGGGTCAGGGGTGTGTCCTTCATTAATACATGAATACATGTAAATAAAATAATTAATGCCAAAAGTTTAAACAACTTTACCATCAATTTAAAATTACTGCAACATCTATTTTATACTGATAAAAGAAGCATTACTATTACTTCTGCCTAACCACGCCTTTCGGATCATCCGTTGTAAAACCCTGTCCCTGCCCTAAATAAATCCGTGCCGCCTGCTTGTTGATCGGCGAAGCGCCTCCGCTAAAATTGGTGATGCGCAGGTTTTGAAAGTTTTCAGCTTCGATCCCATGCGTGTAATAAGGCATACGCGGGTTGGTCCAAGTGAGTTTAAAATCGTTGATGCTGATATTTTTGGCATGGTCAATCAGCAAAGCCGGAATATCGCGCTGAAAAATCTGGTTCTTTTCGCCCATCACGCCCCGCAAATCAATGTTGCCGCCTGCAACGTCGTTCAGTTTACTATCGGTCAGTTCAAAATTAATCCCGTTAAAAGAAATATCATCAATGATGCTTTCGTCCGTTCCGTAAACCAACATTCCGTTTTCGCCTTTGCAGGTGATGTTGCTGAACTTCACATTTTTGATTTGGCCTAATTTTACGTTTTCTTTTCCCCGGATGGCCGAAATATGGATCGGCTCACCGTTGCCCCACCAATCGCCGGTACGCAGCTTGGTTTCGATGTACATGTTGGAAAAAGTGATGTTTTCCAGCGAACCTTCGTCCCGCACAAAAATACCAATGCCGCGGGTAGAATTGGTGATGTTGACATTGCTGACGTGCACATTTCTAACCGTGTTTTGATCGAGAAAACCGATACGGATGGCACTGGAATATGATTGCAGGTTGCAATTGGCGATGATAATATTTTCAGAAACGTGCTTTTTACCGGTAAAACCAGGGATTTCAAAGTGATGGTCGTAACCCACGATGGCCAGCGCGTCATCACCGGCACGGATATCGCAATCGGTTATGGTTACGTTGCTGCTGCTGGTTACGTCAATGCCATCCGCATTCGGGATCAGTAAACCGCTCCACAAACGGATGCCGGTAACCAAAACGGCGTCGCAATCGGCAAAATGCATCGTCCAAAAAGGAGAATTAAGCAGCGAAACATTGCGCACCTGCACATTGGTACAACCCGAAAAAACCACCATTTGGTGCGGGCGGTCTTTGTTCGGCACTACCGGCCCGTCGCCAACGCCGCTTGAAACTTTCCGGTAATTGTCTTTTTGCCTGCTGAAACGCGTAGTATTGGCATCAATTTTTTTGGCTTGTGTAAAATCATGGAAAACCTGGTTGTTGCCATCAATCGTTCCCTGCCCGGTGATGGAAACATTGCTGGCATTGGTGGTATAAAGCATGCCGTAATACGTCAGGCCGTAAATCGGCGGCGTGTAGCTGTCGTAGTCTTTTAAATTTGGGCTTCCTTTCAAAACAGCACCGTTTTCTAAATACAAGTTCACGTTGCTTTTGAGGTGAAATGTACCGGTAATGAACGTACCGGCAGGCACATAAACCATGCCGCCGCCGTTCGCGTTGCAAGCATCTACCGCTTTTTGGATGGCCGCGGTATTCACGGTTTTTGCATCGGCAACGGCGCCAAACTGGGTAATGGCAAACGTTTTTTGCTGGGCAAAAACAGTATAATTAAACCACATCGAAAGGAACAGGAATAAAATTTTTTTCATAAAAAATATTGAAATTTAGGGCTTGTATTGGTGTACAATGATAGGCAAAAACCGCGTCGCAGAACGAGATAAATCGTGCAAATACTAATCAGATTTTACCTTAAACCCGTTTCCCTTCGTGCTTTTACTTTTTGTTGAAAAAAAATAAAAATCCCGGCGACAATGATTTTATACCGGTAAAAGAAGCATGGCGGCAAAGGCAACCAGTAAGCGTGATAAATTTTTCACCAATTTTTACCCGATAAAAGAAGCACCTTCAATGGTTTCCGGCTGTACCATTACAAAGCGCACCAGCGTAAAATCTTTTTTTACCGCATCGCGGATGCGGTTTATCGCTTCATTTATTTCCTTTGTGTTTAAGTTTTCTTCAAAGGCAACGATCAGCACCAAAACTATCTCTTCCGGAGATTGATAGGTTGACAAAATGTGCATCACCCGGATAACTGCCGGGTCTTTTTTCACCAGCTCGCTTATTTTTATTTTGGTTTCACGCGTAACGCCTTCGCCCATCAACAAACTCCGGCTTTCGTGCGCCAAAATAGAGGAAACGCCAATCAGCAGCAAACCAACCAAAACCGAGGCGACACCATCTAAATAAGGCATATGAAAACGGACGTTCAGGTAAGTAAAAATGGCCACAATAAGCAAACCGGCCAAGTCGGCGCCATCTTCAAACAAAACCAAAAAAGTGGTTGGGTCTTTACTTTTGATAATGGCCTGCCAAAACGTTTGTTCGCCCCGTAACCGGTTAAATTGTTTTAAGGCAACGGTAAACGAAAAACCCTCAAACAACGCGGATAAGCCTAACACAATATAATTGACAGTTGGGTTGCCGATTTGCTCCGGGTGAACGATATGCAAAATGCCCTGGTAAATGGAAACGCCGCCGCCTAAACCAAAAATAAGGATCGAAACAATGAAAGACCAGAAATAAAGTTCTTTGCCATAGCCAAACGGATGGGCCGAATCAGGCTGTTTTTTGCTTTTGTGCATCCCCAGCAGCAGCAGCAGTTCGTTAATGGTATCAACCAGCGAATGAATGCCTTCGGTTATCATCGAGCCACTGTTGGTGATGGCACCGGCGATAAATTTTGTGGCCGCAATAAGCAAATTTGCCGCCAAAGCGCTATAAATGGAAAGTTTGGTTGAAGCCATGTTTAAAGTTTTTGCAGCTAAACGGACATTGATTTTATGCCGATAAAAACAGTATCGGCATAAAACAAACAGGAAGCAGCCAACTGATTTTACGACAACCGTTTTACCCTGATATTTTTCAGCCAAATCCTCTGCCCGTGGTGCTGAAACATCAAATGGCCGCTGGTGGCTTTGGCAAATTTGGGGTTGTCTTTGTACTTACTGGCCGCAATCAGATCGTTCAGTTTTTTCGACCCGATTTCGTATTCCACCACTTTCACGCCGTTCAGCCATTGCTCTACGTGGCCTTTGTTTACATACAACCGGCCGGTGTTATACTCGCCAACGGGCTTTAAAATTTTATGCTGAGGCGCAATCAAATCGTACAAAGAACCAGCCGAACGTTTCGGCTCTTTGTCGTTAAAATCAATATCGTCCAGCAACTGCATCTCAAAATTGTCCAGCCAATTCGGGCTGTTCCCGTTGCCCGATTCGTGGGCCGAAGTTTCTTCCACATTGTAAAAAACGCCGCTGTTGCCTGCTTTGGATACCTTCCATTCAAACGTCAAATCAAAATTGGTGTACGTATTTTTTGATACCAAATCCACGTTCGGCACTTCCGGGTTGGTTACCAAAGCGCCGTCTTCAACTTTCCAGGCTTCGGTAGGAAAACCGTCCATTTTGTAGCCCCTTAATTGCGCGGTTGATTTTCCGTTGAACAAATAAACCCATTTGCCAACGGCTTGTGCGTTTGCAATTCCGCTTAACAAAATTAGGGCGATAAAAGAAGCATAGGCAATATTTTTCATCAAAGTTGAAATTTAGGAATGGGCGAAAATAGATAATCAAAAATCAGAATAAGCAGTTGGGTGAAGGAAAACCATGTCATTACGCGAAACATTGTTTTGATATTCCGGCCGGGCCGATAATGCTTTCCATTCCGTATCGTTGGAAAACGTTTCCCAGTGTTTGTCGCGGTCTTGTTTGTTGTTAAAAGCAGTTAGGTACATCAGGTTGGGCATGTGGCTTCCGGCCAAAACTTCGGCATAAAAAACAGCATTAAAATTGAGCCTTTTAAAAAGCGCAACCTCGTTGCCATCGTTAAACATTTTCACTTTGTTGCGGTTGTATTTCTCCGTCGGGCTTTCGTAACTGCGCAGTTCGTAAACGCGTTCTGTTTTTGGTGAAGATAAATTGGGAACGGCAGGGTGCAGCATTTTTGGAAACGCTTGAAGGATAACAGTTTCCATTCGCGTAAAAGCAGCATCTTTATAATTGGCTTCCAAATAATCTTTGCCGTTGGCGAGGTATTGCTGGTCGGCATTTAAAGCCTGGTCAATCGTCGTTAGTTTTTTTAAGGAACTAAACGGAACCAAAACATAAACCTTTTTATCGGCCGCCGTGTCCTGTTCAACCGGTTTAAACACGCCTACTGTTTTTATGCCCATTTTATGCAAGGCCGGCAAATAGGCGTTTTGCAGGTATTGGTCCAGCCGGTCTTCCTGCGCTTTGGTTTTAAGGTGATAAATTTTAAGCTGATAATAATCACCATCGGCAGCAAAAGCTACCGGAGAAGCAAAACCGGCAATCAGCAACAAAGCCAAGCCAAACAAAAATTGACGTTTTTTAGAAATGAAATTCATCAACAATGAAATTTAAAATCAATCAATAACCAAAGTAGCGATGGAATGCGGAAGGCTGGTCGTTTCTGCGCCCTGGCCTTTCATCCATAAAGTATAAGGGATTTTTTCGTCGGTCTGGTTCATCACCACAACCGAGATTTTGCCATCCGGGGCAACGTAAGCAGTAGTCAATAAATTACCGCGGCTGGCCACACTTGCAATCCGCTTGGCACCCGGTTTGATAAATTTAGAGAAATGGCCGATGTAATAATACGAATTGGTGTAATGCAAACTGCCGTCGCGCGTATCGGCATGTACGGGCGCAAAGCAAAAATTGCCCACATGGTTTGGGCCGCCTTTTTCATCAAGCAGTACGTTCCAATCTGTCCAGGCAACGGTGCCGCTGTTAAAATCATGAACCATAGAAAGGCCGTACCTTTCGCCCAAAGACCAATCGTTTAATCGTGCAAAATCAAAACTTTCGATACAGCCTTCTGTAAAAACCAAATTTTTTGTCGGGAAAGCTTCAGCTACCTGGCGTGTGCTTTCAAACTGCATCCCGGCGCCGGTCCAGGTTTCGTACCAGTGAAAACCAATGCCCCAAA
Organism: Mucilaginibacter sp.; assembly: GCF_041088075.1. GTDB lineage: Bacteria > Bacteroidota > Bacteroidia > Sphingobacteriales > Sphingobacteriaceae > Mucilaginibacter_A. The sequence continues at coordinate 6,201 of NZ_JBGCVY010000028.1, read as the reverse complement.
CATATTGGGCAGCATCCGGATCTTCCAAAATGGTGCTTGCGTACTGGTACATTAAATCGCGGTTATGGTCCCAAACAATCATTTTTTTGTTGCCCAAACCTGCTGCGCGCATGGTTGGTCCTAAATATTTCTTTACGAAATCGCGTTCGTCGGTTGCCGTGTACAGGCACGATTCCCATTTTTGCTTCGCCATCGGCTCGTTCTGCACGCTGTAGCCCCAAATCGGGATGCCTTCTTTTTCATAGGTTTTGATGAATTTGGCGAAGAAATTGGCCCAGTTTTGCATGAATTCCGGCTTTAATTTGCCGCCGTTCAACATATCGTTATTGTCTTTCATCCAGGCTGGCGGGCTCCAGGGACTGACAAACAGGTTGAACTGGTTTCCTGCTGTTTTTTGCACACTTTTAATAAACGGGATCCTGTATTTTCTGTCGTGGCTGATGCTAAAAGTTTTTAAAGCCGCATCGTTATTGGCAACATAACTATAGGTGTCGCTCGAAAAATCGCAGCTTTGGATATTGGTACGGCCAAAAGTATAACCAATGCCTTTGTCTTTGTCGTAATAAGCGGTCATCAGTTCCTGCTGCTTGGCCGCGGGCAATTTGTAAAAGGTTTCTGCGGAAGCATCGGTTAGGGCGCCGCCAATCCCGATCATGGTTTGAAATGTTTTGGTTGGGTCAACAAAAACCGAAACCTGGCTTTCGGGAGGCTGCGGTTTTGGGCTAAGCGTTAAAGTTTCGGTAGGCGAAAACCGGAGATCGGTATTTTTTGCCGTAACATAAACGGTAACCCGGCTGCCGGTTTTTGCCGGGTTGCTTTGTGCGTTGAGGATAAACGGCAGGCTTAAAAGAAGTGGCAACAGGAGGTAATTTTTTTTCATGGCAAGTGGTTTCATGCAAAGCAAAATCTTGCAAAACTGTTTTCGATGGTTTTTTAAAGATTGTTGTGAATGGCTGTAATTAGCCCTTCAAATATAGTGTTACTGTTTTATCAATCTACATCAAAAATAACAATGCTGTTTTTATGCCTGTTTTTTTAGCAAGCGTAGGGCTTTAGCCAAACCAATTTTATGCCGGTAAAAGAAGCATCGCATAAATACTTCCCTTTCCGCAAAACCGCTTTTTAAAAACCTAAAACGAGCTTTACCTTTGCCAGATGGATTATTTTAAACGCCAGCTCGAACTGCTCCGCATTGAAAAAGAGGAAGACTGGAAAACTTTTTTGAAGTTGACGGAAAGCACGTCGGTTGCCGAGCGGCGTGCCAACGGTTTGGCCTGGTATCCAGTCGCCATCCGGGGTACAGAACCAAGCCGCGGCGATTATTTGAACGTGGAAGTGGAGCGGACGACGCACCAGGATCTGGCGCACCAGTTTCGGTTTGGCATTCCGGCGGCGCTTTTTTCCAACCACGATCCAAAAAAAGACCGTGTGGAAGGCGTGGTTATTTTCGTCAGCGGCAATCGCCTTAAACTTAATTTATTTGTGGATGAACTGCCGGATTGGGGCCGCGACGGAAAATTGGGCATTGATTTGCTTTTTGACAACAACAGTTACGACGAAATGCAATCGGCCTTAAAACTGGCGGATAAACTGAGCGAAAAGCCAGAAGAAAACCATTTGATCCGGATTTTAACGGGAGAAAATTTACATGCTTCTTTTAGCACCATAATTTCAGAAACTTTCCCTCAGCTTAACCTTTCTCAAACGGAAGCCGTCCGAAAAATTTTGGCTGCGGATGAATTGGCGATCGTTCACGGCCCTCCCGGAACCGGAAAAACAACCACTTTGGTACAGGCAATTAAAGCGTTGATTCAACAAAACGGCAAACCAATTTTGGTGGTTGCGCCAAGCAATACGGCGGTTGATTTACTGAGCGAAAAACTGGCTGATTTAGGTTTAAATGTGCTGCGGACAGGCAATCCGGCAAGGGTTTCGGAGAAATTGTTGTCGCTGACTTTAGACCGAAAAACAACCGAACATCCAAACTACAAAGAGATCAAAAAACTGAAAAAGCAGGCCGGCGAATACAAAAACATGGCGCACAAATACAAGCGCAGTTTTGGCAAAGCCGAGCGCGACCAACGCAAAGCACTTTTTACCGAAGCGCACAAAATCATGAAAGAAGCGGGCGCGATGGAGCAATTTATCACCGATGACCTGATCGGAAAAGCGCAGGTGATCACGGCGACTTTGGTTGGCGCCAACCATTACACCATCCGCAATTTAAAGTTTGAAACCGTTGTTATTGATGAAGCCGGACAAGCTTTGGAACCGGCCTGCTGGATCCCGATTTTAAAAGCGAAAAAAGTGGTTTTTGCCGGAGACCATCAGCAATTGCCACCAACCATCAAATCGCAGGAAGCGGCGGCGCAAGGTTTAAGCGTTACGCTTTTTGAAAAATGTATCCGCCTGCATCCCGAAGCCGTGGTTTTGCTGGACGAGCAATACCGGATGAACGAAGCGATTATGGGCTTTCCTTCGCAAGTGTTTTATCAGGATAAATTGAAAGCAAATCTAACAGTTGCTAAAAGTTTGCTTTTTCGGGAAGATGCGCCTTTAACTTTTATTGATACGGCCGGTTGCGGTTTCGAGGAAAAGCAGGAAGGCACCAGCGTAACCAACCCCGAAGAAGGGAACTTTTTGCTGAAGCATTTGTCGGCTTATGTGCAGGAATTGAAAGGGCATTTCTCCGCAGAAAACTTTCCGACCATTGCCGTTATTGCGCCTTACAAAGAACAGATTCGGGTTTTGAAAGAGCAGTTGGCCAGTTTTGAACTGTTGCAAACTTTCGCCAAAAATATTTCGATCAATACGGTGGATAGTTTCCAGGGACAAGAACGCGACGTGGTTTACATCAGCATGACACGCAGCAACGCAAAGGGCGAAATTGGTTTTTTGTCGGATATTAGAAGAATGAACGTGGCTATGACGCGCGCCCGAAAAAAATTGGTCGTGATTGGCGATAGTTCTACGCTTTCTAAACTGCCTTTTTACACACGGTTTATTGCTTATGCCGAGCAGTTGAACGCTTACCACAGTGCCTGGGAGTTTTCGGAAATTTAAATTTGATGCGGAATCGTGATGCTTCTTTTATCAGCACAAAATTGGGCTTGGATCAAATTAAACAAAAGTGCGTACAACAATTAAGTATTTTTATGTGGTAAAAGAAGCATTGCAAACATGCCGAAAAAAGATTTTTTCAACATCAAAACCCGCTTCTTTTTAAATTTATACTTTTAACCTTTGTGGAAACACCTGCCAAAAAGCTTCCTGCCAAACCAAAAACTGCGCCCAAGAAAAAACCGGCCGTTCGTAAAAAAGCACCGCTAAAAAAGAAAGGCAAGCAGCAACAGGAAACCTGGTTTCCCTGGAAAACCTTGCTTGCCGGCGCCTTGCTCGTCCTGCTTTCGCCTTTTTATTACGGTTACATTGTCAAAACTTTTACGGCGAGTTGGCAGTGGATCAAAGACATTGGCCGAAACCCAAATTACCGCGTTTACAAAAGTTTTGATATTGGCATCCCCCGAAAATACAGCATCCATGGCATTGATGTTTCTTACGCGCAAGGCAAAATTGACTGGCACCAGGTAAAAGCGATGCAGGAAGACAGCGTGCACATCAGTTTTGCTTTTATTAAGGCCACCGAAGGCTTGCTCACCGTTGACCCGTATTTTAAACGCAATTGGCGCGAAGCACCAAAAGTGGGCATCATTTGCGGCGCGTATCATTTTTTCAGGCCGGAGAAAAACGGGATGTGGCAAGCGCGTTTCTTTTTGCAAAACGTGGATTTGGAAAAAGGCGACCTGCCGATGGTGGTGGATATTGAGCAATTGGACGGCATCCCTCCCGCCCAAATGCGCAAAGAGTTGCAGCGTTTTTTGGATTTTTTAGAGAAGAAAACCAAGGCAAAACCAATCATTTATTCGGGACTGAGCTTTTACCAGGATTATTTAATGGGCTATTTTGACGCTTACCCATACTGGATCGCGCATTATTATAAAGAAAAACTGAAAATCAATCCGGCAACCAATTGGTGGTTTTGGCAGCATTCGGACAAAGCCAGGGTAAACGGCATTAACCATTTGGTTGATTTTAATGCTTTTAAAGGCGATGAGCTGGCATTTGAGCAGTTGCTGGTGCCATAAAAAGGTTTGGGTTGATTTTGGTTGAGGATTTTTATTAATTTTCCCATCAATGCCCGCCGCCCAAAATCATCTTCCGGGCATGAAAAACAGCCGGCAAAATGGCTTGCAAACTTTCGCGCGCGCCATTGGCACTTCCCGGCAACGTAACAATTAAGGTATGGCCGATGGTGCCGGCAACGCCACGGCTCATCATGGCCAAAGGCGTGCGTTGCTGGCCGAAAACGCGCATCGCTTCGGCAATGCCTTCTGCTTTATTTTCCAGCAATTCTTCAACAGCTTTTATGGTATTATCGCGCGGACCTAAACCCGTGCCGCCGGTGGTAAAAATGAAAGGGACATCCTGCCGAACCCATTCCAAAATTTGCTGCTGGATCTGCTGTTTATCATCCGGCAAAACCTCAAAATGTTTTACTTCGGCATTAAAACTTTCCAGCATTTCTTGGATGATCTTTCCGCTTTGGTCTTGCCGCGTTCCGGCCGCGGTAGAATCCGAACAAACCAAAACGGCGCAAACAGAAACATCTTCGTACAGCAATTGCCGGTCGCTTTTGCCGCCGCGTTTTTCCAACAGTTTGATATGGCCGATTTCCAGTTGCTTGTCAACCGGTTTCAACATGTCGTAAATTTCCAAAGCCGCTACCGAAACTGCCGTCAGCATTTCCATTTCGATGCCTGTGCGGCCAATAGATTTTGCTTCGCCTAAAATTAAAATCCCGGTTCGGTCAAACGCTTTTTCATCTACATATTCGGCATGTTTTTCTTTGTCGAGGTATTCAAATTTGATACTCATCCCGTCAATGGCCACCGGGTGGCAATGCGGCAACAGTTGAGGCGTGAGTTTGGCGCCCAAAAAACCGGCCGCCTGCGCAACATCAAACAAATTGCCTTTGGGCAACTGGTTGTTTTTGATCAATTCGATGGTTGGCGCGGTACAAAAAATAACGCTGACGGCGCATGCCGTGCGCAAGGTAATTTGTTTATGGGTAACGTTTTGCATGCTTCTTTTATCGGCCTAAAATTTGGGTCAGATTAGTTTTTCCGGGCGTAATTCTTTGATCCGTATTTCATCGTCAACACTAATAATGCCCTGGCCTTCGTAAATTAAATTTTGCCCGAAATAAACTTTATTGTTTTTTTTGCGATAGCCAGACAGCGTTTTCAACGGCTCTTTTCCTGTGGTTGCGTGTTCCTGGTCAATGGTTATAACCGGACAACGGGCACAAGGTTTCACACCAAAAAAATTGATGTTTTTGATACTGAAATGCTGCATCTGGTCTTCCAAAAAAGCCTCGCCGCCGGTAAAAACGATGTTTGGGCGAAAACGGTCCATCGGCACCGCTTCTTTCAGCCGGCCGTTCAGCTCGTCCAGCGAAGCTTGCCCGACAATCAAAACCGGAAAAGCATCGGCAAAAGAAGTAATATGATCGGCCCGCGCATACCGCTGGTCAACCTGCCGCCGGGCTGCTTCGGGCATATAAACTAAGCGGCATTTTACCTGTAGTATTTCGGTAAACCACTGGTCAATTTCGGTATCTACAAATTCCGCCAGGCAGGTATCGTCCCAAATGGTGCACAGCGCGGTTTCATTGGCTTCAAACAAAAACGGGATGTTGATAAATTCTTCAGGCTGCTGCCGGTGCATCACCAGCAAACCGTTGTTGGTAATTTCTACATAAAGCAGCGCCATTTGCGGGACTTCGCGCTGCGATAAAAACCGGTTGTGCTCATCCACCAGCATCCAGCGGCGGTCGTGTTTTAAGCCACGGCTGGTTACTTGTGCCGAACTGACCGCAATGCCGCCGAGCGATTTTATGGGATAAACAAAAAGCCCGCTGATTTTTAACATGGCAATAAAGGTATAAGCAATTTTAGATTTTGGGCGAAGAAAATAACGTTTGCATTTAATTAACTCAAGTTGTTAGTTAGGTATTATTTTGTCAAGGGTAAAAGCAAACACGAACAAGGTGATTTTCAACAGCCATCCTTTGAAAGTTACTGCATGAAGTTTTCTGAGAAACAAGCCTTTGATCTCGCTAATTGTTGTTTCGATCCGTTT
>NZ_JBGCVY010000027.1:0-109833 GCF_041088075.1 Mucilaginibacter sp. | reverse complement strand
AATTCCCCTCTTTCTACTTCGCCGATAACCTGTATTTTAAAGGCCATGCTGTAATCCCGTTGTGTGCGCTTAGTGGCTGGTTTTTCCTGCTTTTTCATCTTTAAGTTGATTTAGGGTCAACTTATTTCAGGACGGGACAAGGAGAAACAAAAAAGCTGCAATAACAAGGCTGTCAAATTGCCACGACCTTTAGGACGTTGGAATATGAGAAACGCAAGTTAGCTTTAGCCAAAACACCGCTGCACAAATTTAAAAAGGCCTTTAAGTTTGCTATGCTTCTTTTATCACCAAAAAATTCGTGTGTGCAAAATTTTTATTTTTTAGGTTGATGCTAACACCAATTTTTATAGGGTAAAAGAAGCATCAACATTTTTTGTCAGGAATTTACGGGAATATAAATTTAGTTTTCCTGCCCAAAAAAGCAAGGGCAGGATAACTAAACAAGCTTATTGTTGCTTGTATTCGGTATTCCAGGTAGCGCTTGCATCTTCGCCTTTATGCCCGTCCAGTTTTACTACAAAGCTTTTTGCAGGAAAATAAGGTGTTATGTTTATGTCTAGATGGATCCTGTCTTTTTGCACTTCATCTCGTTCAAAACGGATAATTTTAAACCGCTCGATTAAACGGTCAGGCCCCTGGATGTTATCCAAAAACTTCACGATTTGCGAACGCAGGTCCTGTTCTGTCTTGGAATTCCAATTTTCAAAGGCACGCCTGTTTAAAAAATCGAACAATACTTTTGTTATATAATCAAATACCCGTACTACAGAGTAGGTTTGCAAGCCAATGTTATCACCATTGAACAAAGTTTTGGCAGAAAAAGCCATCACCTTACCATATTCATTCACCATTGGCACTAAACCGATTTTTTCCAGATGGGATATTTCACTCTTTTTAAGGTCAAACCTTACGCCGTCAACTTCATTTACCGCGCCATGTTTTTTACCTGCCGTAACTTGCGACATCAAAGTATAATACATTTTACCTGCCAAAGCAGCCGAACCAGGTACATAAAGGTCGTCTTCTTCGCCAACTTCTGCTACTTTGCCGCGGCCTACCATCCAGTTGCAAGTCATGATGGTGTTTGATTTGAACGCATCGCCACCGGTCAAATTGGCCGAAGTAAACAAATCAATTACATCATCCGGCTGGTCAAGGTCTGCAAAATCTGTTACCAGCATCACTTTGTTGTCAAAAGCTATTTTCGACCATCTTTCCACCACTTTATTTGAACCTAAATAACCGGGAATCACCAGGATAGAATAATTTTGGCGCATATCCAGGCGGTCGTAATTTTGCTTCAGCTCATCACTTACATATTCTATAAAACGCGGGTTGTCCAATTCTTTTAACTGATCCAAACCTGCATTCATCACCACCACATTTTTAAGCTTATCGGCTTCCGTATTTTTATAAAATAAATGTAACGAACGATAAGCCTGTTCTAACTCGCGGGAGCTTTGCAGTACATTGTGGATGTTCTTGTTTAGATTTTCTTCGGCAAGCTCCAGGTTTTCTACACTTTTTTCAACTATTTCGCTTACAGAGCCACCTTTTTCAAGTGATTGTATCCACAAGTTAAGTTTCTGCTTTAGCTCTTCACGCTCGAATTTTTTTTCGTCGTCTGTTAAAAAGATTTGTTTACGCGCTTTACGTTCGGGGTTCAGGTTTTGTAAACCATCAATTGTGGTTTCCAGTAGATCAAACCCGCCAACCCTTGATAGCTTATCCAGGCTTTGGCTTAAATTAAGTTGCTGCCCTGCGGCCTTCTCTGCCGGTTTAAATTCCTGGGCTGTAGAAGTATCATTAAGGGCTTGCTCGTTCGGTGTTGCCATAATTTTATGCTTAACTGTTTAGGTTGGTATCGTAAATTTTATTGCTCCAATTCTTTAACAAAGTTTTTTAACGCACTTACAAAAGCAGCGCGTGTTTCTTCATTGTCCAATGTTGTTTTCAATGTTTTGTTTGTTTTAAGCTGCTTAATGATATTCAAATACATTTCGCGCTCTGTGTTTAGCTTGCGCAGGTAGTTGCTTTGCTGTACCAACTTTTTAACACCGAAATCGCCGAGGTTATGGAACTTTAAATTTTCGGTAACCACAGAACCGTCTTGTTTGTCCAAAGCTACATTAACGTTGGGTTTATAATGTTCAAAAACATCCTCAACTGTTTTAAGGCCTTCTACTTTTTCCGGACGAAACGGTTCATTATCAGTTAACTTTTGGATGAACAATGTTTTATTAGGGGCTATTTCACCAAATGCTTCTGAGGTATCGACTTTCTTTTCGTTCCCTCCAATTTCATAGTTAAACATGGTATTGGGATAAATGGTTAAGGTTAAATTTTTACTATAACTGCTATTGCTTAAAATTTGTTTTACCGCACGGCTTCAATTAAAACTTTAAAAATTTAAGCCCTGTTTAAGTTTTGTTCGATTTTTTTCCATGCTTCTTTTACCCTATAAAAATTAGTGAACATTTAATTTGGGGTTTATAAAAATTGATACCGGGCACCAAATTTTATAGGGTAAAAGAAGCATCGGTATTTTATATATAAATTTAAACAGGCCTTAATTAATTGCCCAGCTAAGTTCCTCATTTTCTTTGAGTTTTGAAATGGCAATCGTGTGGCCTTTTTTTAATTCACCAGAAATGATATAATGCGAAATCGGGCGCCTTAACTGGTTGCGTATCACACCGGACAATTGCCTTGCCCCATATTTTGGCGTGAAGCCACCTAAAGCCAGCATACTTTTAGCTTCTTCGCTGATGGAAAAACCAATTCCCATTTTGTCTAAAGAGTCTGTCAGGCTTTTTAACTGGATTTCAAAAATCCGGACAACGTTCTCTTCTGAAATTGGCTTGAATGGTACGATCTCCGACAAGCGGGCTAAAAACTCGGGCCTGAAATGCTTGGCCATTACCTCCATCAGTTTGTTTGAAGTAGGCAGGCTGCCTTTATTTAACTGTTCAGCTATCCATTCGCTGCCGATGTTGGAGGTAAAGAGCACAAGCGAATTGGAAAAATCCCCTTCTTTGCCCAGCCTGTCGTGCAAATGCCCTTCGTCCATAATCTGTAAAAAAATATCAAAAACGGATGGGTGTGCTTTTTCTATTTCATCGAACAATAAAACGGCATAAGGCTGCTGCCTGATTTTGTTGACCAGCAAACCGCCTTCTTCGTAGCCCACATAACCTGGAGGCGCGCCGTAAAGCAAGGCGGCAGAATGCTCTTCTTTAAACTCCGACATATCAAACCGGATCATGGCCTTTTCGTCGTTAAACAAAAAATCGGCGATGGATTTTGCCAGTTCTGTTTTTCCGGTGCCGGTTGGCCCGAGCAGAAAGAATGACCCGATGGGCTGCCCTTTTTTGTTTAACCCGCTGCGCGATTCCAAAATCGCATCTGATACTGCTTTTAATGCCTGATCCTGTCCAACTACCCTTTTTTTCAAAAAGCTTTCCATGTTTAAAAGCCTTTCTTTTTCCTGGGCCTGTATTTTGCCTAAAGGTATCCCGGTTTTATACGATATGATTGCTGCGATGTCATGTTTATCCACCACACTGGCCTTGTCTTTTGCAAGCGTTTCTAAAAGCGGCAGGTTGCGGTTAAAATATTCTATAAACTCATCCGGGTTTTCAAAACCGCTTACCTGGGTTTCGTCTTCCAGCTTACCCAATAACACGGCGCTGGTTTTATTTTGCATCAAGTTATACAACCATTTGTAATCGCTTATATTAACCGTATCGGGCGATGCTTCTTTTAGGGCAGTAAAATTGTTGTTCAGTTCCGTCAACGTCATATCAGAAGTATCGTTCATCAGCCTGATTGCAGCCATGGTACGGTCCATCAAATCAAAAGCCGAATCGGGCAGCCTGCGGTCTTTCATGTAGCGCTTGGCCAGCTTTACACAATCCTGCACGGCATCTTTGTCTATTTTCAGCCCGTGGTGTTCTTCATAATACGGCACTAACTTTTCCAACATTTTAATGGCCGTTTCGATATCCGGCTCGTTTACCTGCAACACTTCAAACCTTCGACTAAATGCCTGCTCCGGCTCTATGATTTTTCGGTATTCGTCAATCGTTGTTGCGCCGATCACCGTAATTTCCCCGCGGGCCAATTCGGGTTTTAACAAATTGCCCACGCCGCCGCCGATAGGTCCTTTGTTATCGAGCAGCGTATGGATCTCATCAATAAACAAAATGGCTTTATCAAACTGTTTAATTTCGCGCAGGATGTTTTTAAGCCTGTCCTCAATTTCACCTTTGTAAGATGCGCCTGCTATCAGCGAACCTAAATCCAGTTCAAACAAACTAACGTTCAATAACGATTGCGGCACTTGTTGGTTAACGATATCCAATGCAAATCCATCAACTAAAGCTGTTTTGCCTACCCCAGCATCGCCGGTGATGATGACGTTTGGCTTGGTTCGGCGGCTAAGTATTTCCATAATCATGCGCGTTTCTTTGTCGCGTCCGATGATTGGGTCTATTTTGCCCTGCCGTGCCAGGTCTGTGCGGTCAATACAATATTTTAGCAACGCTGTGGTTGATTTTGGCCCGCTGTTGCCTTCATCAGTTTGCGGAGTTGCAACCGCATTTTGTACGTTTTCATCCTGCAGGTAAACATCCAATAGTTCTTTTTCTTTTAGCGGGAATGATTTTAACTGGCCGGGATCAAAACCAACGTTGGGCTTGGTTAAAGCAATCAATACACAAACCGGCGTAATGGTATCGAGGCCAAGTTTTACCCTGATGTTGTCTGCTTCTTCAAACACCAGCTTAACGGCATCGTTGCCCAGCATTTCATCCGGTACGGTGAGGGATTGCGGATAATCTTCTATTCGCACATCGGCCCAATCACTGATGTAGGCGGCATCTTTGCCAATAGCCGTTAAAAAGTTTTTTAAACCCACTTCCCGGTGCATCAGTCCTTTTAATATATGCGCCGGGCCAAACGCTTTATGATGGTATTCTTTCGCTAAAGACTGGGCTACTTTTACAGCCGTTTTTGACGATTCGCTTAAACTTATTACGCTCATTGTTGATGGTTTGATGCTTAGTTATTCCAGTTGGCCTGCGTTACGTAATAATATACTTTTCCGTTGGATGTAAAATGCTGTTGGATTAATACCTGCTGCTTTATGGTGTTACGGCTTTTAACAAGATAATTAACATAAGTTTCAAATTGCTGCTGAGGCATCCGGCTGCTATGCTTTAAATCAACCACCTTGTATTTAAACAGGTCTTTCCGGCTTGCAGGAACAACAATGCCCGTAGTTTTGCTAATATAGTCGCTCAGCAGCATTTGCTTAATGGCAGACTTTGTTATGTCCTTTTTTTCGAGATATTTATGGATCACCGTTACATAATTTTTAAAAAGCTGGCTGCGGTAATTGCCGGCATCCTGTTGTAGGTTCTCACCGATCATCATGGATAAAATATCAAATAGCTGCTTGTATTCAGCTTCGTTTAGGATCACTAAATATTGCAACTGGTTTGGATGCTCAGCTACTAAATTGGCCGGGGCCTGGGCACTAAAATAATATTTAAAAGCATTATGCGGCAAGTTATCGCCCAGGCTATCCGAAGCATTACTTGTAAATTCCGACATCACAACGGGTGCCACAAAGCGATGTTCGCGCCCGGTTAGCCTGAAAGCACTATCTAAGGAGTGGATTTGTGTATGTATATCATTTTGGGTTTCGGTCATGAAGCGTTTAAGTGCCGCATTCATCGCCTGGTTGGTTTTTACAACACCTTTAGGCGGAAAAACGACGGCGCCCTGGATCAGGCTGTTTTTAGGATAATCTAAATAAAAAGATACAGAGTCGGAAACTGAAACGTTAAATTGCTGGTTATTGCTTAAACCTTCGCCTACCACCATACGGTTCTTTTTACGGTCGGCAAGCAGTGCAGCCGATCGGGATACCAGCTTGCGGGATTGTATCACAAAGTCGTTGTAGATGGGGTTGTAATCGCTGTAAACTTGTATGGCCAATAATCGGGCATCGGCATTGGCCGTTTCGGTAGCTAAATCATTGAGCCTGGCATTTTCCGAGCTGTTGCCGGTACTGCCAATCAGCACAACCAGGTTAGTTTCGTTTTTATGGTTTTTAAAAAGGTTTAAAGAAGTATGCAAACCTTCAAAAACCGGCTGGCTGTTTGGTGCAGATTCGCAAGTGGCTACGGTTACACCGGCTTGTTTATCCAAAAAGCTAATCACTTTCCTGTAATCTGCATTTAATGTTTGTTGTTCGATACCGCCTGCCGAACAGTTTTTAGCGCCACGATAAACCACCGCTCCGTAACTGATTTGGTTACGCTTATCGTAACTGTTAAAAATATTTTCGAAAGACTGGATGGTATTGGTTAGGCCGGAAAAATAATTGCGCATCGAACTTCCCCCGTCAACTACAAATATTACGTTGATTTTGTGGATATTTTTGCGGATGTCTAAATAGTTCTGATAGTTTAGATGCCCGCCTTTGATGTTGATGATGCTGTTTTGCGATTTATTATAAACATCTGTGGCGATACCAAGTTCGATGTTTCCTGCTGCATTATCCTTAGTTAAGTAAGTTACAGGCATACTGCGTAACAGGGGTTGATCCTGATCAATTAGCGGGTCAAACACAAATGCAATTCCAGGTTTGTCGGCTTTTAACGATTGGTTAATCACCGTTGCTACAGAATCGTCTGCATCGTAATTCCAGTTTTTTGCCGAACCGATGTAAAGCCTGTCGCCCCAACTATGTACTGCATCTGCCGGCACCCAGCCGTAAACACTACTTGCAGCACTATCGGTGGTCAATTGCGGGTCTGATCCTACCAGCAATGTTTTACCGTCAGACGATTTTTTGAATACGTACAATAACTGGTGCAAGGCTACCTTGGTTTTTTTATGCTCCAGCTCCGGCGATGTATATACATACAATGAATCTGTACGGTCATAATAAACGCCCGGTATGGTTAAAGGGCCCTTTCCCGACATGATCGCAATTGCTTTTTCCGGGTAGCCGCTTTGAGAGTTTAAATAGGCTGATTGCCATAAAAGTACTTTATCTTTACTAATCCAGCCATAACTTTGTGCCGCTTTTTTACTATTCAGTTTACGGCCTTGTACCATGCCCGGTTGGTATTTAATCAGTTTGATATAACCATCACGCGCTTCGCTTACGTAAAATGGCTCCATAAACTTTATCTTTTTCATCACCAGTGATCCGCCCTGCGAAGTATAAGTATAGTTTTCGTTCCGGTCAGAAAATACGATCCACGGTAAGGCTGTTGTTTTGCCATTATCATAAACATTGGTTTTGCTGTTCGGCTTTTCAAAAGCAACGGGCAAAGTGGCTACTTTTTTGCTGATGGATACCGGTGATTGGGCATTTGCTGCCAGCGAAAAACAAATTGTTAAAAAGGATAAAAATTTTTTCATAACGGATAGGGTAGGCCTGGTCTAATGTAGGTCAAAAAAATGGCAGTACTTCTTTTAGCACCATAATTTTTGTTTGTTGTGCCATCAATACAAAAGCATCAGTGTTTTATTGTTTTTTTATGGGATAAAAGAAGCATGAAAATTAAATCGAGCTAAATTAAAACTGGCCTTGGTTATTTTATTTCTTTATTAGGGTTTAATTGCGAAAGGTGTTGCTTTACGGTAAGCAGGTTTGAACAGGTTGATTTTGCTTTAAGCGCAGTTTGTGCTTCGTCAACATTAACGCCTCCGCCAAATGTCAGCCGCATGCAATACGAGTAAAAATCGGTTTGCTTTCTGTCGCCGTTGGCCTCAACATTAACACTTACCTTTTCATCCCCGCAAAAATATTTATTAACGAGGTAGTAGTAGTTTGAATTAAAATCAGCACCGTTGGCAATGGCCTGAAGGTGTGCCCGGATGTCATCCACCACTTTCCGTTCCCCTTCTCCCGGCATTATCATCGCATTAACCGTTGAGTCAGGGTTGGTAATCAATATTTTATGATAAACCGGCCGGGTAACATTATCGGCACGCAGCCGCACAAAATAAGTTCCGGCGTTATGATACGTGTACAGCGCGGTCGGGCCTTTGATATCTACCCTGCCGGTCTCGCCGAAAGACCATTCGTATATTCGGGCATTTCCCTGCGCTTCTAACCTTACTTCTTCGTTAACAATTCCACGTGTTGGGCCGTTAACAGTAAGCAGCGTATCTTTACCCAAAGCCACGGCGGTATCTTTAACATTGATCGGAAATTGTTGCTGCAGGTTGCCATCTACCGTTACCCGGATGATATAAGCACCGGATTTTTTAAAGCGGTAACTGCCGTTTTGCCGGTTCGAGCGATCGCCGTTTCCAAACTCCCATAACCACTTTTTGGCTTCGGGCGTATTGTCCGAGTAAACCAAGTCTTCATTCAAAAAAATCTCGTCCTTTAAAATTCGGGCGTTGGTGGTCCTTTTATCAAACAAAGAACTTTTAAATAAAAAAATAAGACCTGCTAAAAGAAGTATGGTGGCTACAATGTACAGGAAAACATAATTTTGCCTGTTGGTATTGATCGCTCTTCCGCTGTTGTAATCGTCTGGCATCGGTTGCTTTTTGTTTTTTTACAAGAAGTGGTTAGTTAATGGCTGATGGTTGATAGTTAATGGCTGATAGCTAACGGCTGAAAGCTAATGGTTGGCAGAATTAAGGCTTTGCTGCAACTGCCGGGTTGATAGCTTACAATCATTTAAAAGTTTGTTTAGGCGGCCAATATCGTTGTAATTTCCTTTAAGTTCACGTTTATCGTAAAAAAGGTTTTCTTGGATTTTGGAAGCGAAAATAAAACACTTGTAACGGCTGTCGTAAGGGCGGCTGTTGTAGTACGAGCGTATGGCCGTGATCGAATTTTTTATATCGTTTTCTAAAAAAAGTGCCTGCACATTGGGGTTAAACTTTACAATATGGGCATAAGTGGTATCAATGGCAGGGCTGGCCTCGGCTACCGTGGCCTCAAAACGTTCTTCCTCTTGTAACCGCTTTGCAAATTCGCTTTTTGATACATCGCTGCCATTGCCATAATTATAAAAAATAGCCGTACACAACACAGAAGCGGTAAATAAAAACAGGCCTAAAAAGAACAAAAATTTTTCGCGCCTTTCTTTTAAACTAAATTTCATAATAAGTGATATTATCTTCCAAACCGTCCTTTAATTTTATTGACCGCAGTGTTGTTTGTTCTGTTGCACGATTCTAATTGCGACCGCGAACTTTCAATTTGAAACCGGGTGGTAAATAAAGAATCTTTAATCGTTGCTGCTACCGATACGTTGTCGCTCAGCTTTTTGTACAGGTCAAAACTTTTTAGCGGAATACTGTTTTGCTGCAGTTTAACCTGTATTTTCTGGTTGCTTTCCTGTATGTCGTTGAGCAATATATTTTGGTTGTTCAGCTCTTCGGCGTTCATTTTGGTGTATTGCGACAATTGTTCCAGACGTTGCAAAATAATATCAAAGTTGTTGTTGATATCGCTCCTGATGGCAATTAAACGGTCTGATTCTTTTACCTTTTCGTTCAGCAGCGTTACTTCGCGGTTTGTTGTGATAAAGAAAAAGTACACCCCCATTATGCTGAACACCATCAGGGCAACAAAGTAAAAGACGAATTTGACGTAAGCGTTTCGAAGGTCGTTGTTGTTTACAGGCTTCATTAATATTGGTTCATAAACGGTTTCATAATGGTTAAACCCTGTGCTTTATTCAAATATTTTACATGCTTCTTTTATCGCCTAAAAATCAGTAACCGATAGTGCTTTTTGTACCGATTGGATAGCTAAACACCAATTTTATAGGCATAAAAGAAGCATTATATATTTATTATAAAATTATAAACAGGCGCAATGTAAAAATAAATAACTTTCAACCCGCAAATTGCACGTACAACTATTTATCAAACGATTTGTTTACCGGTAAATAAAATTAAAGCTTCCATTACAAACCTGCATTAACATGTTGATTCCCAATTACAAAAAACCGCTACGGTTAGGTAAAGTATTTCAAGGACAAGATTTTGATGTTCAGGATGTTGGCGCATCAATTTCGCAATATATCGAATTGATTATTTTTACACGGCATGGCGAGCACCGCTTTCGGCCTGATTTCGGATGCGAGATTTGGGACCTGGATTTTGAACTCATCATCAGTGAAAGTATTTGGGAAGAAAAGCTGAGGCAATCGTTGTTGCGCTCCATCAGCCGGTACGAACAGCGCTTGTACGACATTCAGGTTGATGTACACATTAAAGAAGTAAATAAATTTTATCCGTTAAGAAATGTAAACGAGATCAAGAAAAAAGTGGAAATAACGGTAAGCGGAAAAATGCAGGAAACCGGGGAATATTATAGGTTTGCAACTTCATTATATTTAAGCCCTTTATCAGCCTGACTAAATGAGTACCGTATTTTTTAATTCGAAGGAAGATATCAGAACAAGGATGCTGCGCAATGCCATGGATTATTGGGGCACCACCAACATCAATGATATGGACCCGATGGTAAAGCTGCTGGTTGAAGCATTAAGCGCCGAAATTTTTAACGTATCAAACGATGTTAAAAATTTAGAGAACCGGGTTTTGGGCAAGATATCGCGCATCCTTGCTTCAGATTATCTTACTTCGGCATTGCCGTCACACGCCGTGCTTAAAACGCAGCCTTTAGAAAACAGGGAAGTGGTCAACGCAAATAATCATTTTTTGTACAAAAGGCAGGTAACAAAAGATGCAGGCTCAAAAACGGAAGACATTGATGTATTTTTTTCGCCAGTAGGCGAGCTTGATTTGTACAATTTAACCATTAAATATACTTGCTGCGGCAAAAATTTGTATGAGCATGACGAAGCATCCATGCGTAGAAATACGTTGCTTACTACTGCTTCCAACCTAACCATCGCAGCAAACGAATTATGGATTGGGATTGAATGCGCGCCGGGATTAACCAATCTGCAAAACCTGGCCTTGTTTTTTGAATGGTCGGACTTTTCTGCAAACGATGATTTCTACAAGCTGCTATCCGTAGTTAAATGCAGCCTGGACGAACAGGAACTGCAAACAGAACCGGGCCTGCGCTACAAAGAAGACCAGGAGATTAACAACCGGCCGGTTTTTTACGAACAAAACGTGATCAACCTGATTACGCGGGATATTAAGGAATACTATGCCAACCGGTTTATCACGTTGACAGACGACAAACTAAACGACATCAGCAGTTACCTGCAAACATTTCCTGCTTCTTTTACCGGTATATTTAATGCATCAGACCTTAGCCGGCTTAAACCTTGCGTTTGGATCAGGATCAGTTTTCCGGCGGCTATTTCTGCACCGGTTATTGATGAACTCCAGGTATCTGTAAATTGTATCCCAATAGTAAACAGAAGGCGCCACGAGCAAAAGTACAGGCTGAGGGAAATAAACAATATCATCCCGATCAAAGTTGCTGCTAACGATCATTTTTTGTCGGTCGGCCAGCTTTACGACGATAAGAACGTTCATTACAGTGAAATACCATATACACAAGCCGCACAAAGTTTTGAAGGCAGTTACTCAATCCGAAACGGTGGGGCAGAGCGTTTTGATTCGCGGAACGCACAACAAATCATCGAATATTTATTTGAACTTTTAAGGGATGAAAAAGCCGCATTTTCCAGTTACGGCAATGATTTTTTAAATAATATTTTAAAAGCGCTGGACCAGAACCTGGCTTTGATTGAAAAAAAATCACGCAATAGCGAGGCCGGCCGCGAGATGTTTAACTATTTGATCATCAAACCGGGCAATAAAGCCACCATGCTTTACCTGCAATATTGGACGACGCTTGCCGGTGCGGCCAATAATATCCGGCGTGGTTCGCGCTTGCAGCAGTTCGAAACTCTTAAAATAAAAGCCGATAGTTTACGCCTGATGACGACTACGGTTGGCGGCAGGGACAGCCTGGGCGCTACCGAACGTGTGCAGGCTTACAAATATGGTTTAACCACCAAAGACCGGATTGTTACCCAGGCCGATTTGATCAGTTTTTGCTTTTACGAACTGGGCAATAAAATTACCGACGTTAAAATAGATAAAGGCGTTGTTGTATCAACCAACCCCAAAGAAGGGTTTAAAAAAACGGTGGACATTTATTTAAAACCTGCCGATGACAGCAAGCTTTTGGCAGATGAATGGGAAACTTTGCTCACCCTGCTGCAATCAAAACTCAGCAGCCGGAGCGTGATTAATTCGGCTTATCGGTTGTTTATCAACCACTAAATCTCTTTAAATTTTATTGAAAAAGGTTTGGCTAAAGGCATGCTTCTTTTATCGGCATAAATTTAGTGGGTTTCAACTTGTTTAAATCTTATCAATTGCCATGGCCTTTAGGCCGGTGGATAAACGGAGCAAAATTGGCTTTAGCCAAAACTACGACACCAAATTTAATGGCATAAAAGAAGCATGTAAAACAGGCGCCAATCAATCGCCCAAATAAGTGGTAAAACCAAGGCAAGCATTTTCCTGCCCAAAACCCAACAGCATTTTTTGGTACTCGGGCTGAGCAACAAATTTAGTGCTGATGGTGGTTTGCAATGGTATAAAGTAAGATAACATAACTTCAAGAGCTTCTGCCGGGCGTGTACCTGGTAAAAACTCCAACATTTGTTTGGCGGTGAGCGGCCCGATGGTTAGCACCAGTTCTTCGTTCATTTCAGGTGCACGGCCGGCAATAAAATTGACCCCTAATACGCCTGTGCCCAGTTTTGTTGCCAGTTGTCCGTCTGCTTTCGCCAAAGATTTTTTTTCTATAAGCTGGTATTTCAGATCAAAATCAACTTGAAACATGATGCTGAGTACGTTGCCGAGAAAAGGCAAATTGTTGCGCTGTTCGTGTATTACCGGCAGCACATGCATCAGGATCACCATTTGTGCATTGGTAAAACATTTGAATTCTTGCCACTCTTTTAAAAAAAAATTAACCAGCTCGTCGTATTCGGTTTTTTTATCCAGCCGGCTTTCGTAAAGTTCAACAATCGTCCGGATGTGGTACAGTTCGGCTTCAAAAGGCGCAAAAAATAACCTGGCCTGCTTTTCTTCTTCGCGGCGCACAGTTATATCCTCCACCATTTCCTCTTCGGTAATCATCACGCTCGAAGTAGGGGGCTGATGGAACAAACCTTCGGGCAGCATATCGTATAACCCTTCGCGGTTAATATGGATGGCAAGCATTTCGCGGTTGCGGTAAGCCGAGCGGTAATCGCTTACTTCGTCAATCTCTTTGGCATAAGCACGTTTTTTTGCGCCCAAAGGCAATATCACAACCTCATCTGCACCAACAGCGCCTTGTTCAATCAGTTCGGCAGCAAAAGTTACCGCTTTAAAATCTGTATCCAGTTGGTTTGGATTTTTAACAATCATTTTTACCTGATTTAAGCAAGATATAAAACAATAAACCCTATTATTGGTACTTGATTAAGTTCAATTTAAACTTAATTTCGTAAGTTTTTTAGCTATACAGACCTGATATCTTTATGGATGTTAAATCCTTTTTTATACGTTACCTGCTCTTTCCGGTAATATTTGTTATTGCAACCGCAATAATGACTATTATCAACAAAAAGAACAAATTACTCAATAACAAAAAACTGATTGTAATTGTACTGCTCACCGGCATTGTGCTTGGGCTGCCCGGTTTAATGGGGTTTTTGGATTTGCAGTTTATGCCCTGGGGATACGTGATTTGCCAATTGTATTACGTTGCCATCGGTATTGTTTTTGTTTGGCTGGCCGGTGTGTATTACGAAAATGAATTGCTGGAGCGCAGGGTTTTCTTTTTTGTATGCAGTTTAATTGCCTGTTTGCTTGGTGCATTCCTTTTTAAGCTTGGGTTTAACTGGTTAAATAATTTGCAGTACGGCGTTTGGGCCGCTACTTCGGTGTTTGTTTTTTTACTGCCGATTGTTTTTTGGTGGACCTACATCGAATTTTTAAACATCCCGCTTGAGATTTACAAAGTGTGGAGTTACCCGAGAACCCCGGCTGACATCAGCATGGAGCATTTGGATTTTAACCGCTTGTTGGTGTTGGAAGTGAACCTCTACAAAAACACAACCGATACTGAGCCGCTCAAGGTAAAAGCCAAAGCGCCGCGCAACATGAACTTTGGCCTGTGGTTCCAAAAATTTATTGATGATTACAACCTTAAATTCCCCGATTCGCCGATCCAGTACCAGCAAAGCGGCCAGGACAATTACAAATGGATTTTTTACATCAAGCAATCGTTTTTTAAACAAAGGCAGTTTATTGATCCGGATTTGGATATTGCACAAAACAATATCACCGAAACCTTTGCCATTTATGCAAAAAGGGTATCCGAAATTGCAAGTGTGGCAGAACGAAGTGGCGACGAAGCCGTTTATTTATAATGATCTTTTTAAATTTAAACCGGCAATGCTTCTTTTATCATACAATTTTTAATTGTTTTTTGATACGTAAATTCTTGATTTTTACCCGATAAAAGAAGCATCACTTGTAGATAGGGCAGAACCGAAAATCCTTAAATTATAACAGCGAACAATATGCACTTACCATTAAAATACAAACCGGTAAACTGGGTTGATGGAATGAAAATTTCCAGTGGCCATTTTGTACAAACCGATAATTTTATCCAGGATATTATCCGCGACAGCAATTCGCTTTTTATCAACAACAATAATTTTGGATTGCTGCCGCCCTTTAACGGCGAAAATTCATCACTGGATATACAAATCACCGAGCGCGCGTCCAACCATATCCAGGTTAAAATAAAACAATGCAATGCGATAACCGCAGAAGGCTACCGTATATTTTTTTCGCCTGATACTTTGGGCGAAGACCTGGTTTTTAACCATTACTTTAGTCAGGATTTACAGACTGACGCCGTTGAAACTTATTTTATCATTTTAACGGCCAACCCCCATCAAAGAGTGCCTGCCGGAAAACCCGACCCGGAAGAAGAACCTTTAAGATACCCTGATGTAACTAATTTTTATGGGATTGCCATACTTCCGGTTTCGCAAATCAGCGCTAAAAATAACCACTACCTCGAAGTAGGCAAGTTTACCAGAAGCAGTGCAGGCATACAGCTTGTTGGCGATTATATCCCGCCATGCAGTGCTATTTTAAGCCATAAAGATTTGACCAGGTATTACGAAATTTTTAGCAACCAGTTAAACGATTTTCAGTTACTGTCTTTTCGCATTATTGATAAGATCACTTCAAAAGATTCGATATCGCCCATCGGGAAAAATGTAAAATTGCTGTGCGATAAAATGCTGGATTACATTGCCCGTATTTATTTTTCTTATCGAAACGTCGCTTTCCAGCAACCGCCATTGGTTTTGGTAGGTTATTTTTCGGAAATGGCACACATTTTTTTTAGCACTGTCAAAAGTATTGCCGGGGCAGAACGGGAAGAACTGTTGAAATATTTTTACGAATGGAAAGACGTTACGCCCGGAAACTTTGAAGAATTGCTTGCCCGCTTAATTGAAGTTGTTTACAACCATCATGACATTCGTTCTTCCATGGTTGTTGTAGATGAGTTTTTAAGGGTAATCATCGCACTGTGGAATAAATTAAGCACATTAGAATACATCGGACAGCGCAAAGAAAACATCGTAGTTGCCGAGCAGCAAATGGTACAAACGGTGCAGGCAAAACGTACCTGGACGTTGTTAGATTGAAACACAAACCGGTTTAAATTTCCTTTCATCATATTTTGGCTAAAGCCAAAGTTGAAATTTATTTATCCCACGGCCTTAAGGCCATGGGAATTGAACCGTTTTGTTTTACAATTTTTTGCCCTGCTGATTACAAAGTCCTTCGCCACTGTTTTTTTATTGCTTATTAATTGCCACGGCCTTCAGGCCGTGGATAATGGCGAAATAAAAATGGCTTTAGCCAAAAAACAATTTACCAATTTTAGTGGCATAAAAGAAGCATCTATTTAAAGCTTTTTTTACCGCTTCAAACCCTTCCCGAAATTATTTTACGCCCGTCTCTTGCCAACCTGTTTTATAATTCTTAGTTTTCGCTACCAATCTTTATAAACCTCTTATTATCTTATTTATGGAATTTTTAAACAAAAATTTAATTTTCCTGATCCCGCTTTTTGGCGTGGTCGGGCTTTTGTTTATGGGCAGAAAATCGGCCTGGGTAAGCAAACAAATCTCGGGCGACGAAAAAATGACCGAGCTGGCCGGTTACATTGCCGATGGCGCGATGGCCTTTTTACGTTCAGAATGGCGCGTACTGGCTTATTTTGTGGCGCTGGCCATGGTTTTATTAGGCTATTCCGGAACAACGGTTGAAACTTCCAGCCCGGTTATTGCCATTTCGTTTTTGCTGGGCGCTTTGTTTTCGGCTTTTGCAGGATATTTGGGGATGCGTATCGCGACAAAAGCAAACGTGCGTACTACTGAAGCTGCCAAAACCAGTTTGGCACAAGCTTTAAAAGTTTCTTTTACCGGCGGAACAGTGATGGGACTGGGCGTTGCCGGACTGGCCATTATCGGTTTGGGTTCGCTGTTTATCGTTTTTTACCAGATTTATGTGGTGAATACCGGCGGCAATGTGAACGGTAAGGACATGCAAAAAGCTTTGGATGTTTTAGCCGGATTTTCGCTTGGGGCAGAATCCATTGCTTTGTTTGCCCGTGTTGGCGGCGGCATTTATACCAAAGCGGCAGATGTAGGCGCGGATTTGGTAGGAAAAGTGGAAGCCGGAATCCCGGAAGATGACGTGCGCAACCCGGCAACCATTGCAGATAATGTGGGCGATAACGTGGGTGATGTGGCCGGAATGGGTGCCGATTTATTTGGTTCTTATGTGGCAACGATGTTGGCAACGATGGTTTTAGGAAGAGAAATTGTTTCCCAGGATAACTTCGGCGGCATTGCACCCATTTTGTTGCCAATGCTGATTGCCGGATTAGGACTGATATTTTCTATCGTCGGTGCTTCTTTTGTCAGGATAAAAAAGGAGACCGACAGCGTGCAAAGCGCCTTGAATTTAGGCAATTGGATGTCTATTATTTTAACGGCAATAGCTACTTTTTTCGCTGTAAAATGGCTGCTGCCTGAAACGATGAGCATCCGTGGGGTAGCTTTTACCAAAACTGATGTGTTTTTATCCATTGCTGTAGGATTGGTTGTCGGAACATTAATGTCCATCATCACAGAATATTATACGGCCATGGGCAAACGCCCGGTAATGAGCATCATCAAACAATCATCCACGGGCCACGCCACCAATATTATTGCCGGTTTGGCCGTTGGGATGGAATCAACTGTTTTGCCAATACTGGTTTTGGCAGCAGGAATTTATGGGTCTTTCCACTTTGCCGGCTTGTATGGCGTTGCCATTGCTGCTGCCGGAATGATGTCAACCACGGCCATGCAATTGGCCATTGATGCTTTTGGGCCGATTGCAGATAACGCCGGTGGAATTGCCGAAATGAGCCAGTTGCCCGAAGAAGTCCGCCACCGCACCGATACATTGGATGCAGTTGGAAACACCACGGCTGCAACCGGAAAAGGTTTTGCCATCGCTTCGGCCGCTTTAACTTCGCTGGCTTTGTTTGCCGCTTTTGTTGGCGTTGCGGGTATTGATCATATTGATATTTACAAAGCAGATGTTTTGGCCGGATTGTTTATCGGCGGCATGATCCCGTTTATTTTTTCGGCTTTGTGTATTTCTGCCGTTGGCCGCGCCGCCATGGCGATGGTGCAGGAAGTGCGCCGCCAGTTCCGCGAAATACCAGGCATTATGGAGTACAAAGCCAAACCGGAATACGAAAAATGTGTGGCTATCTCTACGCAAGCTTCCCTTCGCGAAATGGTGGCACCGGGTCTGATCGCTTTAATCACGCCAATTATTGTTGGTTTTACATTAGGGCCTGAAGTTTTGGGCGGATTGCTGGCAGGCGTAACCGTTTCGGGCGTGTTGATGGGCATCTTTCAATCCAACGCTGGCGGCGCGTGGGACAATGCCAAAAAATCTTTTGAAAAAGGTGTGGAGATCAACGGCGAAATCTATTACAAAAAATCAGAGCCGCATAAAGCTTCTGTTACCGGCGATACCGTTGGCGATCCTTTTAAAGATACTTCCGGCCCTTCGATGAATATTTTAATCAAGCTGATGTCTATTGTTTCTTTGGTGATTGCGCCGCACATCCATGTCGAAAATAATGGCGTTACAAAAATCCTTCCTCAAAACCATAAAGAGGTTAAAATTGAGGCGGTAAAAACAGCATTTACAAAAATAAAGAATTGATCGTTAGCATAAATGTTAGTGGCTGTTTAAAATTTACTTATCGAGATTCCGATGCTTCTTTTATCACCTAAAAATTGGTGAGTGCCTGGTTTTGGTTTGTTTAGGCTGATGCAAACACCAATTTTTATAGGGTAAAAGAAGCATCAACATTTTTTCTTGTATTAATTTAAACAAGCTTTTACCGTAAAGGGGTTTCCGCAAAGAAATCCCTTTCTTTTTATCAGTAAATTTAATTACGTTTGGAATTACAGATAAAATCAACCAAATAATTAAAAAACTACATGAGTCTATTTTTAAAAAAGCCCATCAGTACGTTGATGGCTGAATCAGCAGAGTCTGGAAAAAGCCTAAAACGTACGTTAACAGCGGGTTCTTTGATTGCTTTAGGGATCGGTGCGATCATCGGAGCAGGTTTATTTGTTCAAACCGCCAATGCAGCAGCACATAATGCTGGTCCGTCTGTAACTTATGGTTTTATTATTGCCGCATTTGGCTGTGCATTGGCTGGCCTTTGTTATGCAGAGCTTTCTTCCTCCATACCAATTGCCGGTAGTGCTTATACTTACACTTATGCTACAATGGGTGAACTGATGGCTTGGATTATTGGTTGGGACTTGATCTTGGAATACGCAGTAGGTGCTGCAACGGTTGGTATTGCCTGGAGCGAATACTTTAATAACCTATTAACAAATGTGCTTGGTTTAAAAGCGATACCTTACGAATGGTGTCATTCACCATTTCAACATTCCTTAGATGGAACGGCTCATGGAATTATTAACCTGCCTGCTTTAGCTATTGTAATTATACTAACTATGTTACTTATTCGTGGTACACAAGAATCTGCGATTGTGAATAGTATTATCGTAATTACAAAAGTGGCAATAGTTATATTAATAATTATCCTCGGATGGCAATTTATTAAACCCGAAAATCATACACCTTATATTCCTGCACCTACTACTTATGTTGACCACGAGGGGATTTCTCATCATTTTGGAGGAATTATGGGCATACTTGGTGCAGCTGGTGTCGTATTTTTTGCTTTTATTGGTTTTGATGCAGTAAGTACCACTGCTCAAGAAGCAATAAACCCAAAAAGAGATATGCCGATTGGCATCCTGGGTTCATTAGCAATTTGTACAGTGCTATATATTCTTTTTGCACATGTTTTAACAGGTATGGCTACTACCGAAGATTTCAGGACTTCCGGTAAAGAAGCTTCTGTAGTTTTTGCAATCAACAAATATATGTTGGGTTATGGCTGGTTGGGCAAATTAGTTACCGTTGCAATATTAGCTGGTTTTTCTTCCGTTATTCTGGTAATGCTTTTAGGTCAGTCGCGCGTGTTCTACTCCATGAGCCGCGATGGTTTGCTTCCAAAAGTTTTCAGTGATATTCACCCTAAATATAAAACACCTTATAAAGCAAGCTGGTTTATTTTGGTTCTGGTAGGGTTGTTTGCCGCTTTTGTTCCCGGAGATATTGTTGGCGAAATGACCAGCATCGGAACATTGTTTGCCTTTATCCTGGTTTGTATTGCTGTAATTGTATTGCGGAAAACCGATCCGGGTCTTAAACGAGAATTCAAAACACCATGGGTTCCTTATGTGCCGATTTTAGGGGCCGTAGTTTGCAGTGCCATGATTTATGGTTTAGGCTGGACCAACTGGTTAAGGTTAATTGTTTGGCTGCTGGTTGGCTTTGTAATCTACTTTAGCTACAGTAAAAAGAACTCTGTATTGCAAAATAAAAGCACTTCGATAGATTCGATTGATCCTCCTAAATCCCCTCTTATTTAAATATTGAAAAAATCCATCTAAAAAAGGTTCTGCCACTACAGAACCTTTTTTAGTTTTGACACTTTCTTTATCTGCCAATAAAACCTGATGAAAAAAAATAAAAATTTGTGGACTTTAGTTTTTATCTGTGTCATCAATTCATTGGGTTTTGGCATTATCGTACCGCTGATTTATCCTTATGGCAAGCAATTCGGCATGACCCAACAAATGTTGGGCTTGCTAACCGCTTCTTTTTCTGTTGCCCAGTTTTTTGCCACACCGGTTTTAGGTTCTTTGTCTGATAAATACGGCCGCAAACCGTTGCTCATCATCAGCTTAATCGGCACCTGCATTTCTTTTATATTGTTTGCCCAGGCGCGAAGTTTGGTCATGCTTTTTGCCGCCCGTATTTTGGACGGCATTACCGGCGGCAATATTTCTGTGGCGCAAGCCATGGTTTCGGATACTTCTACCCCCGAAGACCGCGCCAAAAATTTCGGCATCCTCGGTTCGGCCTTTGGTTTTGGCTTTGTCATCGGCCCGGCTATCGGCGGCGTAATGAGCAAGATCAGTTTGCAGGCGCCGTTTTACTTTTCAGCGGGCATTGCGCTGATCGGGGTATTGTGCGCCTACTTCTTTCTAAAAGAAACCAATTCGGGCAAAGAGCGTAAAAACGACAGTAAGTTTGAGTTCAAATCTTTAATCACCATTTTAAAAGCACCGGTTATTGGCAATGCTATTTTTATCGGGTTTTTATTAACCACCGCGCAATTTGCAATGATCATCGGTTTCCAAACCTTTACGGCAGATGTTTTAAAAATCACACCTTTCCAGATCGGTGTCTTTTTTGCCGGTTTCGGTATTTCGGGCATCCTGATGCAACTGGCCGTGCCTTACATCACCAAGCTGTTTTCATCCAAATCATTGATACTTCTTTTATCGCTTGTTTTTTGTTTTGTGGCGATGTTACTGACCGGCTTCACCAACAAACTGTTTGTTTTTACGGCCTTGATGTGCACTTACGGCTTGTTCAACGGCTTACGAAATCCAATGCTCAATGCCATTATTTCTGACCGGGTTAACCAGAACGAGCAGGGCAAAACACTCGGGCTTAACCAATCTTACGCTTCCATCGGGCAAATTTTAGGCCCGGTCAGTGCCGGTTTGATCTCCGGGATTTCCGTGCACTACGTCTTCTTTCTGTCTGCAGCTTATATTTTTATCGGGTTTTTATTTACCTTTATTTTGAGGGCAAAAGAGAAAACAAACACAGAAGGTAATGTTAACATTTAACCCCCGCGAAATCCTTTCGGTAACGATGATCCTTTTTGCCATCATTGATATCATCGGCACCATCCCGATCATCATTGATATGCGGCAAAAAGCCGGACGCATCGAATCCGAAAAAGCATCGGCAACAGTTTTTGTGCTGATGATTATCTTCCTTTTTGTAGGCGATCAATTGTTGTCCATCATTAATATTGATGTGGCTTCTTTTGCCATTGCCGGTTCGCTGGTGATTTTTATCATCGCGATGGAACTGATTTTGGGCGTCCGTTTTTTTAAGGAAGAAGAAATTTCTTCCACCGCGTCCATCGTCCCGCTTGCCTTTCCGCTCATTGCCGGTGCCGGAACGATGACGACTTTGCTTTCCCTCAAATCCGAATATCAAACGCAAAACATCATCATCGGCATCGCCCTAAATACCATTTTTGTTTATTTAGTGCTTAAAAATGTGCAATGGCTGGAACGCCTGTTGGGCAAAACCGGGCTGAATATTTTGCGCAAAGCTTTTGGGATTATCTTGCTGGCCATTTCGATCAAGCTTTTTAGAAGCAATACGCATTTGTAAAGTTTTGCCGCTGTTATTCTGAACCGAAGAGAGGAATCTTCTTCAAATTTAGGGCGATAAAAGAAGCATCGGTTGAAATAAGATCTCTCCCTGCGGCCGAAATAACAAAGCCGCTTTTGTCATCCTGAATTTATTTCAGGATCCCTCGTGAAAAGTAAACAATAGTTATTTCCCGAGAGATGCCGAATAAATTTCGGCATGACTAACCCTTTACCAACCTTGCCACAAACATCGTGTCGGATTTTCGCTCGTAACCCTTCAACAGTTCCGATGATTCCAAAACTAAACCTGCTTCTTTTACTAAGTAATTTACAACCTCTTCATTTTCTTCGCGAAAAGCCGAACAGGTAATATAAACCAACGCTTTGCCAGGTTTTAAATATTTAATCACGTTTAAAGCAATCGTTTTTTGCAGTTGCTGGAAAAAAGAAATCCGCGAAGCATTAAACTGACTGATCATTTCCGGCGTTCGTCCCCAGGTTCCGCTGCCGGTGCAGGGCGCATCCAGAATAATCCCGTCGAAAGCATAATCGTGCAAAACAGAATCTACGTTTTGGGTGAGGTCGAGCAGCTTTTTCTGATACTTTTTGATGCCGGCCTGCTGCAAACGTTCTTCCAAATTATCCAAAATTGATTCGCGAATGTCGGAAACTACCAGTTTTAAATCTGGTTCCAATTCGTGCAGCAATAACGTTTTTCCGCCGGAAGCAGCACAGGCATCCCACCAGTTTTCCCATTTTTTAGGTTGAAAATAGCGCGCGGTTAATTGAGAGGATTCGTCCTGCACTTCAAAATAACGCTGACTTGGAAAAATGGTGTCCAGCTTCGTTCCGTTCGGCAACGCCAAACACTGTTCGCTTTTCTGCCGGAAAACAATTCCTGCATCCGTCAAAGTTTGCTTCACCTGGAATTCGTAACCTTTTTGGATGCGGACAAACAAATCGGGCTGTATAAAAAAGGACGATAAAAACAGTATCGGGTCAATGCCTTGAGAAAGATGATCGGTGAAAGGGAAAACGTCTTTCAACTCAAAACCCGGATATGCTTCTTTTAGCACCATAATTTTGTCCTGAATATTCAAATGGATTTTAGCCGCCAGTTCTGGCTTAAAAAAGCTTAAAAAAGAGTTTTCCTGGTTGTTGCACAAAAACTCGGCGGCAAACAAACGTTCTTCCGGCGCGTGGTTGGCCAACGCTTTTCCCAACCGAAAATAATTGTAAACCAAACGCGAAGCCACACGCCGGTCGGTAGAACCCATTTTTTTGTGCAACCGAAAGTAGCCCGGCAAAAACTTGTACAAAGGCGTTTCGGCCGGATAACTTTCCAGCAAAGCTAAAAATGTACGAAGCTGGTTTTCGGCCCTCATTTCACTGGTTTCAACGAATAATCCTGGTACTGCAACAAATCCACATAACTGTTGATCCAACCGTAGCCTTTTTTCTGCACAAACTCAAAACGGTTGTGCAAAGCATCAAATGGCATATTTCGCAAATGGTTTAAATCAGCAGACGGATCGGCCAGAATTTTTCCGAAATACAAACCCGTATCAAAACCTTTGATCGCATATTCGGTCGGTTCAGTGTGATAAACTTTGCGGAAACTTTTGATAAAAGCAACCATTTCCGGCGATTTATAATTGACCTGATAAGCCGAAGTAATAAAAGTGTGCAATTTTTCCAACGTTTCCGGTTTTAAATAGGTGGCTTTGTTCCAGTTTGGATGGCCAAAAAGCTGGATCGGATAAGTATCAGATAATTTATCCATTGCATCCAACGTAACTTTTAAAAACGAACGCTGCGTGGAAGGAACGACAAAAACATTTTCGAGATTTTTGGAAAGCATGGGCAAAAGTTGGGTAAAATCTCCTTTACTTATCGTTACATCAATAATTTTAATGCGCTTTTTGCTCAAACTGTCCAGCGTTTTTTTAAAAGGCAAAATATATTTGTTCTCTTCGGAAAAGCCGGAACGCAATATGTAAACTGTTTTTGGGCGGATATTTTCCTGGATGTATTGCGCCACCCGCATGGCATGAAACTCCAGCGGCGGCGTTAAAGTGATGAGCGAAGGATTGTTGTAAGTTGCCGGGGAAGCAGCCGAAAGCGGCGAAACCACCGGCTTGTGCAAACTACTGATGTGCGCCGAAAAAGCCTGAACGCCAGCCGGAAAAACCGGGCCAACAATCAAATCGCTTTTACGAACGGCGGGATTTAAAGCCAAGCTTTGCGCCTGCGCTTGTTCATCTTTTGTGTCGAGAACGGTTAGTTTAAAACTTTGTCCGCTGCCAGTCAACGAATCCAATGCCAATTTAAAACCTTCATAAAAATCAACCGCAATATTGGTTTTAATTTGATTTTGGGTGGAAATAACCGAACCAACCGGATCAAGTGAAAACGGCAGCAGCAAAGCGATGGCAGGAATACGTGCTGTTTTTACCGGTGTTTTTTCGGCAACTTTTACCGTATCGGTTTTTTTGACCGCTGGCTTTGGTTCTTCCGTTTTTGCGACCGGCGGCTGTGCAACCGGCCGTACTTTTGGCGAACAGGCAGCCAAAAATATTGCCGGTAAAAGAAGCATCAGCCATTTATTCCCACTCGATGGTGGCCGGTGGTTTCGAGCTAATGTCGTACACAACGCGGTTGATTCCTTTAACATTATTGATGATTTCGTTAGATATTTTTCCAAGCAGGTTGTATGGCAAATGGCACCAGTCGGCCGTCATGCCATCCAAAGATTCCACGGCGCGCAGGCAAATCACGTTTTCGTAAGTACGTTCATCGCCCATCACGCCAACCGATTGCACCGGTAAAAAGATCGCACCTGCCTGCCAAACTTGATCGTAAACACCGGCAGCACGCAAATTGTTGATGTAAATGGCATCGGCTTCCTGCAAAATCGCTACTTTTTCGGGCGTTATTTCACCTAAAATACGGATAGCTAAACCCGGACCGGGAAAAGGATGCCGGCCTAAAATATTCGGATCAATTTCCAGCGCTTTTCCTACTTTGCGCACTTCATCTTTAAACAACGTATTTAAAGGTTCCACTACTTTTAGCTTCATAAAATCGGGCAAGCCGCCAACATTGTGGTGCGATTTGATGGTTGCCGACGGCCCTTTCACCGATACCGATTCAATCACATCCGGGTAAATCGTTCCCTGCCCCAGCCATTTTACGTTTTCGATGCGGTGCGCTTCGTCATCAAAAACCTCGATAAAAACCCGGCCGATTGCTTTTCGTTTTTTCTCCGGGTCGGACAATCCTTGCAACGCGTCGTAAAAACGCTGCTTGGCATCCACGCCTTTTACGTTTAAGCCCATGTGCTGGTACGAATCCAAAACAGATTGAAACTCGTTTTTCCGCAGCAAACCATTGTCCACAAAAATACAATGCAGGTTTTTGCCGATGGCATGGTGCAGCAACACAGCCGCAACCGAAGAATCCACGCCGCCGGATAGCCCAAGAACAACCTGGTCATCGCCTAATTTTTCTTTCAGGGAAGTGATGGTTGTTTCCACAAAAGAATCAGCTGTCCAATCTTGTTTACATCCGCAAATATCAACCAAAAAATTTTGGAGCAATTGCTTACCGTCAATGCTGTGCGTTACTTCGGGATGAAACTGGATGCCGTAAGTTTGCGTTCCTTTGATTTGATAAGCGGCAACTTTAACCGAATCGGTGCTAGCGATAATTTCAAAATCATCGGCAATAGAAGCAATGGTATCGCCGTGCGACATCCAAACTTGGGAGTTGGCGGGGATTTGTTTCAGCAGCGGATTCTCTGTATTGATATATTGCAAATGCGCACGGCCATATTCGCGTGTGCTTGAAGCCAAAACTTCGCCGCCGGAGTGATGCGCCAGAAACTGTGCACCATAACAAACGCCCAAAACAGGCAAATTACCATGAAAAGGAATAAAATCAAAGTGCGGCGCATCGGTCTGGCGCACAGAATACGGGCTTCCGGATAGGATTATTCCTTTTACCGAGGCATCAAATTGGGGCAAATGGTTAAAAGGATGGATTTCGCAGTAAATGCTCAATTCCCTGACACGGCGCGCAATGAGTTGGGTAAACTGCGAACCAAAGTCGAGAATAATAATTTTTTCTTGCATCCGCGAAGATACAGAAGAAGTTGGAAAATTGGGAAGGGAAGAAGTCCGAAAGTCGGGAAGACCGAAAGCATGTGCTTTGTCATTTTGACCCGAAGGGAAAAATCTTATTTCAACCAAAAGAATACCGCTTTGAAGAAGGTCCTTCCCTACGGTTCGGGATGACAGCAAGCGCCGGGACGACAAAACAAGCCACATAAAAAACACCGGTAAAAGAAGCATGCTCCATTTTTACAAAAACTTAGCCGTCCAATGAATCAGTTTCTGCGCTGACCACGATGTCTCCTTCCTCCACAAAAACCCGGGTTTCCACTTTATCTTCCGGCATAATTTCATCGCCCAATAACAGTCCCCAGGGTTGTAAACTATCTACCCGGTCGAAAATAATTTTCAAAACCGCAATCACCGGAATGGATAAAAACATGCCCGGAATTCCCCACAACATTTCGCCTAAAACAACGCCTAAAATGGTGATCAAAGCGTTAATCCGCACTTGCGAACCAACAATCATCGGCAGCAAAATATTGCTGTCAATTAAATGGATCACCACAATGGTTGAGATTACGAGGATAATAGTGGCCGTTGGCGCTGCCGTGCTGATGGTAATGATGGTGCTAAGCAGCAAAGCCGTGGCAATGCCAACGTAAGGAATGATGTTGAAAATCCCGGTTATCAAACCAAGCAGCAGCGCATATTTTACGCCGCCAATCAAAAAAACGGTACAGATTACGGTCGAAACTACCATCATCTCCAGCAATAAACCGGTAATATATTTGGTGATGATATATTTGATGCGTTCTACCACTTCAAAAACAGCAATGGCATTTTCTTTCTTGAAAACATAAATCAGAAACTGGAGCAACAACCGGCGGTAAATCAGCAGGAAAAAAGTATCAATAATGGCAAAAACCCAGAAAAAAACAATGGACGAAGCCGTTAGCACAGTTATCCCGATGGCAGTTGTGGTGCTTCCGCCGGCAGAAATATTGCCCGTTGCGCTGTCCACAATATTCATTTGCCGCTTGGCGGTTACATTGAAATTATCTTTGATCCAATTTAAAAGTTTATAAAACGAACTTGTTAACTGTGCTTTGATCTGTGGCCAATCGTCCAGCAGGTCTGCAATTTGCGAACCCAGCAGGTACATCACCAGGGCAACAACGGTCAGCATTATTAAAATGGCAAGCATAGAGGCCGCGCTTCGGTGCATTTTAAACCTCAGTTCAAAATACTGGCCAACTGGCAGCAGCAGCAGCGAGAAAAGCATCGAAAAAACCAGCGGGCAAAGGATGAGCTTGCCTTCTACAACGATAAAACCCAACGCAATTAAGGTAAGCAAGCTGGAAGCCCAGGTGTTTGAAAGTGGTAAGATTTTCTTCAAGGCGATGCTGTTTTAAATCAAAATCGGGTTGCCGGCCTCCTTAACGTAAATGAAAATTATTTGTTCGGCCCGGTTGGTTTACTGTTGCTAATTTAAAAATATTCGGCAAATTTTAGGGTGATAAAAGAAGCATTCGCTGTTATTTCGACCAAAGGGAGAAATCTTCTTCAAAGCGATGCTTCTTTTATCACTATAAATTTCGCTTCGAGGAAGATCCCTCCTATCGTCGGGATGACACCAAAAAAACACCGATAAAAGAAGCATCGGCCCAGGCAATCCAAAAAACAATTTTAAAACAAAGAAGCATCCGGCCAATTGCAACCGGATGCTTCTTTTACCGCATAAAAATCAGTGTAAAAATTATTGCCCCTGTGCCAGCGAGTAGCCCAGTTTGCCGCCAAACTTTTTCAAAAATTCTATTGAACAAACGTTGATTACTTCGGAAACACGGGAAGCCAGGTCGAAAATATCTTTGGCCGAAAGCTCCTGCCCGTCGTTTTTCTCGCAGCGCAAACGTGATTGGTTGGTCAATTCGGTAAAAACAGAACCGGTTGGCCAGGTTTGCGTACCGCGATTGGAGACCATCACCAATTTAAACTTTTCGTCCAGTTTGCTTTGTGCCAGTTCTGCCAATGCTTTGGGCTGAAGCATCGTTTCCACAAAAATATCTGCACCCATTATTTCTTCGCTGATGCCAGGCTCCGTTTCGCGGATGATGTTTTGCGTTGGCTTTTCCGCAACAAGTGTTGATTTTACAAAATTTGCTTTGGAAGTAGCCACGCCTTTTACCGGCGTTTGGCCGAGGTTGGCAATAATCGCCTCCGCAAACTGTGTGGTGTTGCTGGCCGGGATGGTTTTATCGCCAAAATCGCCGGTGTGCACGCCTTGCTCCAACGTATAAAGCAAAGCGTTTTCTATCGTTGCCGCGTTTTGCGTCAAACCCATAAATCGCAGCATGGCCACGCCCGATAACAACAAAGCCGTTGGGTTGGCAATGTTACGGCCGGCAATATCCGGTGCCGTACCGTGTACGGCTTCAAAAATCGAAATAAAATCGCCGATGTTTGCCGACGGCGCAAAACCCAGGCCGCCAACCAAACCGGCACAAAGGTCGGATACGATATCGCCTTGCAGATTCGGCAAAACCACCACTTCAAAAGTTTCGGGCTTGCTCACTAATTTCATGCACAGATCATCTACAATAATATCGGTTGCATAAATGTGCGGGTAATCTTTCGCGATCTCATAAAAAGTATCTAAAAAAATACCGTCGGTCAGCTTCATAATGTTGGCTTTGTGGCCGCAGGCAATTTTAGTGTTGCCTTTTCTTTTGGCCATTTCAAAAGCATATTTGATCACTTGCGCCGAGCCGGTACGCGAAATCAAACGGCGGCCAACGGCAACATCATTGGTCAGCATGTGTTCGATGCCGCCGTAAGTATCTTCAATATTTTCGCGGACGATGGTTAAATTGATCTGGATGCCCGCCCTGGAAAAAACCGTGTCCACACCGTTTAAAGTCCTGAAATCCCGCTGGTTGGCGTATGTGTTCCAAACTTTACGGGCAGTTACGTTAATGCTTTTTACACCTTTTCCTTTTGGCGTTTCCATCGGGCCTTTAAACAAAATGCCCAGGTTTTCGATGGTTTCTTTTGCCAAAGCCGTCATCCCGGTAGAATGGCCTGCATCAAAATACGATTTGCCCATTTCCACAAATTCGTAATCCAACGGCACATCGTTGGCTTTAAAAATGCCCAAAACGGCATCCATAATCTCCGGGCCAATTCCGTCGCCTTTGGCAACTGCTATTTTTGTTTTCATGACAGCTTACTTTGATAAGGAAGCGAATATACAGTTTCACAACAAAAATGTGCCGATAAAAACAGTATTCGGTTCAAGCAAATTGGTAAGTTTGCGTTAAACTTGTACCCTTACATGAAAGCATTTTACGGAGATTTAAAGCTGGGGATTTTGGGCGGCGGACAGTTAGGCCGCATGTTGATCCAGCAGGCCATCAATTACAATGTAACGGTAAAAGTGCTGGACCCTGACCGGAACGCGCCTTGCAAAAAACTTTGCGACGAGTTTGTGGTGGGTTCTTTAAGCGATTACGATACGGTTTACAACTTTGGCAAAAAAACAGATTTACTGACCATTGAAATTGAAAAAGTAAACGTAGATGCGCTGGCACAGTTGGAAAAAGAAGGCGTGTTGGTTTATCCGCAATCGCGCATTATTCGCCTGATTCAGGACAAAGGTTTGCAAAAACAGTTTTTTAAGGAGAACGAAATCCCGACTGCACATTTCAAAATTATTTCTTCGCCGGAAGAATTTAAAGAAAGCCATTTTCATTTCCCCTACATCCAAAAACTGCGGAAAGATGGTTACGACGGCCGCGGCGTGTACAAGATTTTGGACGAAACGTACCTGGCCAACGCTTTTACAGAACCCAGTTTGATTGAAGAATTGATTGATTTTGAAAAGGAAATCGCGGTGATAGTTGCCCGAAATATTCAGGGCGAGGTAAAAGCTTTTCCGATGGTGGAAATGGAATTTAACCCGGATGCAAATTTGGTCGAATTTCTGATCTCGCCTTCGCTTTTAAGTTTTGAAATCCAGCAAAAGGCACAACAAATTGCCATTGATATTGCCGAAAAACTAAACATCGTTGGTTTGCTGGCGGTGGAAATGTTTTTGGACAAGCACGGCAACATTTTGGTGAACGAACTGGCTCCGCGTCCGCACAACAGCGGACACCAAACGATAGAAGGCAATGTTGTTTCGCAGTTTGAGCAGCATTTGCGTGCTATCTTTGGTTTGCCTTTGGGCGATACTTCCGGTTTGCACCACGCCGTGATGGTCAATATTTTAGGCGAAGCCGGACACGAAGGGCCAGCCGTTTACAAATGCCTGGAAGATGTGGTAAAACTGCACGGCGTGTACGTGCATTTGTACGGCAAAGCGTTAACCAAACCGATGCGCAAAATGGGCCATGTTACCGTTGTAGATGCGGATCGGGAAAAAGCGATTGAAAAAGCAAGGTATGTGCAGAGGACGTTGAAAGTGGTGAGTTGAGGAGGAAGTTTTGTGGTTGATGGTTGATAGTTCATAGGAGCTGCACGAATTTCGCACTGTTTTAAGTTTTTACTAATCCTCTGTTCTATCAAACTTTAGCTATGAGCTATCAACTATGAGCTATTAACTATTATCTATCAACCATGAACCAAA
This sequence comes from Mucilaginibacter sp., assembly GCF_041088075.1. Taxonomy (GTDB): domain Bacteria; phylum Bacteroidota; class Bacteroidia; order Sphingobacteriales; family Sphingobacteriaceae; genus Mucilaginibacter_A. Next base: position 79,180 of record NZ_JBGCVY010000027.1, on the reverse strand, counting down.
AAACTAAAATCGCCATCATCATGGGCAGCAAATCAGATCTTCCTATTATGCAGGATGCTGCCGATGTTTTAAAAGAATTAGGTGTTGCTTATGAAATTACCGTTGTTTCTGCCCATCGCACGCCTGATCGTTTGTTTGATTATGCCAAAGCTGCTGCCGGGCGTGGTTTAAAAGTGATTATTGCCGGAGCCGGAGGCGCGGCGCATTTGCCTGGTATGGTTGCTTCGTTAACGCATTTGCCGGTGATCGGTGTGCCAATCAAATCCAGTAATTCGATTGATGGCTGGGATTCTGTTTTGTCTATTTTGCAAATGCCGAATGGCATTCCGGTGGCAACGGTTGCTTTAAATGCCGCCAAAAACGCCGGGATTTTGGCCGCACAGATTTTATCGGTTGGTGATGAAACGCTGGTTCAAAACCTCATTCAATACAAAAACAACTTGGCGCAAAAAGTTGAAGAAGCGGCCGCAGAAATGAAGGCAGATGGTTTTCCTTGTGATTTTTAGGTGGTAAAAGAAGCATTGGTGGAAGTCGGGAAAGTCTGAAAGTCAGTAAAGTCCGAAAGCGCGCTGTCATTTCGACCGCAGGAAGAAATCTTCTTCGAACATAACGGATTCGCAGCTATGAAGAAGATTTCTCCCTTCGGGTCGAAATGACAAAGCGATAAAAGAAGCATCCGCCTAATTCAATTGCGGATTGGTCGGGAAATTAACAATGTGCGCATAACGTTCGCCCAAGTTTTTCACGGCTTGTTTCCACAAATTCTCCTCTTCGCCGTTAAAAATCAAATCGTTGTTAAACCTGTCCGACACGATCCAACTATTGCGCTCCAATTCTTCATCAAGCTGGTTTGCTTCCCAACCCGAATAACCCAAGAAAAACTTGATCTCGCTTTTAGAAATCAAATTTAATTGAAACATCGTTTTTACCGCTTCAAAATCCCCGCCCCAATAAATGCCGTTACCAACAGGCAAGCCGTCTGGTATTTTATCCGGGCAACGGTGCAAAAAATGCAACCGTTCGCTGTTGCATGGGCCGCCGCTGAAAAGCTCCGTTTCGGTTTCCGGAAAATCAGTAATCGCATCGTTTATGAACAAGCCCGAAGTATGGTTCAAAACAAAACCGACCACGCCCTGCCCGTTGCATTCGGTCAGCAAAACCACCGACCTTTTAAAGCCCGGGTCCAACATAAAAGGTTCTGCAATAAGCAACCTGCCGGCCGCCGGTTCTAAGTTGTTTAACATAATTTATCCTCGCAGTTTTATACAAAGTTGCTGATTTTTATGAATGCTTCTTTTATCGGCATAAATTTTTTTTGGTTTAGCAGGAAATTTGATAATGCTGCCATGAAAATAGCAGGTATTGGCAGATTTTCCGGATAAATTGAAAATGCAGCTTTTTCAAATTTCCTGTTTCCAAATCCCAAACCAAATCCTACTTTTGCCCCCGCAATTGGTTTCCGGCCTTAACAACCGGGATTAAAAGGGAATCCGGTGCAAAACCGGAGCTGTCCCGCAGCTGTAAGCTCTATCAACTGATGCTGTTTTTATGCCACTGTTTTGGGTAACCAAAACGGGAAGGCGAAGCAAAAGGGAGCAAGCCAGAAGACCTGCCCATCGCAAATAAATTCATAGCTTTCGGGGATTGAAGCTGGAATGTGAATGCTCTTTTTACGGGTGTATTTTCATTTTGTGTGCTAATTTTTCTGTTTGCTGTGGGATGGTTCCATCTTCACAACAAAACAATTGAAAAAAAACTTTTACCAAATTGCGGCAGGCGTAGTGCTTGCACAAACCGTATTTCAGGGTACGCCGATTTTCGCGCAGGATTCTACCCGCGTTCTTAAAGATGTGGTCGTTTCGGCTACCAAAACCGACCAAAAACAATTGCAAACCGGCAAGGTGATTACGGTGATCACGCAGGACCAGATCGAACGCAGCCAGGGCAAAACGGTAGCGCAATTGCTTAACGAGCAGGCCGGAATCATCGTAAGCGGCGCAAGCAGCAACCCGGGATTAAACAAAAGCATTTTTATCCGCGGTGCGGCAAGTGGTTTTGCCGTTACGCTGATTGATGGCGTTTTGGTTGGCGACCCTTCTTCCAGCGGCGGCACTTTTGACATTCGTTTGTTCCCGATTGATCAGATCGAACGGATTGAAATTATCAAAGGCGGGCAATCCACGTTGTACGGTTCGGATGCGGTGGCCGGTGTCATCAACATCATCACCAAAAAAGGCGGCCCGGAAGGCATTGGCGTTTACGGGAACTTGACCGGCGGCAGTTACGGCGCGCAAAAGCAGACGGTGGGTTTTAACGGATCGCTGGATAAGTTTTCGTACAATGTAAGTTACACGCACGACCAGACCGACGGCATCAGCGAAGCAACAGATAAAAACAACACCGGCACGTTTGATAAAGACGGCTACAACCAATCCGCTTTGAACGCTAATTTTTCTGTGGAAGCTGCACGCGGTTTGAGGGTTAGTCCGTTTTTCCGTTTCACTTCCGGTTCGTACAAATACGATAACGGCAGCTTTGCCGATGCGAATAATCAAAGTCTAAACCGTTATTACAACACGGGTTTAACCTCTCAATATCAGCCCGATACAAAAAACCGCTTCAACTTAAATTACGGTTATACCAACAACACGGCTTATTACGAATCCAGCTATCCGTCGTCCAACATTGGCCGTTTGCACTTGGTTGATTTGTATTACAACCACGATTTTACGGAGAATATCAAATTTTTATTCGGTGTGGATAACCGCCATACTCAAATTAAGCAAATTGGCTCTGCCAATGTTACGCCGAATGCTAACTTGCTCGGCGTTTATTCTTCGCTTGCGGTTAATAAAATTGCTGATTTGATTAATCTGGAAGGTGGAGTAAGGTTTAACGAACACAACACTTACGGCCATAATTTTACGTATGATTTTACACCGTCCATCAACTTGGTTGGCGATAAACTGATCTTGTTCGGAACCATTTCCAGTGCTTTTAAAGCGCCTTTGCTAACAGAATTGTTTGGCCCATATGGCGCTAATCCGAACTTAAAACCTCAAAAATCCACTAATTATGAAGCTGGTTTCAGCACGGCTTTGCTGGATAATACTTTTAATTTGCGCGTTGCCGCTTTCCGTAGAAAACTGACGGATGCGATTGTTTATTTAGCCAAAGGTTATGAGAATTTTGACAAAGAGAACGACCAGGGTTTGGAAGTGGAACCATCTTACAAATACAAAGCTTTAACCCTGACCGGTTTTTACAGTTTTGTTGATGGAACGGCAATTAGAAATGGTGTAGATACTTATGGTTTGCTGCGCCGCCCGAAACAATCTTTTGGTTTGCAGGCTGGCATACAGGCGACAAGCAAGCTTTATGTAAGTGCAAATTTTAGAAGTTATGGCCAGCGTGGCGATTACAGTTATCCAACAAATGTGGTTTTGCCGGCTTACCAATTGCTGGATGCTTATGCGCAATACGGCATCAATGGCAGGATAAAAGTTTTTGTAAACGCCAATAACATTTTGGACAAACGTTATCAGGAAATTTACGGTTACAATACGATGGGCGCAAATTTCACGGCGGGTGTTAGTTTCAACTTCCGTTAAGAATCAATATTTTTGCACGATAAAAGAAGCATTTACCATGTCTTTAGAAAAAATTAATATCCGCAACAGTGTTCTTGTTTTGATGATCTTGCTGGCTGCTGCGGCACGCTTTATCCATTTGGACAACCAAAACTTTTGGGCCAATTTTACGCCGGTTGGCGCGGTTTCTTTGTTTGGCGGCGCTTATTTTACCGATAAAAAGAAAGCTTACCTGGTGCCTTTGCTCACGTTGTTTTTGAGCGATTTGCTGATCAACTATTTGTATTTCCATCATTTTGCGTGGTTTTATGTCGGCTCGGTTTGGATTTATGTGAGCTTTGCTTTGATGGTTTACATTGGCACTTTGATCCCAAAAATCAATGTGGCAAACGTAGCTTTAGCTTCGCTGGCTTCGGTTTTGGTGCATTGGCTGCTGACGGATATTGACCCCTGGCTGTACGGGACTTTGTATGATAAAAGCTTTGTTGGTTATTTCCAGTCGCTGTTTGCCGCCATTCCGTTTGAGCGGAGTTTGCTGTTGGGCAACTTTGTTTATGGCTTTATTTTGTTTGGTGGGTTTGAATTGGCGAAGCGGAAGTTTCCGGTGTTGAATACAAACGCGTTGCGTAGAGACGTTGCATGCAACGTCTCTACAATTAATTAATGCAACGTCTATGTGAAATAGAAAGGTAGGCGCTTTGCCGCGTGAGGGATAGCACCCCGATGAAAATCGGGGCAGGGCTTGCAGCGGATAGCCCGACCCGCAGGGGCACACCCAAAATGAAGAAGTCGGGAAGTTAGAAAGACCGGAAGTCCGAAAGTTGGAAGACAGAAAGTTCGAAAGACAACGCAAGCTGAAAGACAGAAACTTAGAATACTAAAAAAGAAAAGTTTTAAAATAAATAGCCGGAGTGTTTTGAAAAAGAGGGAAAAGTTGTAGAATTTAAGGTTCTTACTTTCGGACTTCCCGACTTTTTCTGACTTTCGGACTTCTCAAATACTTCTTTTACCATGCAAAAATTAGTGGTTTTAACAGGTGCAGGCATCAGTGCCGAAAGCGGTTTGAAAACGTTCAGGGACAGCGATGGGCTTTGGGAAGGTTACAACATTGAGGATGTGGCCACGCCGGAAGCCTGGCGTAAAAACCCGGAACTGGTGCAGCAATTTTACAACGAACGCCGAAAAAATGTGTTGGACGCGCAACCAAACGCCGCCCATTTTGCTTTGGCTGCGCTGGAAAAAGATTTCGACGTAACGGTTATTACGCAAAATATTGACGATCTGCACGAGCGGGCGGGTTCTACCAACGTGGTGCATTTGCATGGCGTGATCACGCGTTCGCAATCGAGCAAAAACCCGAATTTAACTTATCCGATCCAAGGCTGGGAAATAAAAATGGGCGAAGTTTGCGAGCTGGGTTCGCAGTTGCGGGCGCATGTGGTTTGGTTTGGCGAAGCGGTGCCGATGATTGAAAAAGCGGCGATGATTTGTACGGAAGCGGATTTTTTTATGCTGGTTGGCACTTCGCTGGCGGTTTATCCGGCGGCGGGTTTGCTGGATTATGTGCCGGACGAAACGCCGAAATATATTGTTGACCCGAAGATCCCTTCAATTTCTTCGGTTAAAAATTTGATTAAAGTGGAAGAAAAAGCGACGGTTGGCGTGGCCAAAGTTGCGGAGATGTTGAAGGGAAAATTGAAGTTTTAATTCACCAATTTTATGCAGGTAAAAGAAGCATCGTTATTCTACCGTTGAAGTTTTAATTCACCAAATTTATGCCGGTAAAAGAAGCATCGTCATTCTAACGTTTGATGTTTTGATCGGCCAATTTTATGCCGGTAAAAGAAGTATAGTCATTCTAACGTTTGAAGTTTTAATCCGCCAATTTTATGCCGGTAAAAGAAGCATTGTTATTCCACCGTTTGAAGCCTAATTCACCAATTTTATGCCGGTAAAAGAAGTATAGTCATTCTACCGTTTGCACGGCAACTGCAACTTTTTTTCTCCGCGAATACAGCAAACCGCTTACCTCCAGCAAACTTCCGGCAACGCCGTAAACCGTTATTTTTTCGTGGAGGACAATAACGGCCATCAAATAACCCAAAGCGGGCGTTAAAAAAAGCCATAGTCCAGCCTTTACCGAATCTTTTTGTACTAATTGCAGCCACATCGCGTAAGCAATAATAGAAACCGGAACGATTAACCACGTGATGCCGAGGAAGAAACGCAGGTCAGGGATTAAAAAGTTGTTTGAGCCATTCCATAAAACCACCGGTAAAAACAGCAGGCCGCCGATGGTAATTTGCCAGGTGTTCACTTCCATCTTTTTTAGAGTGAGACCAGAATTGGCGTAATAAATACTGCCGGTAGAAAGCGCTGCGATACCGGCAACCAGTGCCAAAATACCTTGCAAAGTAGCATGGCTGTGGTACAAGTTCGGCACAGCAGCCAATACCAAACCCGAAACGGCAAGTACAATCCCCGTGATTTCAAAAGGCGTTAATTTGCGTTTGTAAATGATTGCCGAAAAAAGGATCAGCAATAAAGGGTTTACGGCCGTTATCAAACTGATCAATCCGGCAGAAACGTATTTGATGGCGATTAAATAACCTGACATATAAACGGTTACATTTAAAATCCCCAAAATAAACAGCTTTTTAAATTCGGCTTTGGTAGGGAAACGGCTTGTTTTGTTTTTAATGAGGTAAGTATAACTCAGCAACAGCACGCTTACCGTAATAAACCGGATGAACGTGAGCAAAAACAAATCGCAGGAATGAAAGGCAAATTTGGTGGCCACTGTTGCAGAAGCCCAAAGCAGCGCAAATAATAAACCTTCGGCAATTTCCATTTTTTGTAATGATAGAATTTTGCAAAGATAGGATTTAGGGCGATGCTCAACCTTTAATCATAAAACCTAATTTTTAGCCGATAAAAGAAGCATAACTACTTCGATTAAAATTAGATTTTATTGATCAACATTTCGTTTTTTTAATATCGGTCATTTTGTTAAATTTGATGAAGTATGGAAACGGATAACTTGCCTTATTATAATTTGTTGCATGCAATTGATTTGGAAAAACAAGCAATTACAAATGACGTAGAGATATTCAGGCACGCTAAACAAGGCGTTGACTTAACTGTTTTTTACTCGTTTGCGGCAGCTATTAAAATCCCTAATAAACTACTTGCAAACCTGCTGCACGTTTCATCCAGAACAATGAGCAATAACCAGCAGGTTAAAAAGAGGCTTGAGCCTGTACAGGGAGAACATTTGCTAAAATTAATTGCCTTGTATAACAAAGGAATTGAGCTTTTTGGTACAGTTGATGAATTTAACTACTGGCTAAACAAGCCTTTTTGGAATACGGAAGAAAAGCCGGTAGACTGGCTGATTACGCCCGGAGGAGTAGATTTAGTTGCACAAGAACTTGACCGCTCAGGGTACGGTTACCCGGTTTAGCTTGTGCTGTCTTTTCGGCTATTGCACAAAAAATACGGAGATCCGTTGTATGCCCCTGGCATTGAAGGCAGGTGGAACAGCGCGGGCAAGAAAGTTTTGTACGGCAGTGATTCCATTCCGTTAGCTTTTATGGAAAGCATGATCAGAAGGCAGGGCGTAGGTTTTAATAATGATTTTAAAATTGCCCATATTGAAATACCGGATTACCTTGCTGTTAAAAAGCTTGAGGACAAAGAATTGGGATCAGGCTGGAACAAGCCAAACGATTACTCAAAAACCCAACCTTTAGCAAATAAATGGTACGATAATTTAGAAACCCTGGTATTAATTGTGCCTTCCGCCGTGTTAAGTACTTGCAACAATTATGTAATCAACGCCATCCATCCTGATTTTGATAAAATTAAACTGATTGCACTTACCCCGTTAATTCCGGATCCGCGAATTGAAGAAATTTTAAAAGGTAAAATCATATCATAAACCAACTTTTTACCGGTAAAAGAAGCATTGGTAAAAACAGCAGGGAAATCCTTTTAAAATAACCTCATGCTAAATTTTGTCTAAAGCCGTTTTTGCCCCTTTCTACCATCCCGTTGACGGGACGGTAGAAAGGGGCAGGGCAAGCCAAGGCATCAGCCAAAGAAATTTGCCCCCAATTTTTAAAAGCAATTTCCCTGGTAAAACGATGTTTCCCATTTATTTTCCTGTTGATAACGCGTATCTTTGCAGCAAAATTAGTACAATATGATTACGGTATCCAACCTCTCCTTACGTTACGGCAAACGCACGCTTTTTGAAGATGTGAACCTCAAGTTTACGCAGGGCAATTGCTACGGTATTATCGGTGCAAACGGTGCAGGAAAATCCACGTTTTTAAAAATACTTTCGGGCGAAATTGACCCAACCAGCGGAACGTATAGTTTTACGCCGGGCGAACGGATGGCCGTCCTCAAACAAAACCACTACGAGTTTGACGAGTTTCCGGTGATCGAAACCGTTTTGATGGGCCACCAGGAAATGTACAAAGTGATGAAGGAAAAAGACGCCATTTACATGAAGGAGGATTTTACCGACAAAGATGGCGAGCGCGCCGGCGAACTGGAAAACCTCTTTGCCGAAATGAACGGCTGGAACGCCGAAAGCAACGCCGCAACCTTGCTGAGCAATCTGGGCATCAAAGAAGATTTGCATTTTAAACAGCTAAAAGAACTGGACGGAAACCAGAAAGTGCGTGTTTTATTGGCGCAGGCACTGTTTGGCAACCCTGATATTTTATTATTGGATGAGCCAACCAATGATTTGGACATCAACACGATTGCCTGGCTGGAAGATTTTTTGGCCAGCTATGAAGCGATTGTTTTGGTGGTTTCGCACGACAGGCACTTTTTGGATACGGTTTGTACGCACATTGTGGATATTGATTTTGCCAAAATGTCCATTTACACCGGCAATTATTCGTTTTGGTACGAATCCAGCCAGTTGGCTTTGAAACAACGATCAGACCAAAACAAGAAAACGGAAGACCGCGTGAAGGAACTACAGGAATTTATCCGCCGTTTCAGCGCCAATGCTTCCAAATCCAAACAGGCAACCAGCCGTAAAAAAGCGTTGGACAAGATCAATATTGATGAGATTAAAGCTTCCAACCGAAAATATCCGGCTATTTTGTTCAATAATTTAGGACGGGAAGCGGGTGATCAAATTTTGCAAATCGAAAACTTAGGCAAAGTATCCAACGGCGAAGTGCTTTTCTCGAACGTTAATTTAATGGTTGGCAAAGGCGATAAAATTGCCGTGCTTTCGCAAAACAGTCTGGCCACTTCTGCTTTTTACGATATTTTAACCGGCCGTGATGCGGATTATACCGGGACTTTTAAATGGGGCGTTACCATCAAAACGGCCGATATCCCGATTGATAACCAGGAATATTTTCAGGGCAAAAATGAAAATTTGATTGATTGGCTGCGTGAATATTCGGAAGGCGAAAAAGACGACCAATTTATCCGCGGGTTTTTAGGCCGGATGCTGTTTTCGGGAGAAGAAGTGCTGAAAAAATCAACCGTACTTTCCGGGGGCGAAAAAATGCGCTGTATGTTTTCGCGAATGATGTTGCAGGCAGCCAACGTTTTACTGTTTGACGAGCCAACCAATCACTTAGATTTGGAATCCATTACCGCTTTAAACAACGGCATGAAAGATTTCCGCGGAACGATTTTGTTTACTTCCCGTGACCATGAACTTACCCAAACCGTTGCCACACGGATTGTAGAATTAACACCGGGCGGCAGTATTGATAAACTGATGGGTTACGATGAATTTATCAACAGCGAGACCGTAAAAAAACAACAGGAAGAATTGTATGCGATGGCATAGTTTCCGTTGATAAGATAGAAGTTTTTCTGATGGGATGCTGAAAAAAGTTCAGCATGACAAAAACCTTTCACATAAAAAAAGGGATGCTAAAAACAGCATCCCTTTTTTTATTTTAAATTTTAAAGCCCGGAGCCAGGCTCGTGGTCAGTCATACGGCCTGTTGTGCGACCTTGCGGACGGTCAGCAAATGAACGACCGTTGTTCAGGCCGGAAGTTGTGCTGCCACCCAGGTTATCATCGTCTTCATCCAAATCTTTATTAATCACACCAGAGTCGTCGTCATCGTCTATCCTATCCAATTCATCCGCATCCGGAAACGTATCATCGTCGTCATCTATCAAATCATCGTCATCATCGTTAGGATCAGGAAGCGTTGAATCCAGGTCATCGTCGTCGTCATCATCTATAGCAGCATTCCGTGGCGAAGCATTAAAAATAGAATTCAAGGTTTGTTCTGCAAAACTTTGGCCTTTCGGGCTTAAATAATCAACCTGATCATTTAAGGTATTTGCGTTCATCGTTGTCATAAGTTTGAAGTTTAACGTTAGTTTTTGTTCTGATACTCATAGCAAATAAAATAGCTCATTGTTTGCACAAATCTGGAATTTTTGCCGGTAAAAACAGTATCTAAAAACCAGTTCAAATATTATGCCTGCACCTGGTTCAAACAAATTTCTTTCAATTTAGAAACCGTGTAATCCACTTCCTCGCGCGTATTGTATTTGGAAAAAGAAAAACGGATGGCAGGCCGCGCCGGGTTTGCACCAATACCGGTTAGTACATGCGAGCCAATATCCGTGCCCGAACTGCAGGCACTGCCGCCCGAAGCAGCAATACCGGCAATATCCAGGCTGAACAAAAGCATTTCGGCCATTTCCATTTCGGGGAAAGAAACATTTAAAACCGTGTATAAACTTTTTTCGGGATCGGTCTCGCCGTTAAATTGGATGCCGGGGATCGAATCCTGCAATTGCTCCATCATGTACGTTTTTAAACCCAGAACGTGGTTTTTGTGCGCTTCCATTTCCTCGTAAGCAATTTGCAAAGCTTTGGCCAAACCGGCAATTCCATACACGTTTTCAGTGCCGCCGCGCATGTTTCGTTCCTGCGAACCGCCATAAATCAAAGGTTTTATTTTGATGCGATGGCTGATGTATAAAAAGCCAACGCCTTTTGGCCCGTGCAATTTATGTGCCGCGCCAACCAGAAAATGGGCTTTCAATTTGGTTACATCGTGCGGAAAATGCCCCATCGTTTGCACCGTATCGGTATGGAAAACAGCGTTGTATTGTTCGCAAAGCAAGCCCACTTTTTCAATGTCGGTCAACGTGGCAATTTCGTTGTTGGCATGCATCAGCGATACCAAACTGCGCTCGTTTTGCTGCAACAATTCTTCCAAATGGTTTAAGTTGATATTGCCGCGCGCATCCACTTCTACAAAACTCAATTTGATGGCCCCGGCTTTTTCCAAAGCTTTTAACGTATGCAAAACGGCGTGGTGTTCCAGTTCGCTGGTGATGGCGTGTTTCAACCCCAAATCTGCAACGGCACAACGGATGGCCATGTTATCGGCTTCGGTTCCGCCGGAGGTAAAAAAGATTTCGGAAGGGGAAGCGTTGAGCAATTTTGCAATCGTCCGGCGTGCTTTTTCCACCACCGTTCTGGCTTCACGGCCAAAAGCGTGAATGGACGACGGGTTGCCGTAACAGCTTTCCATCACCTGGCAAACTTCTTTTAAAACTTCCGGGTCAATTGGCGTTGTGGCAGCATTATCTAAATAAACTCTCATAATCTTTAATAAAATATAGTGGTAAAAGAAGCATCAAGCTTGCTCCTGCAATACTTCTTTTATATCAGCAATTATTTTGTTGGCCAGGCTGTTGGCTATTTGTTCCGAGTTTCCTTCCGAATAAATGCGGATGATCGGTTCTGTATTCGAACGGCGCAAATGTACCCATTCTGTGCCGAACTCAATCTTCAAACCATCAATTACTGAATGTGGCTGTTTCTGGTATTTCTGCCGGATGGTATCCAGCAAGGCATCAATATCCATTTCGGGCGTTAGCGTAATTTTATTTTTGGAAATGTGATAGCTGGGATACGTGCTGCGTAACACCGAAACCGAACGGCCAAACTTAGCCAAATGCGTTAAAAACAGCGCGATGCCAACCAGCGCATCACGGCCGTAATGCAGTTCTGGGAAGATCACGCCGCCGTTGCCTTCGCCACCAATTACGGCGTTTACCGCTTTCATTTCGTTTACCACGTTCACCTCTCCCACGGCTGCGGCAAAATACTGGCCGCCCGCTTTTTCGGTTACATCGCGCAAAGCCCGTGTGGAAGAAAGATTGGAAACCGTGTTGCCTTTTTGGTTTTTCAGCACATAATCTGCCACGGCAACCAGCGTGTATTCTTCGCCAAAAACGTTTCCGTCTTCGCATACAAAACACAAGCGGTCAACATCCGGGTCAACGGCAATGCCCAAATCTGCATTTTTAGAAAGGACAGTTCTGGCTAAAGCCGTTAAATTTTCGGGAAGCGGTTCCGGGTTGTGTGCGAAATTACCGTCAGGTTCGCAAAACAGTTCATGGATGATTTCGACACCCAAAGCACGCAGCAAAGCCGGCACGAAAATGCCGCCGGTAGAATTTACGGCATCAACCACAATTTTAAAATTAGCGTTGCGGATGACTTCCACATCAACCAAAGGCAAAGCTAAAATCAAGTCAATGTGTTTTTGGAGATAAGAATCATCCGCAGAAACTTTTCCCATCTGGTTTACTTCCGCATAAATCATTTCGCCGCTTTCGGCCAGTTCCAATACTTCTGCTCCGTCGCTATCGCTGATAAACTCGCCGTTGTGGTTCAACAGTTTCAGCGCGTTCCATTGTTTCGGGTTGTGGCTTGCTGTGATGATGATGCCGCCGCCAGCTTTTTCCAACGGAACTGCAATTTCGACAGTTGGCGTGGTAGAAAGGCCGAGGTCAACCACATCAATGCCCAAACCTTGCAGCGTTCCGGTAACCAAATTCAAAACCATTTGCCCGGAAATCCGTGCATCGCGGCCGACCACTACTCTTTTTATGCCTGTTTTTTTGATGAGCCAGGTGCCAAAAGCGGCCGTAAATTTTACAATATCTGCCGGCGTTAAGGCATTTCCGGCCTTTCCGCCGATGGTGCCACGGATGCCGGAAATTGATTTTATCAGTGTCAAATGTCTTCGTTTTAAACCTCAAAAATACGAATAAAAGCAGTATCGCGCTTATACAAACCCATGTTGTTTGCCCTGCTTTAACTATATTCGCAGCTTTTAGCAAAGCACAAACTGGTTTTTGTTTGATAAACCTCATTTCCCCCGAACGCCTGACGATGCCCGATTTTTTGACGCAGTTTGACCAGCACTGGTTCCACCTCATCAACCACGATTGGAGCAACCCGTTTTTCGATTGGATGATGCCTGCGATTCGTAACCCAAAAACCTGGATCCCGCTTTACCTTTTCATCCTGATTTTCAGCATCTACCGTTACGGTAAAATGGCCGTTTTAATTATTGTGCTGCTTTTGGCAAGCGTAGGTACGGCCGATGTGGTTTGTGTGCGCGTGATAAAAGCATACGTAAAAAGAGTACGGCCTTGCAACGACTGGCAGTTTGAGCCAACGGTTGTAAACCGCGTGCCTTGCGGAACGGGTTTAAGTTTTCCATCGGCACATGCCAGTGATCATTTTGCCATTGCACTGTTTTTATGCCTTGCTTTTCAGCGCAACTGGAAATGGATCTGGCCTTTTGCCCTGATTTGGGCGGCTTTGATTTGCTATGCACAAGTATATGTTGGCGTGCATTATCCGGTTGATGTTTTGACCGGAGCCGCTTTTGGCGCAATGGTTGGCGGCTTGTTTGGCTTGATTTATAACCGCCTTTACCTTAAATATTCATGAATTTCTGGGTTGTTTTGATACTTTTTTTAAGCGCTTTTTTGGGTGGCGCCAGCATTTTCTTTTTCAGGAAAGACATGGGCAAAAACCTCAAGCTGATCCTTTCTTTCAGCGGCGCTTATTTGTTTGCGATTACCGTTTTGCACTTGATCCCGGATGCTTACCAAAGCCACGACCCTTACGTTGGCATTTTTATCATGGCCGGTTTTTTGTTCCAATTGATTTTGGAACTTTTTTCAAATGGCGTAGAACATGGGCATATCCATCATCAGCACCAACAAGGTCAACATCAGCAGGAAGCTGCGTTTCCGGCAGGCATCATGGTCAGTTTGTGTTTACACGCTTTTTTGGAAGGGATGCCGTTGGCGCAGGGCCATCAGCACGAACTGGTTTTTGGTATCGCCCTGCACCACATTCCGGCAGCTTTTGCTTTGGGAAGCGTACTGCTCCAAAATCATCTGCCTAAAAGAAGCATACTGTTTTTACTGGTTGTTTTTGCGCTGATGACACCGGGCGGTTATTTCATCAGTTATTTATTAAGCACCACCAATACGGCGGGTCTGCAACATTATTTTGCCCGGATCATGGGCATCGTAATTGGTATTTTCCTGCATATTTCCACTACCATTTTGTTTGAATCCAGTTCCGACCATAAATTTAATTTGCGGAAAATGGTTGCCATATTAATCGGTTCCGGTATTGCTTTAATTGCTTTTTTTGCAAATGCCTGAAAGCTTTTATCCGCGCAATTTATCCAGCAAATCGGATAAAACCCCGGCTTCTTCTTCAGAAATATTCTGCCTTAAAATATCGCCAATCTTCATTTCCTTGTCAATAATGGAAAGTACTTTCAAGCCTTCTTCGCTGATGTAAATATCCACAGCGCGGCGGTCTTTAGAGTTAGTGCAACGCGATACCAGTTCTTTTTGTACCAAACGGTCCACCATCCGCGAAGCATCGCACATTTTATCCACCATGCGCTCCTTCAATAAATTGACGGTCGAAGGGTTTGGAAGCTGGCCGCGTAAAATCCGCAAAATGTTGAATTGCTGCTGCGTAATGTTATGTTTTTCCAACCGGTTGCGCAAAATATTGCTGATCCAATTATAAGTATAAGAAACGTTGATGACCGCTTTGTGATAATTATCCTCAAAATTTTTGCTGTGTATTTCCTTCTCCAATTCCATAATTACTAAACTAACGCTGTAAATTTATAATAATTTATGGGCTGATGATTTTTTTTGTTTTTCACCGGTATAGTTCCAGGGGCAATGGCGGCATTTATTTTTACAGCAGTAATTCCGCTTCAAATGAAATTGGGCGGTAAAAACAGTATTGCCATTTTCATCCAGGTAGAAATCCCCTTTCGCTAATTCCATCAATTTAAAATTTTTACGCGGATTTTATCAGCAAAATATTGTTTCAGGTGATTGCCGTTTCCGTGCAAAGTCCAAATTTGTTGAGGCTGGACTTTTTGGATCAGCAATAAAATATCTTCCCAGTCGGCATGATCTGAAATGTACAGCGAATCCTGCTCGTTGGTTTGCAAATTCTTCCAGCCGGAAGCAAAAATGCGACGTAAATTAATGGCTTTACTGTAACTATGAAACGTGAACGGCGGAACCATATAAATAAAATTGTTTTGGGTTTTGATGGATTTGCGGTCGTACAATTTGTAGCGGCCGCTTAAAAAACCAAACCTTTCGTAAATGCGGTTAATAGGTTCGATTTGCCGATGAACCAAAATTTCTTTCTCCGGACAAAACTGGTTAATCAGCTCAATCAAACGCTGGCTTTTGCCCAAAGCGTAAGCGCCCAGCAAAATATTGGAAGGGATTTGGCTGAGTTTTTCAATCTCCGAAACCTGGTCGGGATGTTTAATCTGCGGGTTGGCAAACGTGGTTTCCGTGATCAACACATCGGCTTTTGTAAATTTCAGCATTTCGCAAGTTGCATCGGGCTGCAGTTTAAAATCGCCGGTGTACAAATATTTCACGCCTTCAAACTCCATCAAAACCTGCGCAGAACCCAACATGTGGCCAGCAGGAATTAGCGTAACCAATACTTCTTTTATCGGTACTTTTTCATGATAAGCCAAAGTTAGTTTTTGCCTGCCCGCGTTTTTGCCGTAACGCAAATCCATAAAAGCAAATGTGGCAGCTGTTGCAAAAACTTGCTGATGTCCGCCAATGGCATGGTCGGCGTGGGCATGGGAAATAACGGCAGTTTGCACGGGTTTAATTGGATCGAGATAGAAATCGCCTGCGGCACAGTACAAACCGTTGGCGTTTAGCTCCAAAAAATATTCTGAAATCATTATTTTTTAGCAATTTGCAGCAGTTGCCGGTGGATTTCCAAAACCTGCGGAATCACCATCGTTTGTGGCTCATTGTAAATTACAAAATCAGCTTTAGCCATTTTTTCCTGCTGCGGCATTTGCTTTTCTTCGCGGCGCAAAATTTCGGCTTCGGTTAAATTATCGCGCTGCATCACGCGTTTTAGCCGGACATCCAGCGCAGCGGCAACCACAATGGTTTTGTCGCATTGCTTGTCCGATCCGCTTTCAAACAAAATCGCTGCTTCTTTTAGCACATAATTTTTAGTGCTGAAAGGAATCGCCCACTCATCAAAAGCACGAAAAACGGCCGGATGAACCAACGCGTTCAGCTTTTCCAGTTCGGCTTCGTTTTTAAAAACGATGTTGGATAGGTATTTCCGGTTCAGGCTGCAATCGGCAAAATAAGCTTCGGTGCCAAAAGTTTTTCGGATGGCTTCAACCAAAACCAAATCTTCGGTCATTACTTTTTTACCGTAAAAATCAGCATAAAAAACAGGCGCGCCAAACAGTTCAAAAAGTTGGCAAACGGTGGTTTTTCCGCTGCCGATGTTTCCGGTGATGCCTACTTTTAACATTATTTCCGAACGATAAAATTGATGCTAGCGGGCTGCATATTGACAATCTTACAAAAATCCGGCTGCTGTTTCAACTTTACAGATAACGTAGAACTTCCGTTTTTTTGCCAGTCGTCCAAGTTGGCAACGGCTTCAAAAAAATCGGTGTTGATAGCCGGATAATTGTTGAGCGAAACCGTAAAAGTAACCTTAACTTTTTTTGGAAAAAGCAGCACATTGCTGTAGCTTTTGTTGTTGATCAGTTTAACCGGAACCTCCAAAGTTTTCTCGGTAAACTCATCAACCGGGATATCAACATCCACTGTTTTTGGATAAATGCTGACGTTGTTTTCTTTTGGCGGCAACAGTTTTAACTTGGTATGAATGTTGGAAACAGCATGTTTAACTACCAAAGAATCTGTTTTCCAATGGTTTACAGTATCAACGTAAGCTGCCGGGCCGCTAATGGTTATATAATTGGGCTGGATGTTGATGTCATCAGAACGGGCATATTGCCTGTCGTATTGGATGTGGTAATTTAACACTACGGGCACACGTTTTACTTTTCGGGCGGCAAAATCAAAAAAAACGGTGTCGGGGCTGAAAGAAATAATTTGTTTGTTTTTTTCAGATTGCGCATTAATCTGCCGGAGCTGGTTGCTCAGCACGATATAATTTTGAATGTCCAGTTTTCGGACATCTACATCAACACTTTGGCTTTTGGAAGATAAATTGCTAAACAATTTTTGCCAGCCCGTGCCGCCAACCAGCGCATTAACGGTATCGGCCTGCAGCGCATAAAAAGCTTTGTGCAAAGGCTGGTTTTTGAAATTTAAAACCACTTTGACCGGGAAAATATAATTGTTGGACATTGTAACAAAAACCCAGGCCATCAAAGCCAGCAAAAAACAGGTGATGAAAGCGGAAATACGCCTGCGTTCTGTCCTGGATAATTTGATGATGGCCATACTTCTTTTACCCCTATAAATTATGTTTTGAACTTTGCTGTTATAGGACACACCCCTGACCCCTCTCGAGAGGGGAAGCAAAGTTTGCTACTTTTCTAACGTTTAGAAAGGTCGGCTTTAGGCTTCCCCTCTTGAGAGGGGTTAGGGGTGTGTCTTCTCATTTTTGTGCTATAAAAGAAGCATTTAAAGCAATGCTTAATTTAAGCTTTAGTAACAGCAGGCGTGTTCAACAACCTGGAAGCTTCCAAAGAAATGGCGCTTTTATCAAACCGGATTTTTACGTTGTTGTCTACCTCAATCAAAACGGTAACATCGCCTACTTCTATAATTTTGCCATGTATGCCTGCGCTGGTAACCACTTTGTCGCCTTTTTTCAATTCATCCACATATTTTTTCTGGTCTTTTTGTTTTTTAACCTGAGGCCGAATCATGAAAAAATAAAATACAACAATAATCAGCACCAATGGCAAAAACTGTCCCAAAGCACCCATGCCGCCCGGAAGTTGTAATAAAATAGTCGAAATCATATAAATTTATTTTTAAAAATTGAATTATTTTTTGGTTACTACTTCGCCCACCAAATGCACCAACGTTTGTGCAGGCGCAGTGTTGGCGGTAATGGTGATTTGTTTGTCAATCAAACCGGATTTTCCGGCACTGTTGAAAATCACTTTGATGGCTTCTTTTTGGCCGGGGTTGATCGGTTTTTTCGGCCAGCTTGGTATCGTGCAGCCGCAGCTTGCCACCGCATCGGTAATAATCAAAGGCGATTTGCCGGTGTTGGTAAAGCTGTAACTGTAGCTTACTTTGTCGCCATCTTTGATCTTTCCAAAATCGTAAATTTCTTTGTCAAATTTTAAAACCGCGCCGTTGCCAACCGCCGTTTTTTCTGTTGCTGCCGAAGTGTTTGCACTTTGTGTGCCATTGTTTTGATTGCAAGCCGTTAAAAAACCGGCAATTGCAAGCAGGATCAAGTTTTTCATCATCATTTAACCTATTAATCCGCGACCGGATTTTCTAATTTTATTTTGCTCTTTCAATTCGCTCAAAACTTTATCTAAGATACCGTTTATAAACGAATTACTTTTAGGCGTGCTAAACTCTTTGGAAATATCCAAATATTCGTTGATGGTAACTTTAACCGGAATGGTAGGAAAACCCAGGAATTCGCAAATGGCCATTTTCATCAGCAACGTGTCCATCAAAGCAATGCGGTCGGCTTCCCAGTTCTGGGTTTTATCACCAATCAATTGCTGGTATTCTTGGTCGTAACGGATGGTTTGCTGGAAAAGCGTAACCAAAAACTCGCGGTCTTCTACCCAATCCGCGCTCAGTTCGGCCAGTTTATTTTTGGCAAAGTCTTCGTTCGAGAAATTTTTAAACGTTTTGGCAATCATCGCCTGCAACGGGTCTTTATCAATGGGCCAGTTTAAAAACTTTTCTTCAAAAATTTGTTCGGCCGTTGGCGATTTCAAAATCAATTTCTTGAAAATAAAACGGATAATATCTTTATCAGCCTGAATCGAACCGTCGGTATTTTCTAAATAAGTTTGGTATTCCGGTGCTGCTTTTAAGACATAAAAAAGTGAGCGCGCCATTTCCGGGTCAAAGCTCCAGTCAACTTTATATTTTTTGATGGCGGCCAAATATTCCGGGTTTTTCAGCAGCGAAAGAATGAATTTGTTTTGAAGGATTTTGAGGTTCGGTGCCAGATCGGCTTCGGTTGGCAAATGCTTGGCGGCACTGTCTTCGGCATCCCGTTCGGCGTATTCAACCACTTCAACAATTAACGAAAGCATCCAGATGTACATCTCAAAAACCTGGTCTACACTTTGCAGCAGCAGTTTTTCGTGCGCGGTTATTTGTTTGTTTTCAGAATGATTGTAGGCGTATAATGCCTGTAAAACCTTTACCCTGAGTTGCCTTCTGTTTAACATATTTTGATAAGAACGAGCTGCGGAAATTGTAAATCCGCCCTGATATTTTTTATAAAGCCGATGCTTCTTTTACCGGTATAATTTTGGTGTCCAATTCTTTTCCCGATAAAAAATTCGCCGTTGCATCTTGCCGCAAAAGTAGGTTTTTTAAGCACGCTAAACAAATGTTTTCTGCTTCCGACTTTAAGTGCAAACAATTGCGCACACCAATTTTTACCTGGTAAAAACAGTATCGCCGTTACTATCTAGTAAAATCGCTTTTAAAATAACCTCATGGTAAATTTCGGCTAAAGCCGTTTTTTGCCCCTTTCTAACCGTCCCATAAATGGGACGGCAATGAATACCTGTAGCCTCCATAAACCGACCGGTACGTAATTCATTGCCGTTGGCTTCAGCCAACGGTTAAATAGGTAGGATAGGCCGACGGCTTCAGCCAAAAAATACAAACATTTTTGATTGAAGCGATTTCCTTGCGCTACTTTTTGCCAAAGCAAAGCTGATGTCGCCTTTTTTTTAACTTTGCAACACGCATGAAGCACCTCGCCTACCTCAATAAATACCTGTGGAAATACCGGTTGTATTTAATCCCCGGTATTTTTTTCGTTATCGTTTCTAATATTTTTGGCGTGCTGCCTGCGCCCGTCATCCGCCTTTCGTTTGATCTGGTAACCGAAAATATCCGCATTTACCATTTGTACAACGGATTTGATCGGCAAAAAATCATTTACGATTTCCTTGGGCAAAGCCTGCTCCTCTTCGGCGCAATCGTTTTGGCAATGGCGCTTTTGCGCGGCTTGTTCCTGTTTTTTATGCGGCAAACCATTATTTTAATGTCGCGCCACATCGAGTTTGATCTCAAAAACGAGATTTACAACCATTACCAAACCTTGTCGCTGGCTTTTTACCGCAGAAACAACACCGGCGATTTGATGAACCGCGTTACCGAGGATGTGAGCCGTGTGCGCATGTACCTCGGCCCAAGTATTATGTACGCCATCAACACCGCCGTGCTGTTTTTAATGGTGATTTATGCGATGCTGGCTGTCAACGTGCGGCTGGCCATTTTCAGTTTGTTGCCGCTGCCGGTTTTGGCACTGGCCATTTATATCGTGAATACCGAAATTAACCATCGCAGCGAACGCATCCAGGAAAGGCTTTCGGGCTTGTCGAGTTTTGTGCAGGAAACTTTTTCGGGAATCCGCGTGATCAAATCTTACGTCCGTGAAAAGTTCATCAGCGCCAGCTTCCGCAAAGAAAGTGAGGCTTACAAAACCGATTCGCTTTCGCTGGTAAAAGTGCAGGCGTTGTTTTATCCGGTGATGCTTTTGCTGGCGGGAATGAGTACGTTGATTACGATTTATGTGGGCGGGATTGAGGTGATGAAAGGCAACATCACCGCAGGAAATATCGCCGAATTTGTGGTTTATGTGAACCTGCTCACCTTTCCGGTTTTGAGTTTGGGCTGGGTTACTTCTTTGATCCAACGTGCGGCGGCATCGCAAAAAAGGATCAACGAATATTTAGGAACAATTTCCGAAATTGATCAACCCAAAACTTCGGAAATTGAAATTAAAGGCCACATCGAATTTAAAAACGTCAGCTTTGTTTATCCGGACACCAAAATTATGGCCTTAAAAGAAGTATCGTTTACGGCTGCGCCGGGCGAATTGATTGCGGTTATCGGGCGGACCGGTTCCGGGAAATCTACCATCGCCAATTTACTAATGCGGATGTACGATTGCACGTTGGGCGAGATTTTGATTGATGGCGTTCCGATCCAGCAACTCAACCTAAAAAATTACCGTGCGCAAACGGGTTTTGTGCCGCAGGAAGTTTTTCTTTTTTCGGATACCATCGCCAATAATATTGCTTTTAGTGCCGATGTTTTGGATATGCCGCGCGTAGAAAACGCCGCCCGAAGTGCCGCCGTTTATGATAACATTGCCGCTTTTGACGAAGGTTTTAAAACGATGATCGGCGAGCGCGGCGTTACACTTTCGGGCGGGCAAAAACAGCGGGTTTCCATTGCGCGTGCTGTTTTTAAGCAGCCAAAAATTTTGATCTTTGACGATTGCCTTTCTGCGGTGGATACCAAAACGGAAGAAGAAATCCTGAACAATTTGGGCGAAGTGATGAAAGGCCGGACGAGCATTTTGATTGCGCACCGCATCTCCACCATCAAAAATGCCGATAAAATTATTGTTTTAGATGAGGGTAAAATTATCGAACAAGGCACGCACGAAGCGTTGATGGAACAAAAAGGAAGCTATTACGAACTGTACGAAAAACAGCTTTTAGAAGAATCAGAAGCTATTGGCTAACGAGCGGAAACTTTGTAAAGTATTTCTACGTAAAAATATTTGTGCCGATAACAGGCTTTTTTCTTTTGTAATTTTAAAAAAGCATTATATTTATCGCCGTCAAACAAATATAAACTATTGCAAATGGGAGATTTTGATAGCAGGGACCGGGAAGAGGTCTATTCGAAAAAGGTAAGGGCCGGTAAAAGGACTTATTTTTTTGATGTGAAAGCCACGCGCTCTAACGATTATTACGTAACCATCACAGAAAGCAAAAAGCGTTTGGAAGACGGCGTTTTTGTAAAACACAAGATCTTTTTGTACAAAGAAGACTTCGAGAAATTTGCAGAAGGCTTAAAAGAAACCACCGAATACATCAAAGCAAACCAGGAAGTTGCCGAAAAACGCTACGAATTTGTGGACAGCAACGAAAGCAGCACTTCTAAAATCACTGACGATATTTCTTTCGAACTATAATTTAACTTAAACACCCTAAACTTTATCAATACAAAATCCTGCTTTCGGGCAGGTTTTTTTGTTTGGGGCAAGAAACCAAGCAAATTTTTGAAGCTACACTTCTCAGGGGAAATTTTTGTAAATGTTTTTTCTGTGTTCCGCGACAACTAACCTAACAATATCTCCTTCTTCTAAAACAAATCCTACACGATAATTACCGGTTTTGTATCGGTAACATTCCCGCTGATCCTTTCTGTTAGTTTTAAGCTTTTTGATATTATTGATAGCTGTCAGATGATGGGCAGTTTCAATAGCTTTGATAAAATCTGATATGTTTATTTGAACATCTTTAGGCAGACTATTCGCAGCTTTAGCGAAAACTTTTTCGACGATATACTGCATTAAGATAGATTAAAGATTGCTTGCCCGGAAACGACAAAGGCAAGGCTGTAAAAGTTATTTTTGCTTAAATAATATATTGACAACTTATTTACCAAGCCGGGAAAGAAAATCAGCCGTTTCTGCGGGAGATAAAATATCGTTTTGAATACCTGCATCAATCGCACGGATCATTGCGGCATCTTCTTCATCTTCTGTAAAATCCAACACCTCAACATTAACATTCAAATGCTTTGCAAACTCAATTACATCTTGCTTTTGCTGTTCTGTGGTTACCTCTAAAACAAGTTTCATATCGTCCAAATATACTTTTAAATCTTTCAATAATTATAAGAACCTTTTACCTTGAAACGCCGCCAGTTAAAGTCCCAATCAAAACCATCAAATAAAACACAATGAAGGAAATAATCAAAATCCCAAAAAACCGGAAATAAGACTTTAGTTTTTGAAAAGCCAGGTTAAGGTTCACCTGGTCGCCGTATTCAAAACCTTTTTTTATCGCGCCGCCAAATTGGTACAAATATAAAGAAGGTATAAAAATAAGCACGCCAAACAGAAAGTACATAAAGCTCAGCCCGCTGCTCAACGCTTTCGGATTAAGGCCGGTGCCGTAAGTTTGCTGCAGTTTACCAACTACCGAACCAACCGAAAACGCACTGACGATGGTTAAAACACTGAAAACAAAACCGGCGCTCCCTAAAAAGTTGGCCCATTTTCCGGCTTCGCGCATGTAGGCTTCTGCTTCAAAAGTGATCAGCATTTCGCTTGCTTCGCCCGTTGCTTCTGTATTTTCTTCCATTTTTTGAAATTTTAATTACGGTAAATATTTTATCTTCTAAAACAATACTGTTTTTACCCTATAAAAGTTTGCCTTGCATAATCATTACGGCGATAGAAAAATAAATAACCAAACCGGTTACATCCACCAAAGTTGCCACAAAAGGCGCGGATGAAGTGGCCGGATCCGCACCCAGTTTTTTAAGCAGTAAAGGAAGCATCGAACCGGCAAGCGATCCCCACAAAACCACGCCTACCAAAGCGCAACTTACAGTCAATCCAACCAATTGCCAATGCGGGCCATAAATGTGCGAGAATAAACTCCAGACATAGATCCGCATAAAACCAATTAAGCCCAGCGTGATGCCCAACATCAAACCGGATAAAATTTCGCGCCGCATCACACGCCACCAATCGGCAATGGTTACTTCGCCCAAAGCCATGGCCTGGATAATTAATGTTGAAGCCTGTGAACCGCTGTTGCCGCCACTCGAAATAATTAAGGGCACAAACAAAGCCAACACTACCGCTTTGGCAATTTCGTCTTCAAAATAAGCCATCGCAGTAGCGGTCAACATTTCGCCCAAAAACAAAATGATAAGCCAGCCCACACGTTTCCTAACCAGCTTTAGCAATGGCATGTCCAAATACGGCTCGTCTAAAGCTTCTGTACCGCCAATTTTCTGGATGTCTTCGGTGTATTCTTCGTTGGCAATCCATAAAATATCATCCACGGTAACAATGCCGAGTAAAATATCGTCCTGGTCGGTTACGGGCAAAGCCACACGGTTGTTCATCCTGAAAACGTTGATGGCTTCTTCCTGCGGGTCGTGTACGTGGAGGGAAATCAGGCGGTCGTCCATCAGTTCGCTGATTGGCGTTAAAGGATCAACCAGCAAAATATCGCGGATACGGATATCGTCCAGCAAAACGCCCTCATCATCAATCACATAAATCACATCAATCGTTTCCGAATTTTTACCGTAACGCCTGATGTGCGCCAAAACATGGTTCACGTCCCAGCTTTTTTTAACGGCAATATAATCGGGCGTCATCAACCTTCCTATGCTGTCTTCTTCGTAGCCCAACAACGCCAAAGCTTCTTTTCTTTCGGCCGGAGGAAGCAAAATGATCAATTTTTTTACCGCATCGCCATGCAGTTCGCTGAACAAAGCTGTCCGGTCGTCCGGCGGCAATTCGGTAATCAGTTCCGTAACTTTTGGCCCCGAAAGCTTTTTGATGATCCGTTCCTGCGTTGGAAAATCGAGGATACGAAAAACATTGACCGCCCGGTTGATGGATAATGTTTCGATAAAAGTGGCTGCATGTTCGGGATATTCGTCAATCAGATGTTCTACATCCGATATGTTCAGATCGTCCAGGTATTCTTTCAACTGCTGCTCTTTGCCGTTTTCCAGCAGCGCTTCAATTTCCGCTATGTTTTCTTCCATAGTAATATTTTTTTATTTTGATGACCTTCGGAAACCGTCGGCAAAAATCGTTTAATTTTTTGAATTAAAGAGGCTGTTTTACTGCTATATTTGCCGCAAATTCCAGGGCAGCCGTTAAATAGGTTATACGTATTGTCATGCTGTTTTTACACGATAAAAATTAATAAAAATATGGGGTTACAATGCGGGATTGTAGGATTGCCCAACGTCGGGAAATCAACGTTGTTCAACTGTTTGTCCAACGCCAAGGCACAGGCAGCCAATTTTCCTTTTTGCACCATCGAACCAAACGTTGGCGTAATTACGGTGCCGGACGAGCGGATCACCAAATTAGCAGAACTGGTTAACCCGCAGCGTGTTGTGCCAAACGTGATCGAAATAGTTGACATTGCCGGACTGGTAAAAGGCGCCAGCAAAGGCGAAGGTTTGGGCAACCAGTTTTTGGGGAATATCCGAGCCACCAATGCCATTATCCATGTGCTGCGTTGTTTTGATGATGACAACGTGATCCATGTGGATGGTTCTGTTGACCCGATCCGTGATAAAGAAATTATTGATACCGAACTGCAGTTGAAGGATTTGGAATCCATTGACAAAAAACTGCAAAAAGTAGAACGCGCGGCCAAAACCGGCGACAAAGAAGCCAAAAAAGCTTTTGAAGTTTTAGGCGTTTTTAAACAGCATTTGCAGGCAGGAAAATCGGCACGGACGGCGCAGGTTGCCCCGGAAGATTTGGAATATGTGGAAGATTTGTTTTTGCTGACGCTGAAACCGGTGCTGTATGTTTGCAACGTGGATGAAGCTTCTGTAACCAAAGGCAACGCTTATGTAGAAAAAGTGAAAGCAGCCGTGGCCGAAGAAAATGCCGAAGTGCTGGTGATTTCGGCACAAATAGAATCAGAGATTGCGCAGTTGGAAAGCTACGACGAACGCCAGATGTTCCTGGAAGATCTCGGCTTAACAACTTCCGGCGTTAATTTGATGATCAAAGCCGCTTACCGTTTGCTGAAACTGGCCACTTATTTTACGGCCGGCGTTCAGGAAGTTCGGGCCTGGACGATCACGCAAGGTTTTACCGCACCACAAGCCGCAGGCGTCATCCATACCGATTTTGAAAAAGGTTTTATCCGTGCCGAAGTGATCAAGTACGAAGACTTTGTAAAATTAGGATCAGAAGCGGCCTGCAAAGAAGCCGGAAAACTAAGCGTGGAAGGCAAAACTTACATCGTGCAAGACGGCGATATTATGCACTTCCGATTTAATGTGTAAGGTTTTTGTTCAGGTAGAAGTGATTTTGCCGATACTGTTTTTATGCCGATAAAAACAGTATCGGCATAAAATAATTTTATAAATACATTTTGAATGGTCCCGGAAAAAAAAGCATATACCGCCGAAAATTGCAGAATTTGCAATTCACCTTTTTCAAAGGAATATACGCTGAAAGAAAGGATGTTTGGGTTCAAAGATGAGTTCCGCTATCAGCAATGTTCTTTTTGCGGTTGTTTGCAGATAGCAGAATTGCCTGAAAACATAACAAAGTATTATCCTCCGTATTATTACGCTTATGCACAGAAAATACCTGTTTTAAAAAAACTACCGCTAATGAAGCGGTTGTTTAAAAGCATCAGGCTACAAAAAAAATACAAAAAAAATGTTTATCCGCTTACTTATTTAAAACCAATAAACACAGGCATAAACGACAGGATTTTAGATGTTGGCTGTGGAAAAGGTTTGTTGATTTGCCAGTTGTTTAACCAGGGATTTGAAAATGTGGAAGGGGTGGATAAATTCATCCCGCACAAATATGACCATGGGCATGGTGTAAAAGTGAGGAAGAAAGACCTTGCAGAATTAAAGCCCCGGTTTTATGATTTGATCATGATGCACCATGTTTTAGAACACATGGACCAGCAAAAAGACGCTTTAACTGACTGCCGTAATTTACTAAAGGATGATGGCTGCCTGATGATTAGGATCCCGCTGATTGGAGAGGCCTGGAAGCTTTATCAGGAGGACTGGGTTCAGTTGGATGCGCCGAGGCATTTCTTTTTACATTCGTTAAAGAGCATGCAAATTCTGGCCGAAAGTTCCGGTTTTGAAATCAGGCACACGGTATTTGATTCTACAGGTTTTCAGTTTTGGGGGAGTGAGTTATATAAAAAAGATATACCCTTGTTCTCTGAAAAGGACGATTTTAAACTGATTGATGCTGAAAAAATGTTTGATTTGGACGAATTAAAAGCTTATGCGCATGAGGCCGAGCAGCTTAATATCCATTGCAAAGGAGATTCTGCCGCATTTTATTTATACAAGAAATAAATATTTGTTTTCCGCTAACCGGAGATTAGCAATTTCTACCTGCTTTCTAATTTATGCAACCGTCCTGTCAACGGGACGGCAATGAATTTCTTTCATCATACATTCTTTAAATCAAATCAAAACAGTTTTCAAGGTTTTTGTTTAGGCTGAAGTGATCTTGCCGATACTGTTTTTATGCCGGTAAAAACAGTATCGGCAAACTTGTTTAAACTTTTATTATTTCATTACATCCTTCATTTACAGTTTATCAAGGACACACCCCTGACCCCTCTCGAGAGGGGAAGCATAGCTTGCTACCTTTCTAACGTTTGGAAAGGCGACGTTTACAGGTTCCCCTCTCGAGAGGGGCAAGGGGTGTGTCCTTAATTTTATGCCATAAAAGAAGCATCCGGAATTAAGTTTAAACAGCTTCGCATAAAATTAATTGACCACCTGTCGTTCGTTATTTTTCAATAAAAACCTGTGGATTTTTTGGCGGTTATACGCTACCGCAAAAAATTAAGTTCCGAAAAGAAACTGAAATTATACCGGTAAAAGAAGTATGGGAAGGTGTAATCTTTTCAGTAAAAACAGGATCTGTTTGCTTTAAGCCGAATAGCCAATACTGTTTTTATGCCGGTAAAAACAGTATCGGTGGTTTTGGATTAAAAATGGGTTAAGCGCCTATTTTCCCTAAAAATATCCCGATCACAAACACAATCCCGCCGCCTACAATTACCTGCAAAATGGTGGAAACCAAGGGCGTTTTCATAAACCGATACCTGATAAATGCAATGATCAGCAGTTCTACCACCACCACCATATAAGCCAGGTGCAAAGCCGTTTGCAGGTTGCCGATTAAAAACGGCAAGGTGTGCAGCATACCACCAAAAGCCGTAGAAAAAGCCGTAATGGCACCGCGTGTTATTGGTGCGCCCCGGCCGGTAACCGTTCCGTCGTCAGACAGTGCTTCTGCAAGCCCCATGCTGATGCCTGCGCCCAATGATGCCGCCAGGCCAACATAAAAAGCTTCGATCGGCCGCCCGGTTAAACCTGCTGTTGCAAAAATCGGCGCCAGGGTAGAAACAGAACCATCCATCAAACCCAGCAAAGCAGGCTGTACTTTTTGGATCACATATTCGCGCTCTGCCTTGGTTTCTGCTTTAGTTTTTACGTCGTCCATTATTGTTCATTTAAAAAAAGGGATTGTTTGTCCCGCACAGTTTGTCAATGATAACTTTAAAAATTTGTTTGGTTTATTTTTGATGCTTCTTTTATCGGTATAAAATCAAGATCAATTTTATAGGGGTAAAAGAAGCATGGTGATCAGTTCTAAAAATATGTAAGGATTTGTTTAAAAACGGATTTGAATATATATTTTAATTGCCGTTGGCTTTAGCCAACGGAACAATAGCGGGCGTTAAAAGGCTTTAGCCAAAAAAAATATCTTATATTCGGCTAAAGCCTGCTTTCTAATTTATGCAACCGTTGGCTGAAGCCAACGGCAATGAATTTCTTCCAAAATATATTCTCTGAATCAAATTTAAACAGCTTCTAAAGATTTGAACAAAAATCCACCGTATTTCAAACTCTGTTTCAAAAAAATTAATCTTCTTCGCCCGTGTTTTTCATCGCCGATAAAATAGAAAATGCGCCTTTCAGCACAAACAATTGGTTGGCCAGTTCCGGTTTTTTGAGCCTGATCTCGTTCCAGCCATTTTCCTGGATACCAATCTCAACAGGGATCATGCTGAAAAGCATTGCGTTTTTAGGCTGAGGCTTGGCGGCAAAAATAAAAGGCTTTCCGCCAAAATTAATTAAAGCGCCATCCGGAACGGCCATCGTATTTTGAGGTTTGGTTTCGATGGATGCCTGTAAAAACATATTGGGCAACAGGCGCGGATCGGTTTTCAGGAAATGGCAATGCACCATTACGCTTCGCGAACTGTCCAGCATCCTGCCGATCAAAATTATTTTTCCGGGAAAAGTTTGGCCCGGAATACTTGGCAGTGTTATTTTTACTTTGTTGCCGATTTTTATTTTGGAGATGTCCTGTTCAAAAACGGTTAAAGCGGCGTGGATGTCGCTTGTATTTACTAATTGCATCAGTTCATCGTTTGGGTTGATGTATTTTCCGATGTTCACGTCCACTTTGGATATGTAGCCCGAAATAGGCGAAAAAATGGTAATATAGGGTTTGATGGATGAGGCCGACAACCGCTGTGGGTTAATGCCGAGCATCCTTAATTTTTGCGCCAAACCTGCCGCCTGCGCCTGCTCGCTGTTGTAGTCTGCCTGCGATTGCTGGTATAATTTTAGCGGACTGGCCTGCTGTTGGCTCAGTTCGCGCTGGCGTACCATTTCCTGCTTTAAAAACACCATGCGGCTGGTTGAAGTCAGGTAATCCTGCTGAATGGTGATGTAATCCTGGTTTTCAACCGTGGCCAATACTTGTCCTTTGTGTACCGGTTCGCCGGGCAGCATCGCTGTTTGTTTTAAAAACCCGCCCAGCGGTACGTTTACCGAAATCAAGTTTTCGGGCGGTACATCTACTTGTCCATTCACTTGCACAAAGCCCGATAACGGGTGCATGGATAAACGGCCGGTATCAATTCCGCCGTTTTTAATTTGTGCCGAATCAAACGCAATGCTGTTGTTTTTTTCCTTTGGCTGCTGTTGCTGCGGTTCGGATTGATCTTTTTTATCGCTGCTGTTTCCGCAACCTAAAAGCAACAGGGTTAATATAATGATATAATTAATTTTCATGGTTTTTGAGGTTGTGCCTGGTAATACCAGATGGTGTTGATGGTTTGGTCTAACTGCAGCAAGGCATCCAGCCGGTCGTTTTGGATTTGTATGGCCTGGTTGTACAGGTTCACCCATTCAATATAGCTGATGCCGCCGCTTTTAAAAGACAGCGTAGCCGTTCGCAACAGTTCCGCTGCCTGGTTTAAGGCCAAAGTTTCAAAATAATTAATGGATTGTATTTGCTGGTTGTAGCGCGTTACGGCCTGCCGCCATTGTTCCAGCCACTCGTTTTGTTTGGCCGTTAAGGTATAAGTTGCCGCTTTTTGCTGCAAAGTGGCAGCTTTAACGGCCGAACGGTAAGAACCCAGAAAAAGCGGAATGTTAACACCAGCCAGATAAGAAGAAAAACGGTTGCTGCGCAATAACAAAACATTGCCGTCACGAATATCCGGCCCCACAAAACTTTGGTTGTTGTAGCCTAAAGTAATTTCGGGCAATTGGCGCGAACGGTTTACTTTGACCTGCAAACCACTGACCGTAACCTGCTGTTTGGCCTGCCTTACTTCCGGGTTTTCTAATGCGGCCAAAGAATCCGAAGAAAAATTTTGTTGCCACGCAGGAGGCGATTGGTCAACCGGCAAAAGCTGCATTTTGGTGCCGAGCAGAAGTTGCCAGTGGCTTTGCAGTATGTTGATTTCTGACAAAAGCTGCAAACGCTGGTTTCTGATCGTTCCGGCCCTGGCTTCGGCACTGGTTAGGTTGATGCGGGAAGTCTCGCCCAAATCAAACCTTAATTTTTCCAGCCGGATCACTTCTGTATAAACCGAATCCTGTACTTTTAACAACTGCAGCTTCGCCAAATCGGTAGCCATTTGCAGGTAAACGTCGCGCACTTGGTAAGCCAGCTCGTTGCGCAAAGCTTCCTCCTGCAAAGCGGTTAAACCGGCTTCGGCCTTTAAAAAGTTGTGCTGCGCCTGATAAACACCTGGCAGCGGGAAATTTTGCAGCACCGAAACGCGGTTGTCGGTATTCGCGCTGTTGATCCTCCCCTGGTCAAACTGCAACTGCGTTTTCGGCACTTCGTATGCCGTGCCCAAATTTGCACCGGCGGCCAAAGTGCGGTTTTGTGCAGCTTTTAAATAAGCGTTTCCGGCCCATGCTTCTTTTACCGCATCATTTATGGTGATCGCTTTTCCAACCGGCTGCTGTGCGTGAAGAGGAAGCGTAAGAAAAATCAAAACAACAGCGGCAACGGTAGCTTTAGGTTGATTTTTGGAAGATTTGACCGCGGCAAAAAGTTTGTATAAAGCCGGCAGCACAACCAACGTCAGCAAGGTAGCCGTAATCAAGCCGCCGATAACAACGGTAGCCAAAGGACGCTGCACTTCGGCACCGGCACTGGTAGAAATAGCCATCGGGAAGAAACCCAAAGATGCTACGGTAGCAGTCATCAGCACAGGCCGAAGCCGGTTACTGGTCCCTTTGCGGATGCATTCGTCCGTGTCTTCTTCGCCTTCGGCACGCAAACGGTTAAACTCGCTGATCAAAACAATGCCGTTTAAAACAGCTACGCCAAATAAGGCAATAAAGCCAACGCCCGCAGAAATACTGAAAGACATGCCGCGCGCCCACAAAGCAAAAACGCCGCCGATAGCCGCCAAAGGTATCGCCGAAAAAACAAGCAATGCTTCTTTTACCTGGTTAAAAGCAAAATACAGCAGCACTAAAATAAACAACAGCGAAGCCGGCACAGCTATGGCCAAACGTTTTTTGGCCGATTTCAGGTTTTCAAACTGGCCGCCATAATCTACATAATATCCGGCGGGCATTTTAACTTTTTGCTGGATCTGCTGCTGCAGGTCGCTCACCACGCTTTGCACATCGCGGCCGCGCACGTTAAAAGAAACCGAAATGCGCCTTTGCCCGTTTTCCCGCTGGATCTGGTTTGGCCCGTCTTTAATGCTAATGGTTGCCACCTGGCTTAAAGGGATTTGCACGCCGCTCGGCGTATTGATCTGCAACTGATCCAAATTGTTAAAGTTGGAACGCGCCGTGTCGGCCATCCGCAGCATCACATCAAACTGCCGCTCGCCTTCGTAAATACTTCCTGCTTTTTCCCCTGCAAAAACAGCATTCACCACATGGTTTACCTGGTTAATGCTGAGGTTGTATTGCGCCAAAGCAGCACGGTTATAATGCACCACCAATTGCGGCAGGCCGGTTATTTTTTCGGTATAAATATCTGCCGCGCCTTTTACCTTGCCGGCCAAGCTGCTTACTTTTCCGGCCAGGCTGGACAATTGCTGCAAATCGTCGCCAAATATTTTAACAACCACATCCTGCTTTGCACCGGATATCAGCTCGTTAAAACGCATTTGCACGGGATACTCAAAACCAACATTTAAACCGGGGATTTGGGCAAGCGCTTTGCCAAAAGCATCTTCCAGACCAGCGTAATCATGCGCCGTTTTCCACTGTGATTTATCTTTCAGGATGATAAAAACATCACATTGTTCCAACGACATTGGGTCGGTTGGGATTTCTGCGGAACCGATCCGGCAGGTTACCTGTTCTACTTCCGGGAATTTTTTCAGTTCATCACAAGCCATTTGCATCCCTTTGATGGTTTGTGTTAAAGAGGTGCCGGGCAGAAAACGGGCATCGAGGGCAAAATCCCCTTCTTCCAGTTGCGGAATAAATTCTCCGCCCAAAGACCGGAAAATAAAAAAAGCAGCGGCAAACAGCGCAACAGCTATCAGCATAACTATTTTGGCATGTTTTAAAGCTTTTTCTAATAATGGCGAATAATATTTGTGGACGAAAGCCATCAGCTTATCCGAAAAATTGGTTTTTTGTTCTGCTTTTTTACTGATGGTCAAGGCCGTCATCATCGGCACATAAGTGATGGAAAGCAGGAACGCGCCAACGAGTGCAAAGGCAACGGTTTCTGCCATCGGCCTGAACATTTTGCCTTCAATCCCTTGCAAACTTAAAATAGGAAGGTAAACAATGAGGATAATCACCTGCCCGAAAATGGCCGCGTTCATCAGCCGTGAAGCCGAAGTTTTAACTTCTTCGTTTATTTCCTCCTGGGAAAAATCGCCGCGGTTATTTGCCTTAATTTTATCCCGTAAATGATGCATCACGCCTTCTACAATAATCACGGCGCCATCTACAATCAACCCAAAATCCAATGCGCCCAAACTCATCAGGTTGGCCGAAACGCCAAACAAGTTCATGATGATGAGCGCAAACAGCATCGAAAGCGGGATCACGGAAGCAACTACGAGACCCGAACGTAGGTTTCCGAGAAAAATAACCAGCACAAAAATGACGATCAATGCGCCTTCGATCAGGTTTTTTTTAACGGTGGAGATGGAATTGCCCACCATTTTGCTGCGTTCGTAATAAGGCACAATGGTTACGCCTTCGGGCAGGCGTTTTTTGATTTCTTCTACCCGCAGCTTTACATCTTTTACCACCTGCATGGCGTTGGCGCCTTTCAGCATCAATACAACGGCACCGGCAACTTCACCGTAATGGTCGTTGTACATCGCACCAAAACGCAAAGCATCTCCTTCGCGCACGTTGGCTACTTCGCCTAAGCGTAACGGAAGCCCGCGGATGTTTTTTACCGGCATGTTCCGCAGGTCTTCTAAAGTGGAGGCCATGCCTTCGGTGCGGATATAGTAAGCGTTCGGCCCTTTTTCGATGTAAGCACCGCCGGTATTTTCATTGTTTTGCTGCACGGCATTGTACAAATCGTCCAAAGTAATGCCCATGCCTTTTAAACGTTCGGAGTTGATGACCACCTGGTATTGCTTCAGTTTTCCGCCCAAACTGCTTACATCGGCCACGCCGGGAACGCCCAGCAACTGCCGCCGTACAATCCATTCCTGCAACGTGCGCAGTTCGGTCAGCGTGTAGCGGTTTTCGTACCCGGGTTTTGGCACCACGTAATATTGGTAAACTTCGCCTAAACCAGTCGTTACCGGCCCCATATCGGTTTCGCCAATGTTTGGCGGGATCACGCCTTTTAACTGGTTCAGCCGCTCGCTTACCTGCTGGCGGGCGCGGGCAATATCCACATCGTCATTAAAAACAACGGTAACGTTTGACAAGCCGAAACGGGAAATGGAGCGCATTTCCTTTAGTTCGGGCAATGAGGCCATCACCCTTTCTATCGGCATGGTGATGAGGCGTTCTACTTCGGGCGCGGCCAGCGATGGCGAAACGGTGATGAGCAGCACCTGGTTGTTGGTGATATCAGGAACGGCATCTACAGGCAAACGCGATGCCGAATAAATGCCAAAAGCACTCATCAGCAACACCAATAAACCTACAATAAGCTTGTTCCTGACCGAGAATTCTATAATTCGATCAATCATTTTTATCAGCTTAAATTAATAACATGTTTAAACTTTTGTTTTTTTAAGAATAAGGCTATTTATAACAACAACCAAATCCCCCTTGCCCCCTTCAAAAGGGGAAGCCTGTCGCCTACCTTTCTAAAATTTAAAAATTCGGAGCAAGGTAGGCACCCTGGCCCTTTTCCCCCTTTGAAGGGGGTTAGGGGGATGACCTTAATTTTTACCCGATAAAAGAAGTATCTGGAAATTAGTTTAAACAACTTCAATAATAATACTTCTGCAAAAATATTACAGAAAATAATTGGGGATAATTTATGCTGATTTTGGAGGCTGAAAAACCTTGCCAGGAAAATTGTGCGGGATGAAAGCAGAAAAATAAACAGTTTTTGGTTCGAGGTAAAAAGGGTGCAAACAAGCAATACCGACAACGGCCGGAGGCATGGACAATTGGATTATTAAATTGTGGTTGTCCAGCGTTTTGAAAGGCAGTTGCATGTCCTGGGCGTAATCATCGTCCACAACGGTTTTATCAAAATAGTGCATTTTTAAAAAACCGATGACCGTAGTGCCGGGGTGCAAACGCACATGCTGACTGTAATGCTGCAACAGCAAGGGAAATTTAAGGAATTCGCCCAATACTGTATTTTGCAATAAAAATAAAATCAGGAGAAATCGGGCCAAATGGTATTTCATTGTTCTTGGGGAAACAACTTTTGGCCAATAAAAGTTTTTGGGTTGAAGATTATAAAAAGTTTTGGCAATACTTCTTTTATCGGGTAAAAACTGGTGTTGATGTTTTTGTCATGCCGAAATTTTTCGGCATCCCATCAGAAAGGCTATGATCTTGGAAGAGGGATCTTGAATAAATTTCAGGATGACCAACGGCAATGCTTCTTTTACCATGCAAAAATTGGTGTACTTTATGTTTTTGTCATGCCGAAATCTTTTCGGCATCCCACAAGAAAGGTTAAAACCGTGGAAGAGGGATCCTGAAAAAATTTCAGGATGACTAATGCTAATGCTTCTTTTATCGGGTAAAAACTGGTGTGTTTTTGTCATGCCGAAATTTTTTCGGCATCCCACCAGAAAGGCTATGATCTTGGAAGAGGGATCCTGAAAAAATTTCAGGATGACAGGCCAATGCTTCTTTTATCGGGTAAAAATTGGTCTGTTTTATGTTTTTGTCATGCCGAAATCTTTTCGGCATCCCATAAGAAAGGTTAAAACTGTGTAAGAGGGATCCTGAAAAAATTTCAGGATGACTAACGGCAATGCTTCTTTTACCAGGTAAAAATGGGTGTGTTTTTGTCATGCAGAACTTGTTTCGGCATCCCATCAGAAAGGCTATGATCTTGAAAGAGGGATCCTGAAAAAATTTCAGGATGACTAATGGCAATGCTTCTTTTACCGCCTAAAAATTGTTGTGCTTTAGGTTTTTGTCATGCCGAACTTGTTTCGGCATCCCATCAGAAAGGCTATGATTTTGTAAGAGAGATCCTGAAAAAATTTCAGGATGACTAAAGCCAATGCTTCTTTTATCACCTAAAAATACGATTGCAACTATCGGTACAAACAGTTCGTTCGATGGTTCAAACCATCACCTTCGTTCCACCAAACAATCTCATTTTCTTAAGCCGGTAACTGTATTTCTTTTCTGTAATTTGCTTTCCTGATAAACACATGACAGCAGAACAACTTAAGCAATTAGAAACCAGCCTTTGGCAGGCAGCAGACAAACTACGGGTTGATAGCGGCCTGAAAGCAAGCGAATACGCAACGCCAATTTTAGGTTTGATCTTCCTTCGCTTTGCTTCTATCAAATATAACAAAGTTAAAAACGAGATTGAGCAAGAGCTGGAAGCGCAAAAAAACAGCCGTTTACAAAGAGAGCGGCCCGATATCGCTATTGATAAATGCGGCTTTTATTTGCCGCCCGAAGCCGAATATGACTATCTGCTCAACCTGCCGGAAAAAGAAGACATTGCCAAAGCCATTAAAGTGGCCATGGAAAAGATTGAATTTTATAAACCGGATTTAAAAGGAAGTCTGCCTAAAGACGAGTATTTTAAACTGGTAACCGACCACAACAAAACCCTGCCAAAAACGCTGTTAAAATATTTTAAAGATATTCCGGAAGATGCAAGCGGTGATGTTTTCGGCAAAGTGTATGAATATTTTTTGGCAGAGTTTGCTTTGGCGGAAGGCCAGGGCGGCGGCGAATTTTTTACGCCCATCAGCGTGGTAAAACTGATGGTGGAAATTATAGAACCTTATCAGGGCAAAATTTTGGACCCGGCCTGCGGCAGCGGCGGCATGTTTGTGCAAAGCTCTTACTTTGTTGACCGCCGGAAAGAGGAACTGCACGATACAGACACCAAAAACTTGTATGTATGCGGTGTAGAACGGACTCCGGAAACGGTGAAACTGGCAAGGATGAACCTGGCTGTAAACAACCTGCGCGGCGAAATAAAACCAGCCAACAGTTATTACGAAGACCCTTACGACAGTTACGAAAGCTTTGATTTTGTAATGGCCAATCCGCCTTTTAATGTAGATGACGTAAACCTGGAAAGGATAAAAAGCCAAAAGCGTTTCAGCGAATACGGCATCCCGCAAAACAAAACCAAAAGCAGCAGCAAAAACAAAGAGAAAGAAGCGGATACCGTTCCGAACGCCAATTATTTATGGATCATCCTTTTTGCCACTTCGCTAAAACCAACTGGCAGGGCGGCATTGGTGATGGCCAACAGTGCCAGCGATGCGCGGAACAGCGAGGCCGAAATCCGTAAAAACTTAATCAAAAGCGGCGTGATTGACTGCATGTTGACCCTGCCCAAAAACATGTTTTACACCGTTACCTTGCCTGCTACCTTGTGGTTTTTTGATAAATCGAAAGCTGGTTCGTTCTCCTCCCCTGTTGAGGGAGGCCGGGAGGCGACGGTATTGTTTATAGATGCCCGAAATATTTTCAGGCAGGTTACGCGTGCCTTGCGCGAATTTACCGCAGAGCACATCCAAAATATTGCAACCATTGTGCGCTTGTACCGTGGTGAAACAAAACGCTTAACCCAACTGCTCGAAAAATACAAGCAACAGGCAGATGCGCATGAAGCCAAAGCGACAGAACACAAAAATATAGTGCTAAAAACAGTATCGGTTTATGAAAAGGCAAAAGCGGATTGGGAAAACCTGCAGGAAAAAATTACCGCAGCGCAAGGCGATGCCAAACAACTGAAAGCCGAACAAAACAAAACCGCCACGATTTTAAACAAAGCCCAAAAAGAAAAAGACGAGGCCGAAAAAGTGCACCAATCCGCGAGCAATCAAGCGGCTTATTACCAGGCGCATATCCACTGGCTGAACGAACGTTTCCCAAATGGTGTTTACGAAGATGTAATTGGTTTGTGCAAAGCGGCAACTTTAGCAGAAATTGAAGAACAGGATTACAGCTTAAACCCCGGCCGTTATGTTGGTGTGGTGATTGAAGAAGACGGTTTAACAGAAGAAGAGTTTTTGGCGGAGATGAAGGAAAGGCATGAAGTTTTGAATGCTTTGAATGAGAAAGCTGCTGATTTAGAAAAAATAATTGAAGAAAACTTAGTTTCGTTGTTTTAAAATGGAAGACAAGTCAATATATAAGTTAGGAGATGTTTGTGATTTGATTACCGATGGCAAACATGGCGACTGTCAGGATGAAGAAAATTCAGGATATTATTTTTTAAGTGCAAAAGATGTATTTGATGGAAAGTTGAATTATGAAAGAGGAAGGCAAATAACGAAAGCTGATTTTCTTGATACTCATAGAAGAACAAGATTAAGCCCAGGTGATATTCTTATTACAAATAGTGGTTCTATTGGCAGAATGGCAATTGCTCAAGATCAACCTTTAACTCATCAAACGACCTTCCAAAAGAGCGTAGCTATTTTAAAACCGAAAAGTTCTATTGTTTTTGGGCAATATTTATATTATGAATTACTGGCTTTAAATCCCATATTAATCGATATTGCTGTCGGCTCTGCTCAAACAAATTTGCTATTGGGGGATTTGCGGAAATTCAAAATATCCGTTCCTAATTTAATAATTCAAAAACATATCGCTTCCATTCTTTCAGCTTATGATGAATTAATAGAAGTAAACAACCAACGCATCCAAGTATTAGAAGAAACCGCACGCCAACTTTACAAAGAATGGTTTGTACGGATGCGGTTTCCAGGATATAAAAACGCAAAGTTTGAAAAGGGAATACCGGAAGGTTGGGAAGTGAAATCTTTATATGAAATTGCAGAAGTAACTTATGGCTATCCTTTCAAATCAGAATTATTTAATGAAAATTCACAAGGTTTGCCAGTAATAAGAATAAGAGATTTATTAGAAGGGGCAACAAATACTTATACTCCAGAAATAGCAGATGACAAATATTATGTTTTAGATGGAGATATTTTAGTTGGAATGGATGGTGAGTTCCATTTTTGTAAATGGGCAGGAGTAAAAGCTTGGATTAATCAACGAAATGTTAGATTTAGACCAAAGCTTAAAACTGATATTTCTAAATATTTCTTGTATCATGTTCTTAAACCTCAAATTGAGTTTTTAAATGAAATTATTGTCGGAACTACAGTGGCTCATTTAAGTGCTTTAGATTTGAAAAAACTTAGGTTTTTGATTCCTCAAAAAGAATTATTAAAAAGATTTAAATTAATTTCTGATCCTATTTTTGAACAAGAGATCATACTAAAAAAGCAAAACACACAACTTCGTCAAATTAGAGATCGCCTATTGCCAAGGTTAATCAGCGGCAAGCTAAAAGTAAAAGCAGCAACAGAAGAATTGATATGCCCGTAATCCAACATAAATTCAAAAAACACCAGGTTAGCCTGCAAACAGAAATACTGTTTTTAGGCACTTTTAATCCGGATATCCCTACCGGCCCGGATTTTTTTTATGGAAGGCCGAGAAACTTTTTGTGGCACTTGTTGCCGCAATGTTTTGGTTTTGAGCCATTAAAAGAAGCACCGCTTTTAAGCAAGCAAGCGTTTATGGCCGCACACAAAATAGACTTTGCCGATTTGATTGCTGCTTTAGAAGTGCCGGAAGGCGAAGAAACCAATGTAGAGGACGACTTTATTGACAGCCACGTGCAGCAATGGAAAAATATAGTGGCACTGCTAGAAACTTTGCCCAATTTAAAAGCGGTTTATTTTACCCGGAAAACTTTTAATGGCATCCCAAACATAAAAACGCAGGTTGGCTTAATCAAAAATTATTGCCATAAAAGAAGCATCCGTTTTTGCAAACTCGAAACGCCGGCGCGCTTTTACAATCCCGAAAAACAACAGCAATGGGTTGATACCATCGTTTTACAAACTTCCTGTTTAAAACCTTAAATTAAGCTAAACCAAAAATGGCCCGGACTTTTATCGCCAACCACATTTCTGAAGACCAGATCGAAAAAGCAATCATCAGCGTTTTTGTTGATCGTTTGGGCTATCGCCATCTTAATTGTCTGATGGAGGATTTAACCGGCCGTTCTGCAGAATCGGAAGTGGTAATCGAACCAATTTTACGGAAAAAACTGACCGCACTTAACCCCAACGCGCCAGCCCACGCCATAGATAAAGCAGTAGAACAATTGACCAAAACGCGCCTGGACCAGCAGGAACTGCAAGCCAACAAAGAACTTTATTTTTTAATCCGCGACGGGGTGAGCGTTCAAATAAAAAACGATCAGCATAAAAACGAACCGATTACCGTTAAAGTAATTGATTTTGCGGATGAAACTAAAAATGACTATTTAATTGTTTCGCAGCTTTGGGTTAAAGGGCAATACATCCGGCGGCGGCCCGATCTCATCCTTTTTGTAAACGGGTTGCCATTGCTGTTTATCGAGCTTAAAAACAGCACCATCGCTGTGCGCAATGCATATGATGACAACCTGACTAACTATAAAAAAGATATTCCTCTACTTTTTCATTACAACGCGCTTTGCATTTTAAGCAATGGCCTGGAAACCAAAGTGGGCAGTTTTAATTCGGGCTATGGCCACTTTTTTAACTGGTTGCGGGTGGAAGATGAAAAGGAAGTGCCGGACAAGGAACGCATCAAAGATTATGCGGTAAGTTTGGATTACGCCGTTTTAGGGCTTTGCGAGAAAAAACGCCTTTTGGATTATTTTGAAAACTTTTTGATCTATTATAACGGTCAGATAAAAATTGCAGCCAAAAACCACCAGTTTCTGGGCGTAAACAATGCTGTCCGAAATTTTGCTGCCCGTTTATTGCACGACAAGGAAAATACCGACCAGGCCAATAAAGGCAAGCTGGGCGTTTTTTGGCATACGCAAGGCAGCGGCAAAAGCTACAGCATGATTTTCTTTTCGCGCAAAGTGTTCCGAGAATTCACCGGAAATTACACTTTTTTAATCGTTACCGATCGCGAAGATTTGGACAAGCAGATTTACCGCAACTTTTTAGAATCCGAAGCCATAAACAAAGCCGATAAATGCCAGCCTAAAAACAGCGGAGAATTACGGGAAATGCTGCAAACCAACCGCCGTTATATTTTTACGCTGATCCAAAAATTCAGGTTTCCTAAAGGGAAAGCTTACCCGGTTTTAAGTACCCGGAACGATATTATTGTGATTGTTGACGAAGCGCACCGTACACAGTATAAAGACCTGGCCGATAACATGCGGGCAGGTTTGCCAAATGCACAATACATGGCCTTTACCGGCACACCTTTGCTTGGCAGTAAAAAGCTGACGAATGATTGGTTTGGGTCAACGGTTTCAGAATACAACTTTAAACAAAGTGTGGAAGATGGTGCCACGGTTCCTTTGTTTTACCATAAACGCGTGCCCGAAGTGCTTTTGCAAAACAATGACCTGGATGATGATTTGGCCGAAATTGTAAGCGATGAAAACCTGACCGACGAGGAGCAGCAAAGGCTGGAACGGGAATTTGGCCAGGAAATGTCTGTTTTGAAAAGCGATGACCGCTTGGAAACCATTGCAAAAGATATTGTTTACCACTTTCCGCGCCGTGGTTATTTAGGCAAAGGCATGGTGGTAACTTTAGATAAGTTTACCGCCGTAAAAATGTACGACAAGGTAAAACGGCTTTGGGACGAAGAAAAACGCGCTGTACAAACCCAAATCAATACAACTGCCGATAGTAATGAAAAAGCTTTGTTAAAAGCGATGTTAGATTGGATGCGCAAAGCAGAAATGGCGGTGATTGTAAGTGAGGAAGCCGGGGAAGAAGAGAAATTTGAGAAAAATGGTTTGGATATCCGCCCGCACAGAAAGCGGTTGCAAACGCCGGACGAAAACGGTTATGACCTGGAATACAAGTTTAAAAACAAGGAAGATACTTTACAATTGGTTTTTGTGTGCAGTATGTGGCTAACCGGTTTTGATGCGCCAACAGTTTCTACGCTTTACATAGATAAACCGATGAAAGACCATACGCTGATGCAAACCATTGCCAGGGCAAACCGCGTAACCGACTTTGAAATAAACGGCAAGCCCAAAAAGAATGGTTTGATCGTTGATTATTATAACGTTTTCAAAAACCTGAAAAAGGCTTTTGCTTCTTATGGAGAAGGCACAAGTATCAGCGGCCAACCGGACGAAGATGCGCCGGTGCAGGAAAAAGACCAGTTGTATGTGCTGTTGCAAGATGCCATCAATGAATGTGATCAATATTGCCAAAGTATTGGTGTTCACCTTAAAAGCATTCTGGATGCCAATCTGGTTTTTGGCAAGCTTGGTTTGTTTGATGAGTATGCAGATTTGATATTGAAAAATGACGATCAAAAGAAGCAATTTGCAGTTTACGACAATACCATTGATGCTTTGTATGAAGCTTGCCGGCCTGAAATATTAGGCAAAAGAAAAGGTTTTCCGTTGGTTGCCGTGATCAGTTATTTGAGGCAGGTTATTGATGGCAAAGCAGAAAGAGGGGATTTAGACAGTGCAAAAAGAAGGATTAGCCAGTTGCTGGACGAGAGTATTGTAGCAAGTGAGGAATTTAAAAAGACGGGGAATATCCTGGGTGAACCTGAAAAAGCAAATTACAATATCAAGTCTTGGAAATTGATTGATTTGAGCAAACTGGACATTGCCAAACTGAAAGAACAATTTAAAGAAGCCCCTTATAAAAATATAGAAATTGCAGATTTAAGGGCTTTTATCGCCGGAAAGTTAGAGCAAATGATGTCCGCAAATATTACCCGTACAGGCTTTGCCCAAAAGCTTCAGGAAATCATAGATAAATACAATATTGGCGGATCGGCAACCGAAGATTATTTTAATGATTTGGTAGATTTTGTGGATCAGTTAAAAGCAGAAGAACTGCGGGCAGCAAGAGAAGGTTTATCTGAAGCGGAACTTGAAATTTTCGACCTGTTGAAAAAAGAGAACCTGACAAAAGAAGAAGACCAGAAAGTAAAACTTGCAGCCAAAAGTTTGCTGCACCGTTTATATCAAGAAAAACCAACCGTATTATTACAGAACTGGCATAAAGACTATCAAACCCAGTTGCAGGTAAAATCTGTCATCCAGGATATTTTAGATAAAAACTTACCGGATACTTATGACAAGGCGATTTACGACAGCAAATGTAATATTGTTTTTAACCACCTGTTTGTCAATGCTGCAAACGGAGGAAGGGCATTGGCATAGATAACAACCATGCTTCTTTTACCATATAAAAATTGGCGAAGGTTTTGTTTTGGATCTATTCAGTTTGGTAGGAACACCAAATTTTGCATGGTAAAAGAAGCATCATTATTAGTATGAGTCAGCCAAAAGTTTAAACAAAAGTATTTTACCTATTACACTACAGGCTGGGCAGCAGGTACCATAACAGCAACAGGCTTATCAAAACAATTGCAATGGTGAGTGATAAAGAAAGCACAAAAGAAGGTTTGTAAGTTTTGTTCAGCAACTGTTTTTCGGTATAATAATACCTCACATAGCTTAACAAAGCAAGTAATGCACCCATGGCAACTAAGGCAATGCCAATTCCCTCTGAAAAACCTTTACCGGGCAGGATTACTTTTCCTGCCAGCACAACAGACAACTGTTTGATAAACAAGGAAAACTTGACCACCACAAAGCCAAAACCCATTAAAGCGATACTGGTACGGATCCAGGCCAGAAAAGTACGTTCATTAGCGAGATGATCGCTTGGGCTGGCCGCTGGTTTATTTGTGTTTGGCTGTTCTTGCATTTAGTTTCTTTTTTCGGATAACAAGTTTGTTCCCGCGCGTTTCCAACTTGTTTTGCCAATAGCATATTTATGCTTAAAGCAGGCGGGAAACTTTAGGCACTCACTTAATTTCTATCTTTAAATAGAATTAAAATTACAGATTTGAAGACTATCAGTTTAAGAAATTAAAGCAAGTTGCTTAAATCCTCTGTTTTAAGCACTTTTTAGCCAAAAGTATTTGTATAAACATAAAAAACGGCCTTTACTCCTTTGTAAAGGCCGTTTTAAATATTGGGGTGCGCCCACCTGGGCTCGAACCAGGGACCAAAAGATTATGAGTCTTCTACTCTAACCAACTGAGCTATAGGCGCTGCTTTTGGGCAATGCAATTTTACAAAAATGCTTTGAGAATTCTTAGAAAAATCTAAAAAAATATCTAAACAATTGGACATTATGATGCTTATTGACTTAGCTTTTTTATATCGGCTTTGGTTTACAATTTTATCAATAATATTATTTTTAATTATTATTTGTTTATTAATTAAAAATAATATTTCTTTGGTTAAATATAAGCCTAAATCTGGCAGGATCGTTAAACCTGCCTAATGTATTTTATTTTTGCCGATCTCTTTATTTATGTTCGTTAATACTGTTTTTGTATCGGTAAAATCAAGATCATGGAAAAACCCTTTTTGTGTGGAAACCTGCAGTTAAATGAAAATTCGCTCAACAAAGTTTTCTTGTTCAACCTCAACCAAATTTATTCTATTTT
Source organism: Mucilaginibacter sp. (assembly GCF_041088075.1). Classification (GTDB taxonomy): domain Bacteria; phylum Bacteroidota; class Bacteroidia; order Sphingobacteriales; family Sphingobacteriaceae; genus Mucilaginibacter_A. The sequence continues at coordinate 35,246 of NZ_JBGCVY010000027.1, read as the reverse complement.
ACAAAGCCTCACCCAAAGTTTACCCGTTTTGGCGGATAAAACCTGTTTTGGGGATTTGCATTTTGTGGTTGAAGAACTTTTATCAGAAGTTTTTGAACAGATCGGCCACATAGAAACTGTTTTTTTGCAGCTAAAAGAAGTACCGGCAAAAATTGGCAGCCCTACCGCAAATGATATTTTAAAATTGGCAATCGGTTACCATGAAGACGAAAACCAGCACAAGCTATCCAACGATTTGGCACTGGTATTTCATCTGCAACAAATTTTAGTGGTAAAATGCCATTATTTCCAACTGCTAAAATCAATTGCAAACTCCTTGAACGATATTACGGTCAAAGAAAATATCCAATATTGTTTTGACCAATGTGCTGAAAACCAAACTTTATTTAAATTGATTGCAAAAGAATATATGGAAAGCCGTGTCAACGTTTTCTTATAATACTTATATTTATAAACTGATCAATACTTTCCCAATCCTGCAATTTTACCCGAAACCGTTTACGCGTTAACAATCTGCAACGATGCTTCTTTTATCGCATAAAATTTATTTATTGCAAAATTTTCTAATCAATATAATCCAAATTGTTGTTTGATTCAACGCTTTAATTTTAAATAATCAGGCTTGTGTGGATTGCAAGTCAAATAACCAAAGCAGCCCTGCCCTTCCGCTTTTTTAAATTAAATTTGATTAAGCAACAACAAAAGTTGTTTTAAACCTGAGCTTGTTTTTTAAACATCACTAAAGCAAAATAAAAATGGCTGCAAAGCAATTATCAGATATTTCTTTTTCGGTTTTAGATTTGGCAACCGTGGTGCAAGGCACAACACCTGCAATTACTTTTCAACGCAGTTTGGATTTAGCCAAACATGCCGAAAATTTAGGTTATAAGCGGTACTGGTTGGCCGAACACCACAATATGGCTGGCGTGGCCAGTTCGGCAACTTCGGTTTTGATTGGTTACATCGCCGGTGGCACTTCTACCATCCGCGTTGGTTCGGGCGGCGTGATGCTGCCAAACCATGCGCCATTGATTGTGGCAGAACAATTTGGAACCTTGGCTTCTTTGTATCCAGAGAGGATTGATTTAGGTTTGGGCCGCGCGCCGGGAACAGACCAATTAACCTCGATGGAAATCCGCGGCGAAAATTTTAATGCCGACCATAATTTCCCAAAAGATATTTTAAAGCTGCAAAATTTCTTCTCCGCAGAAAACAAAAACGGCAAAGTGAGGGCAATTCCGGGCGAAGGTTTGGATATCCCGATCTGGGTTTTGGGTTCGAGCACAGATAGCGCGCGTGTTGCGGCAGCTTTGGGCTTGCCTTATGCTTTTGCCAGTCATTTCGCGCCAACTTATTTTTTAACGGCGATTGATCTTTACCGGAAAAACTTTCAGCCTTCCGAAAATCTAAAAAGCCCTTACGTGATGGCTTGTGTCAACGTGGTTGCTGCGGATACCGATCAGGAAGCTGCCAAACTGGCTACTTCGGTACAGCAATTTATTTTGGGCGTGATTACCGGAAAGCGGGGCCTTTTGCAGCCGCCAATTGAAAATATAGACCGGATTTGGAATATTTACGAGAAAGAATCGGTACAGCAAATGATGAAATATGCTTTTATCGGCGGGCCGGAAAAGATCGAAAAAGAAATGCAAGCTTTTATCGCACAAACGCAAGTGGACGAAGTAATGGCCACTTCGCATATTTTTGAGCATGAGGCCAGGTTGCATTCATATGAGGTTTTTGCAGAAGTTTTATCCGGAAAAAAATCTGACAAGCCGGAATTAGCTGCATATTAGCATACTGTTTTTATCACCTAAATTTTAGTAATCCCTGCCGATACAATTTGCAATGGAAGAACCGGAAAAACTGAACCGCATCATCGAAACGAGGATGAAACTGAAAGCCCGTTTTGAAGAAAAAATGAAGCTGACGCCATCCACCGCTGATGATACGCCAAAAGGTTCGGGCAAAATTAACCGGCACGGCATGCCCGAAATCCCGATCGGGCAAACGGCAACCATAAAATGGCCGGTTTTAGATTTGGGCTATCAACCTAACATTCCTTTAGAACGATGGCGGTTAACCCTTGATGGCGAAGTAGAAAACCCAATCCGCATGACCTGGAAAGAATTTATGGCGATGCCGCAAACCAAAGATACTTCTGATTTTCATTGCGTTACAACCTGGTCTAAGTTAAACATGCACTGGAAAGGCGTTAGCTTGCTTGATCTGGCCGCTTTGGTTCAGCCTAAAGAAACCGCCACGCATATTTTGTGCTACGGCTACGATACCTACACCACAAATTTGTCTTTAGAAGAAGCCTTAAAACCGGATGTTTTGCTGGTGCATGCTTTTGAAGGACAACCTTTGGCCAAAGAACACGGCGGCCCGGTACGGATGGTTACGCCGCAATTGTATGCCTGGAAAGGTTCAAAATGGATAAAACGAATTCAATTTTTAACTGCTGATAAACCTGGTTTTTGGGAAGAACGCGGCTACTCGAACACGGCTTATCCCTGGCGCAACGACCGTTACAGCGAAGAATAAAGGTTTCTCCGGCAAAAGATTTAAAATTGATAAAAACTAAAATGCTTCTTTTAGCACATAAAATTTAGTGTGCTAAAAGAAGCATTTTAAGTTTCTGGTTTTTTATTGAACGGCCGATAAACTTTCCAGTTCTTCCAAATCTGCTGTTGTTAATTCGATAGAAGCCGTTTTCATGTTTTCTTCCAAATGCTTTACGCTCGAAGTTCCCGGGATCAGCAAAATATTTGGCGAATGGTGCAACAGCCAGCTCAGCGCAATTTGTTGAACGGTGGCATTTTTTTTCTGTGCAAGTTCGTTCATCTTTTTCATGCCTTCTTCGTTGCCGCCATTTAACGGATACCACGGAATAAAAGCAATATTGTTCTCGGCACAAAACTGCAGTTCGGCTTCCCACTTGCGGTTATCCACGCTGTACATATTTTGTACGGAAACAATTTCGACAAATTGCTGCGCTTTTTTGATGTCCTCAACGCTCACTTCCGATAAGCCAATGTGCTTGATTTTGCCTTCCTGCTGTGCTTTTTTCAAAAACTCCAACGAATCTTCAAAAGGCACATTTGGGTCAATGCGGTGCAACTGGTACAAATCAATCTGCTCCAGTTTCAGGCGTTTCAAACTGCCTTCCAACGCTTCTTTTAAATGATCAGGGTGCGAATTAATCGGCCATTGGTTTGGCCCGGTCCGGGTTAAGCCGCCTTTGGTTGCAATCACCAACCCGGTTTTGTACGGATGCAATGCCTCGGCAATCAGTTCTTCCGATACATGCGGCCCGTAACTATCGGCCGTATCAATAAAATCAACACCCAGTTCTACCGCACGTTGCAAAACCCGAATTGCTTCGGCCTTATCTTTTGGCGGCCCCCAAATTCCATCTCCGGTAATGCGCATTGCGCCATAGCCTAAACGGTTTACGGTCAAATCGCCACCGATGGCAAACGTTTCTTTAAATGATGCACTCATGGTATTTTCTGTTTATGTTGAATTTTAAACAGCAGGAAAACCGTAATTGTTCTGCCGGTGCAATCAGTACAAAGTAAATTTTAGGGGCATAAAAACAGTATGGATAAAGCCAGGGCGATCACAACAAAAAAGCCTTCATCGCAATTTGTTTATAATTGCCCCAATCTTTCAAAGCCGATTGCAAGGTTGCACGCAGTTCTTTATCGTTTACCGCTTTGCCTTTGGTTGGCGGCGACAATGCTTTGGCCGACACGGTTGTATCGGTAACTTTGGTGGCAAACCAACTGATGTTTTCGTGCGGAATGGCCACGCCCAAAATCATCCCCGGCAAACCGGAAAACAGTTCTGGGCCGCCCAGAACCATAATTTCATCGGTATAAAAAGCAACCACATAAACAGAATCCAGGATCAAAGCATTGGCGCGGCGGCAATTGTAACCGGCAATTTGGCGGGTTTCACTGGTGATTTTCCAGTTGATTTTGCGCGTGCTGTCTTTCAACAAAAACGTTTGTTCAAATACTTTTTTCTGGCTGATGATACGGTTGGCAGACAAATCCGTATAAGTAACATTGTTCTGCTCGGCCATCGGGTTATCATCAAAATAAGTGTTCGAACCACTTTCTGTATTTTCCAAAGGTGTAAACATCGTTTTGTCTTTAGAAAAACTAAGTGTGCTTTTAAATACCTTAAATTGTGGTTTGTTTTTTTTATAACTGTCAAAAGCCTGCTGCATAAAGCTTTCGTTGTCTTTGTTAATGCTTTTTTTGATGAGTGCAAACATGTTTACACTTTTATCAAATTCGATAATGCCATTGGTAGAAAAATGGGTGTATTGTGCATACAAGTTTTTACCTGTTAAAAACAGTATGATGAAGATCAACAAGTTTAGTTTTTTCATAATTATTTTGTTGGTTTTGTGCCGCCCATTTTGTTAAAATCATAACTTAAAGAAAACATAAAATATCTGCGGATGGTGGTATAAGTTTGTTGTGAAATATTGCCGGCATAAGCACTACGGTTGAAACCAACATTTTGGTTAAGCAAATCATTAACCGTAACAGACAAGTTAAGGTTATCTGTTTTTAAGAATTTTTTGCTGATGGTTGGGTTGATAATTAACCTTTCAAAACTTTGGTTAAAAGATTGCGTTTTTGCCTGGTACTCGTAATTGCCGTCATAACCAAATTCAATTTTGTGCGGAAGATAAACCCTGAAAGAACTATATCCATTTAAACCAAAACCATTGTTGTTGATATTAGGCTGCAAAGATGAACCGCTGACGGTATAAGTTGGTCCAAAATCGAAGTATATTTGAAACTTTTTCTGTTTGTACTTTTGCAAGTTTATAGCACTTCTATAAGTGTAAGATTTTGTTTTGTTCAAAACACTGTTGGTATAATTGTAAGAAGTGTTACCGTTTGCATTGATGTTTATACCCACATTAAAATCCAGCATTTTAATCTTCCGGCTAAAATTGGAATACAGATAAAAGTTTGCCGGGCTATTACCAATAAGATTGGATGACTGGTAAGTTGTTTTTCCGTTTGCGTTGGTTGTTGTATTGTTAACAATTGCATTGGAAATTAAGTTGTAGCCAGCACTAAGATAAACGTATTGTTCGCTTAAAACTTTATAAGAATTATAATTCAAATTAAAGCTGTTGGTAAAAGAAGGCCGCAAGTCCGGATTGCCCAAAAATAAATTTAAAGGATCTGTGTTGACCAAAACAGGCTGGATCTGATCAATTGTTGGCTGTTGCGTATTACCATTATAACTCAAACGTAAAGATTTTTGCTGCGAAAACTTATATTGATAAGTAGCCTGCGGGTTCCAATTTAAAAAGTTCCGGTTAAACTTGTCATTAGTATATTCGTTTATTTGTTCAAACTTTACATCGGTTGCCCTGGTGCCAAAGTTTAAAATTGCTTTGCCTTTTTTATAGTTAAAAATTGCACCAAGCTGGTTGTTCAGTTGGTTTAACTTGTAATTGTTGCTTAAAGTTGTATTCAAAGCGGTGTACTCTCCTACCGTTGTTTGATCAAAAGATTTCCGGTCGGCACTGCTGTTGTTCAAGCCCAAACCATAATTTAGAATAACCGAAAACGCTTTGGTAAAAGGTTCAGAATAAGTAATGTTGGAATTCACAATTGTACTTAAAATATGGCTGGTTTTATATTGGTTGATCAATTGCGTACTATCCAAACCACCAGTCATTCTGTTGTAAAAATGGATGTCGGAATTGAGGTAACCTTTTGTATCATTTTCATCATAAGCACCGCTAAGGCTTAAGGAAAACGAACGGCCTGTCTTTTTAAATTTGTGAGTATAAAAAGCAGTGGCGTTAAATATATTCTCGTTGCCGTTGTTGGTCAAACTCCGGTTACTGCGGTTTAACAACGTATCAAAACCAGCGTAACTTGATGATTGATAAATGTTGTTGCTCCGGTTGTTTTTTATAGTGCCGTCAGCAGTTATTTTTAAGTTAGAAGCCGTGTCCAGTTTAATCTGATAAATGGCATCTACCTTTTGCCTGAACATATAATTGTCAAAGCTGTGGTTTGAGTTGCTGTTTTGTACGCCCGTTGGCAAATTGTTTTGGTTGATACTGTTATCGGTGCCGGTAACGCCCAAAGAGCCAATTTTGTAATTGGCATTGATGGATTCTTTATCATTGTTCCACTTGGTATCGTAATGCAAACCACCTGTCCTGGCCACGGGTATGCCGCGGTTGTTGTACCTTCCGTCAAAAGATTCCAGTTCGTCCCGACCATTATTTGTAATCGAAATACCGCCGCCATCGGTAAACTCTATGTTGTTAGAAGAAGCATATTTGCTGTTGTCTTCCCAGCCTAAACCTGTTTTGCCGGTATTTGCCAAAGTGCCATAAGCCGAAAGCTTTTGTTTGGCCTTGAATTTATTGAACATCGCCTGGCCTTCGTAATAACCATCCGTTCCAACGCCGGCCGAAACCTTGCCAAAGTAGCCGTTCTTTTTATCTTCTTTTAGTTTAATGTTGATGGTTTTATTTTTCACGCCATCATCAATGCCGGTAAAAGTGGCCTGGTCGCTTTTTTTATCGTAAAGCTGCACCTTGTCCACCATATCGCCACGGATGTTTTTGGTAACCAACGTCGGGTCATCGCCAAAAAACTCTTCGCCATCCACCAAAACTTTGTTTACGGTTTGGCCTTGTGCGGTAATTTTTCCGTCTTTGTCCACCTGTATCCCGGGCAACTGCTTCAGCAAATCTTCCACTTTAGAGTTGGGCTGAATTGTAAAAGCAGCCGCATTAAATTCAGTGGTATCGCCTTTAATTTTGATGGCGGCAGCCGTACCTTTTATCAATACTTCTTTTAGCAGCCTTTCTTTCAGCAACATACTGATGCGGCCAACATTTTGTTCTTTTTTTACAGAATCCAACTGAAACCGCTCTACATAATCCGCATAAGCCGGGTACGTAACCAGTAAAATAAACTTTCCTTTTTTAAGGTTGCCAATTGTAAACTCGCCGTTTTCGTTGGTGCGGGTAAACTTGACCAGCGTAGAATCTTTTGCATTTAACACCGCAACCGAAGCATAGACCAGTTTGATATTGGAGGCGGTATCGGCAATTACACCTTTAACAGAACCTGTGTTTTGGGCAAGCAAAAAATTACCGGCCGCCAAAAAAATCAATACAAGTACCAGTGTTTTCATTGTTTAGGTTTAGGAAAACAAGGTATTATTAATTATTTAGTTTATGCAAATTATTTAGTTAAATATTTGTTAAAACTTTATTGGTTTTTTTTGATAAGGTTTCTATGCTTCTTTTACCACCTAAAAATTGGTGCGTTTAGGTTTTTGTCATGCCGAAATTTTTTCGGCATCCCATCAGAAAGGCTGTTATCCTGGAAGAGGGATCCTGAAAAAAAATTCAGGATGACAGGTCAATGCTTCTTTTACCGGCATAAATTTAGTGTGCCTTTGTCATGCCGAAATTTTTTCGGCATCCCATCAGAAAGGCTGTTATCTTGGAAGAGGGATCCTGAAACAAGTTCAGGATGACAATGCGCAATACTTCTTTTACCGGCATAAATTCAGTGTGCCTTTGTCATGCCGAAATTTTTTCGGCATCCCATCAGAAAGGCTATTATTTTGCATGAGATTTCTGAAAAAAATTTCAGGATGACAATGCAATGCTTCTTTTACCGGCATAAATTCAGTGTGCCTTTGTCATGCCGAAACTTTTTCGGCATCCCATCAGAAAGGCTGTTATCTTGGAAGAGGGATCCTGAAAAAAATTTCAGGATGACAAAGCGCAATACTTCTTTTACCGGCATAAATTTAGTGTGCCTTTGTCATGCCGAAACTTTTTCGGCATCCCATCAGAAAGGCTAATATCTTGGAAGAGGGATCCTGAAAAAAATTTCAGGATGACAATGCAATGCTTCTTTTACCGGCATAAAATTGGTGAACATGCACCAATTATTACTTTACCACAATTGTTTTGGTTTGCGTGGCATGCGCGCTAAAATAGCCCAAAGCATTGTTGGATAGATTGCTTGGCGGATTGGATGGCGTAACACCGCCGCCCGGCCCTTGCTGCTGCTGCTGTTCCAATGTAAACCAATAAGTGTAATTGGCTTTGTCAATACACTGCATTTCTACTTTTACCACATCACCGGGATAAACATCAATATCGTCCTGCCGCAACTGGGCGGTTACATGCTTGCCGTCTGTCAGGTCGTCATTATAAACAAAAATGCCGTTTACCTGCACGCCGTTTACATACATCAAAAAAAGGTACTGGTTTTTGATACCGGCCGGGTCAAAGTACGAAACTGAAATTTCCTTTCGGTCTTTGCCGTTGTTAAACTCATCATTTTTTGCGGTAATGGTATCTAAAGCAATGGCTGGCGGCATGGTAGAACGGGCCGTGTAGGTTTTACCGCCAGTTTGCACCGTTAAGTTATAAGTATTCAGGCTGATACCCTGCAACTGGCCGGACGAATAGTTTCCTGCAATCCCTTCTGATAAAGTATAACTTTTGCCGGATTGATCACTGATGGTTACCGTTGCACCGCTTACCGGCGGGTAAGTATTGGTGCTGGTGAAGGCCACATTTTGGCTCAGCTTAACAATTGATGTATTGTTGTTGTCAACGTTTGCTTCAACCACCAGTTGCCCGGAAGCATCTTTCAGTTTCAAATCAACCACTTTTTGGCACGAAATTATTACCGGTAAAAGAAGCATCATCAAAGCTGTGCTGAAACTTATGTTCTTGGTTTTCATAATAAATTGTTTAAACTTAATTTTCCTGACAAATGCTTCTTTTATGGCTTCAAAATAAAAAACACACCCCTAACCCCTCTCGAGAGGGGAAATATGGCGCCTACCTTTTTAACGATAGAAAGGTATCAAACTGTGCTTCCCCTCTCGAGAGGGGTTAGGGGTGTGTCCTTCATAAATACATTAAATAAATAGAAAAATGTTTAAAATTTAAAATTCCAGGTTACAGATGGGATGGCGGTAGAAAAAATACTGGTTTCCAAAGCTTCTGTGGTGTTTGGAACGGTTTTGCTGTCGCGGAAAGTAATAATATAAGGGTTATCGTAGCCGTAAACATTGTAAATGCCAAAAGTCCAGCTCGAATGGTATTTTTCATGTTCTTTGCCTTCCAACGTAGCACCCAAATCCAAACGGTTGGTGGGCGGCAAACGGTAGCCGTTGCGCTCGGAATAAGAATAAGTGGTCAAGCCGTTGATGTTGTATTTTCCTGTTGGATAAGTAATGGCATTTCCCGTACCGTAAATAAAAGTGGCAGAAAATGTCCAGCGTTTGTTGAGGTTGTAAATGCCAACGATCGAAAGATCATGCGTGCGGTCTTGCTTTGCCGGAAAATAATTGCCGTTGTTGATCGCATCAAACTTTCTTTCTGTGCGCGATAAAGTATAACCAACCCAGCCGTTAAAACGCCCGTACTTTTTTTTCAAAAACAACTCCAAACCATAAGCCCTGCCCGAACCAAAAACCAACTGCGATTCTACATCCTGGTTGATGCGCAGCTGTGCGCCGTTTTTATAATCAATTTGGTTTTGCAGCCATTTATAATAAACCTCGGCCGAAAACTCGTACCGGTTTTCTTTAAAATTTTTAAACCAGCCGGTAGAAACCTGGTCGGCAATTTCGGGCTTGATATTAACGGTGCTTAAAATGTACAAATCTGTAGGCGAACTGCTGGTTGAATTGCTTAACAAATGGATGTTCTGCGTATTACGGTTGTAGGAAGCTTTGAGCGAAGTTTCCTCGTTCAGCAAATAACTGGCCGATAAACGTGGTTCTAAATTGAAGTAAGATTTTACAACTTTGCCCGAACCATAAGTTTGCGAAGTTAAGGCATCGCCGGCGGCATCATAAGTTTTGAAAGTGCCCGGCCCTTGCAAAAACATCCCGCTTAAACGCAGCCCGTACAAAACCGTCAACTTATTGCCTGCCTTCCATTCATCGCTGATGTAAGCCGCATTTTCAAAACCATAGCGTTTTTCTACACTTTTACTGTTGAAACTTGAGGTTGCCGAAGAAGTAACATCGCCCGGAAAAATAGCATGGTGCAAAACATTCAGCCCGAATTTGAGCGTGTGGTTGTTGTTTAAAGAATATTGCAGGTCTTCTTTTAAGTTGAAATCTGTAATTTGAGAGGTAACTTTAAAGCTGTTGGTGGTACTGAAACTCTCGACCGCAAAATTATAATTGCTGTACACAAGCGAAGTGTTTGAAAACAAACGGTTGGTAAACAAATGGTTAAAGCGCAAAGTGCCGGTAGCATTTCCCCAGTTTGTGCCGAAAGTATTTTTCAGGCCCAAAACATCTTTGCCAAAATAACCCGAAATGTAAATGGCGTTTTTATCGTCAAAATGATAATTTGCCTTGGCGTTGAGGTCGTAAAAATACAAAGTGCTTCCTTTCAAAGTGGTGTCTTTAGAAGCTTTCAAAAAAACATCAACATAAGTGCGGCGTGCGCTGATCATGAACGAGCCTTTATCTTTTACCAACGGGCCTTCTATTTTCAGGCGCGATGAGATCAGTCCGATTCCGCCCTGCACCGTAAAATTCTGGTTGTTGCCTTCGTTCATTTTCACATCCAAAACCGAAGACAAACGGCCGCCATATTCCGCCGGCATTCCGCCTTTGTACAAGCTTACATCTTTTATCGCATCCGAATTGAAAGTGGAGAAAAAGCCAAACAAGTGCGAAGCGTTATAAACCGTTGCCTCGTCCAGCAAGATCAGGTTTTGATCGGAAGCGCCGCCGCGAACGTAAAAACCGGTATTCCCTTCCCCGGATGATTTTACGCCGGGCAATAAGGTAATGGTTTTTAAAATGTCCCTTTCGCCCAGCAAAACCGGCACTTGGTTTATTTGCGCCATGTTCAGTTTTTCCAGGCCCATTTGCGGCGACGTAACCTGGTCGTTATTGGGTTTATTGGCACTGATGGTTACTTCCTGCAAATTGGTTTTCGAGGAAAGTGAAACATTGACTGTTTGGCTTTTATGGAGCGAAATTTTTCGGGCAAAAGTTTGATAACCAATATAACTGAATAGCAGCGTGTAGTCGCCTTCGGGCGCATCAATAGAATAAAAACCGTAATTATTGGTGGAAGTGCCGTTGCGTGGCAGTTCCTGTATCCGGATGGAAGCGCCGGGCAGCTGCTCGCCCGTGCTTGCATCTTTGATATTGCCGCTGATAACAAACTTTTTTTGTGCAAACACATTGGAAACGGCAAGCAATAAAATCAAAAAGGATAAAAATTTAAACATCAAGCGGAGTTTAGCATTATCCGGCTAAGGTATTGCTAATTGTAGCAACTAAAGATGTTAAATATTGCAATTGCTTTTGTTGGTTCGATGATTTTTAGGTGGTAAAAGAAGCATTCGCCCTAACAAAAGCAACTATAATTTAACAAGTGTTAAGGACGAAAGCTGAATTTGTTTTTTTAAAGTGTAGATACTGTTTTTATGCCTATATTTTCAGTCTGCCGCAACTGCATCGGGCAAAGTATTTTTTCTGATCATCACGCTTCCCAAAACAATCAAAAAGACGGAAAATGACAAAAACCCATAATTCCACAGCGAAACGTTTGCCGTAATTTCCCTTACGTTGTGCAGTTTCAGGATTTGGTGGTCTATCAAACCTTCGATCAAATTAAACAAGCCCCAGCCCAAAACCAGGCTTCCCCAAAAAACTTTTTTGGTGATGATGACATCTTTCCTGAAAAACAATTTGAACAAAAGGACGATGCCAACCAGCACCACAACGAGGCAAAACGCATGGAAAATACCATCCCAAAACATGTTCACGCTTTTGTTTAGCAGCGTTACGGGCGGGATTTTGTTGGACAGCATTTCGTGCCATTGCAAAATCTGGTGCAAAAAAATGCCGTCTATAAACCCGCCCAAACCAATCCCTATAGTTGTTGCTGCGGAGATCAGCGGCACCGCGGTTAGCTTTTGGAGCTGATACGCCTGGTTTCTTTTCTCTCTCCGCGAAGCCAAAACCGAAAGCGCGGCAACCACCAAACCCAGCACGATAAAAGCCAGCAGCATGGTAAAAAGGTTGGGGTAAAAAGTGCTGTCGAAGATGCCTTTCTGCAGATTTTTATTGCAGGTGGTGCAGGCAAACGCTGCATCTGCTGCAAACAGCGGTACTAAAAAAACAATGCTTTTTTTAAGGTGCATAAATTGACGAGTTTTAAGGTTTGGATCAGGTGCGGGCAACAAACAGGAACAGAAAAAGGGCTGCAATAAAAATATATTTTTAAGCAATTGGTTTGCTATAAAAGAAATTATAAAAGCGCGGTGCCGGAGCGTTGCTGAAAACCCTTTGGCAATAATAAGGTAGGAACTTGGATTTCAGTAAGTTGCTGTTGATGAACGGTGCATTTAAAATGCTTCTTTTATGCCATAAAAATTGGTGCCGAAGATGCTGTTTATGGGTACAAAACCTATTTCAAAAAACTTGCTTTGACGGGCATTATCGAAAATAAATAAAACTAAACCGGAATTTATGGCGTTCTAAACCCAGCTTATTAACAGATTTTATAAATTTCTAAACTTAATCAATCATGAAAAAAGCAGGTTTAATAATGGCAGTGGCGATGTTTTTCTGGATAGTCCAGGATGCGACCGCACAAACAACTGGTACAGGTACTGGTGCAGGTTCATCAACCGGATCTGGTACAACGATGGGGACTACCGGTACAACAACCGGAACCGGCACAACGATGGGCACAGGTTCTACAACAAGCGGAACCAGGGCAACCACTGGCAGGGCCGGCAGGGCCAGGACAACCAGAGGCACAAATATGGGAACCGGTAATGTTGGGACAGGCACCACCGGAACCATAGGAACTGGCACAACTGGCACTGGCACAACCGGTACAATTGGGTCTGGCACAACCGGAACCATCGGAACCGGAACAACTGGTACTACCGGAACGATTGGAACCGGAACCATGGGAACTGGACAAACCGGAACAGGTACAGTTGGAACCGGTACAGGCACAACAGGGACTATTGGAACCGGAACAGTTGGAACGGGAACAACCGGAACAGGAACTGGCACAACAGGAACTACCGGAACAGGTACAACTGGAACCGGAACTGGTACAACCGGAACAGGTACTACAACTACACCACCGCAAAAGTAAGTCTTAGAACTACTTTTGGTCTTTTTGTAAAGATTAAGGACAGGACGTAGCAATGGGTTGCTTCAATTTTTATTGAAGCAACCCATTTTTGTTTTTAGGTGGTTTTTGGAGTGAAAAAAGTAATGATCTACATTGAAGCTGTTTAAAAACGAATTGAATGTAATTTTCATTGCCGTTGGCTTCAGCCAACGGTACAGTAGCAGAGCGCAAGCTGCCAAAATTTCATTGCCTAAAAGAAGCATATAAAACAACAGGCCAAACAAAATTTAAACAGCGCTGATTATTCGCTTACCAATTTTGTTGCCCTAAAAGAAGTATTGAAGCTTGCCCTGCTTAAAACCAAAGCAACCAACAAACTGGCACCGCAGATAAAACCGATGACCGGCGCCGTGGTAACGCTCATCCCCCAGCCCGAAACGTAAGCGCCAATCACATCGCACAAATTAACAATGGCCATGTACGTGGTAAACTGCGAACCTTCTACCTTCGCCAGGCAAAGCGCCATCAAAACCGGCATGGCGGCCACGCTAAAAATAGGATCGGCCAGACTGTACAGCAAAACGCCGCTGGTGCTTACACTGCGGTGGAACCATAAAAAGCCGAGGCTGTCAAACACCAAAAAAAATGCACAAATGGCGATCACCACCAGCAACTGCAATTTTCCGGGGCCAATCCGGTCGGCCAAAATCCCTCCGCCCAAAGTAACGGCAATGGTAACCGCGCTTCCCCAGGTGCCTTGCAAAACTGAAAGCTGGTTATCGTCCCAATGCAAATTATGGATGAGATGAAAAGAAAACGAGCGGATAAAAATACTGAGGCACAGGTAAACCAAGGCAATCAAACCAAAAACCTTTAAACTGTTTTTAAGCACAATACCTTTGTACAACTGTTTAAAAAGCCATTTCAAATCGGGGTTTTCTGTTTTTTGCTGAGGCGTATGGCCACTGGTTTTAAGGCCGAAAGATGGCCGGTAACTATCAGAACGGTCAATTTTGGTGATGTAAGTAAGCACCGTAAACAGTAGCAGCAGCAAAGACTGAACGGCCGCCGCATAAAAAAACCCGTAATAATGCAGCAAGGTAGAAAAACCGGCCGCGCCAACGGCTACACCAAGCAGCAAGCCCGAGCGCATAAAAGCATTAATGCGGCCCTGCTCGTCAACCGGAACGATGGCGATGGCAGTGGCATCCACACTAGCATCCTGAATGGAAGCAAAAATACTGTGGATAAAAAAAGCAACCATGATGTAGTTCAGCTCTTTGACCGGGTTTTTGACCAGCAAAAGGCTCAGCGTAACCAGCAACGCCGCAAATTGCGAAAAAACAATCCAGTGCTTGCGGTGGCCCATCCGCGAAAACTGGTAACGGTCAATCAATGCGCCCCAGATAAACTGAAAAACCCAGGGGATACCGATCACGGCATCAAAAGAACCGATGGTGAGGGCGCTAACGCCTTTGCCAATCAAAAAGTTGGCAATAGCCGTTAAGGCAAAACCCGCCGGGATGCCCTGCATGGCGTACAAATAAAAAAACGTAAAGTAGCGCAAGCGAGCGCTTTTTTTAAGGACTGGTAATTGTACAGGCAAGTAAAATTGTTTTTATACCGCATTAACACCACAGGCAGCACAATGTTTAGCCGGAACCAGGATTGGTTTTACATTAATTTTTGGACGGTAAAAGAAGCATGAACTTAAATAGTTTTTTCAAAATTTGAATTTTTCTTTACTGGTGCAATCTTATTTCTTTTAAACAAGCTTGCCCTTTTGTATAGTGATAATTATAAAACGAAAGGCATATCAAATTTAGAAATAACATTTTCACTGGTTCATGTATTTTTAGAAACCAAGGGCCTATGTTAAATTTATATCAGAAAAACCATAATGCTTCTTTTAGGCATATAAATTTAGGGTTGTGTATTTTACACCGATAAAAACAGCATGGGAACTCTGTGTTTTTTGTTCGATAAAAAAAGCATAGAAAATAAATTTTAAACAGGTCCTAAGTTTTTTTTACATTTAAGAAGCTACCATGTCTATCAATGGTTTAGGGTACCGGTCTCCTTTTATCGCGCCAATTTTAAAAGCTTCGTTCAAAGTGTTCATTTCTTCCGTTGTGAATTTAAT
Organism: Mucilaginibacter sp.; assembly: GCF_041088075.1. Taxonomy (GTDB): domain Bacteria; phylum Bacteroidota; class Bacteroidia; order Sphingobacteriales; family Sphingobacteriaceae; genus Mucilaginibacter_A. The sequence continues at coordinate 19,932 of NZ_JBGCVY010000027.1, read as the reverse complement.
ATCCAGGGCTTGCAAATTTTCTTCCACACGTTCGGGTTTACTCATTCCCACAATAGGGATAATATCTTCTCCTTGGTTAAGTGCCCATGCCAAAGCCAATTGGCCCGCCGTTACGCCTTTTTGTTTTGCCGCTTCTTTCAAAAATTCTACCTTTTTTAAGTTATGTTCCAAATTTTCACCCTGAAACCTCGGGAACATATTTTTGTAATCATTTTTTGGTAAAGGAAACTTCATATCACCGGTTAAAAAACCGTAATAAAGAACAGAATAAGGTACCACACTTACACCTAATTCTCTGGCGGTGGGCAAAATTTCAGTTTCGATAAACCGGGTTGCCAACGAATATTCAATTTCCAAAGCAGCAACCGGATGAACTGTATGTGCCTTTTTTAACTGTTCGGCATTGGCTTCCGACAATCCTAAATAACGCACTTTTCCTTCCTGGATTAAATCTTTTATAGCTCCAACGGTTTCTTCAATGGGCACGTTTTTATCAATACGGGCAGGCTGATAAAGGTCAATTTCATCAACCCCTAACCGCATTAACGAATAGGCACAGAAGTTTTTAATGGCTTCCGGCCTTCCGTCTAATCCTATAAAACGGCCTTTGTGGTCTCTTAAAGCACCTGTTTTAACACTCAAAAAAACTTTGTCCCTTCGGTCTTTGATCGCTTCACCTATTATCAGCTCGCTCATGCCCATACCATAAAAATCAGCGGTGTTTAAAAAATTTATACCCCGGTCAATGCTATATTGCAACGTTTTAACCGTTTCCTTTTTGGTGGCTTCCCATTCGCTGCGGTTTTCTGCCGACATGCGGGAACCCAGTGCTATGGCAGAAACATCCGGACCGTTTTTTCCCAATTTTTTTGTTTTCATATATTTATAAATTTTAAATGCCAATTATGATCCAACTATAATCTTTTTAAGAAGGCTGCCAAAAACAATCTTTTTTAGCGATTTCCCTTCATCCCCTGTTTTTTGTTTGTGGCGACACAACAAAGGTTAAGTTTGGCAAGTGTAAAAGGAAGGCCTAAATGGATGAGGAATTGTTCTAAATGTCGGAATTTTCAGGATAAGGTTTTCCGGTATTGATTAGGGCTCATTCCGGTGTTGCGTTTAAAAAATTTCCCAAAAAAAGAAGGGTTCACAAAGTTTAATCGTTCTGAAACCGAAGAAATATTTAATTCTTCGGTTTGCAATAATACCTTTGCTTCAAGACAAACAATTTCATTAATCATCTCATTGGCAGTCTTTCCGGTTTGTTCTTTTAATGTTTGTGAAAGGTGTTTGGCGGTAACAAACAATTTTTCAGCATAATAACTTACCGCTCTGTTTTCGGCAAAATGTTCAGCGAGCAGTTCCTTAAATTTTTGCGTAATAAAATAAGGTTGTGAATATTTGTTTAAATCTTTTATGGTCCGAATTTCCTGTAAACCTTCCACTTCCAAAAGCAAAACCCTTATCAATGCCTGTGTACTTTCAACCTTATTTGAATAGTTGGAGCTGGCCTTTTTCTCAATCTGATCGAATATATTTTTAAGGGCGGCAAAACCGGCATTTGTTAAAGGGATAAAACTATTTCGGCCCTTTTTTAAAAACTGCAATTTTTTTACAAATAAAGTATCCAACAATCCTGCAACAACAAAATCTTCTGCATAAAACAAGCTGATGGTTTCAAAATTTTCATTTGTTACCATCCATTGTCTAATTTGATCGGGGCTAACTGCCACAAGCCCAGGGGCGTTAACAACATAAGTTTCTAATCCTACCCTTAGTTTGGCTTCCCCTTTAATTACAATACCAAGGCTGTACATATCAGAACGGTGAGGTTCGAAGTATTTATTGGGGGCAACATCCTGCGGTTTAAAAACAAAAGATTTAGATTCCGCCTCCAGTCCGAATTTTTCTGAAAGCTCAGATACATTAAGCCTTTTAATCTCTTTCATCAAATTTGGTTTTAATGTTTATCACTAAAACTGATAGGGGCGATTCCATCAATCACGTACAAACTAAATCTTAAAACGGCCCCATTAATTGTTGTTTGTTTTATACAACTTGCCACCTTTCGTTTGTACAACGCAAAGGGAGGCTTCACCCATTCCTTGTTGCCCATGCAATGTTATTAAAAGCAATTCGCTGAGCAATTAAAAACCCTTAAGTTCACTCACCTGATGACAATTTTTATCTGAAATTGGCGGATAAAAATTTGGACTAAAATACAAAAGCCTGAAATCAATTGATTTGCAGGCTTCTAATAGATTTGTTATCAAAATTTGCGGAGAAGGTGGGATTCGAACCCACGATACCCTTGCGAGTATACAAACTTTCCAGGCTTGCTCTTTCGACCACTCAGACACCTCTCCGTGTTTTTTTGGATTGCAAAGTTAAAATTTTCCGTTGGTTACGCTAATTTAATTTTTGCCCGCCAATTTTATGCCGGTAAAAGAAGTATAGCATCTATTTCTTTAAATGTTGGTTCTTCGGGCGCTTCCAAACAAATCATTCCTTATTTTCGGCACCAAATAAATAGGGGTAAAAGAAGCATGAAGCTCTACGTAATTAAAATTGGCGGCAACGTAATTGACAATTCAGAAAACCTGCACCGCTTTTTAAAAGATTTTGCAGCGTTAAAAGGGTTGAAAATCCTCGTTCACGGCGGCGGAAAAGTGGCCACGCAAATCTCCTCTTCGCTGGGGATTGAAGCGCAACTGGTAGATGGCCGCCGCATTACCGACATCGAAACGCTACGCGTGGTTACGATGGTTTACGCTGGATTGATCAACAAAAACATGGTGGCGCAATTGCAGCGTTACCACAACAACGCCATTGGTTTAACCGGTGCCGACGGCGATTTTATCCGTGCAAAAAAACGCCCGGTTAAAACAATTGATTATGGTTTTGTGGGCGATTTAGATGCGGATTCGATCTCCGCAGAAAACATTTGCAAATTGCTGGATGCTTCTTTTACACCTGTTTTTTGTGCATTGACACACGATGGCGAAGGCCAGTTGCTGAACACCAACGCCGATACGATTGCCTCTGCCCTCGCCGTTGCCCTGGCCAAAACCTACGAAACGACTTTGATTTATTGCTTTGAGAAAAAAGGCGTTTTGCAGGACATCAACGATGAAGATTCTTTGATCCGCGACATCAACCCGGAACGTTACGAGCAATTAAAATTAGAAAAAATAGTTTCCGAAGGGATGCTGCCGAAGCTGGACAACGCTTTTGCCGCGATAAAAAGCGGTGTAAAAGAAGTAATTATTGGCCAGGCCGATGAACTGCATTATTTGAATACCGAAAATAGTTTTGGAACGAGTTTGAGAAAGTAGCAAGTATTCAGTATCAGGTATCAAGTCTGCTTGCACTTACTTAAAACTTACAACTGAAAAAAAACATGATTGACAAAAAAATAGCTATCCTCGGCAGCGGCAACATTGGCTTATCGCTGGCCAAAGGTTTGGTAAAAGCCGGGATTTGCGAAGCCGGACAAATTACGTTAACACGCCGAAACATTGCGGCTTTGCAACCGCAAACCGAAGCCGGATTTTTGGTTTCCAACGATAATTTTAGGGCGGTAAAAGAAGCATCCATTGTCATCATTGCCGTTTTGCCGCAGCAATTGAACAAGTTGCTGGACGAGATCAAACCGGGCATCAACCTGGAAAACCAATTGTTTATTTCTGTAATTTCTGGGGTAAGTTGTGCCGATATCAAAAAACAATTACAAGCCGAAGTTCAAGTAGTTCGCGCGATGCCAAATACGGCCATCGCGATCGGCCATTCCATGACTTGCCTGGCCACCGATAATGCTTCCGCAGAAAACCTGAATTTGGTGAAATCCATGTTCAATACGGTTGGTTTAAGCATCGAAATTAACGAAGAACTGATGACGGCCGCAACGGCTTTGTGCGCCTGCGGCATCGCTTTCTTTTTGCGTTCAATACGCGCGGCATCGCAAGGCGGAACGGAAATTGGTTTCCACGCGCACGATGCTTTAAAAATGGCGGCGCAAACGGCAAAAGGCGCGGCTGATTTGTTGCTGCAACTGGCCTCTCACCCCGAACAGGAAATAGACAAAGTAACTTCGCCAAAAGGCTGCACCATTGCCGGCCTCAATGAAATGGAACACAACGGTTTCAGTTCGGCCATGATCAAAGGCATCAAAACCTCGGCCGTAAAAGCCGGGGAACTTTATAAGGAAGATTGATCAATGCTTCTTTTATCGGCCTAAATTTAGGGTGATAAAAGAAGCATTGCCCCAATTTTAAATTTGCCACATGGTTGGCGTATCCCTGTATTCGCTGATTTGTTCGATAATCTCTTCCACTTCATTGCTGGACAGTTCGGTTGCGCCATCGGCCGTGTAGGTGAACAGGCGGCCCGGCTGCTCAAACGTGATGTAGCCCATGTAATCCGGGTCGTTGTTTTTTTCTAAATGCAGGTTGGCTTCCTTCTCAAAAAACTGGTTCCTGTCGCCGTTTTTCTGGTCGCGGTAAACACTGTATGTGTATGTTAAAACCGCATGGCCATCCGCATGTGCCTGGCTGTCGGGCATGATAATCAAAGGGCGTTTTTTTGCGATGGTGATATGAATGGGTTTCATAAAAATTGCTTTTTTTAATTAATTGTTTAAAATTAATATAGACAGTTAAAAACTGCTGAAAGTTTTTGAAAATTTATTTCTAAAGTTGTTTGAACTTTTATTATTCATTACATCGTTCGTTTACACATATTTATTAAAGGACACACCCCTTGCCCCTCTCGAGAGGGGAAGCATGGCTTGCTATCTTTCTAACGATTGGAAAGGCAGCGTTTGCAGGTTCCCCTCTCGAGAGGGGCAAGGGGTGTGTCCTTTATTTTTATGCCATAAAAGAAGCATACGGAATTAAGTTTAAACAACTTTTCTGCAAAAACCAGGTTTCTGCAAACTGCCTCCTGCCTTAAAACGGCATACTGTTTTTACCCATCCTTTTTATTGCTTTGATATCCCGGCCTTGCTTTTTGGCCACCGGGCAATAATTGGATGTAGTATGTTAAAAAAGTATTACACTTTTCGGGCCTGCCAAATATAGATTTGCCTGTACCAATTGTAACGTTTTTATTGTAAAACCCTGGCCTGTCCCCACAGGTCAGGAAGAGATAAAAATAAGACAGGCGCACCAAATACGAATACTGGTTTTTAGTGTAAAAATCCGTTTTAATTGAATTTACTGTACACCTAAATTAACACAAGATGATCAAAAAGTTACTCCACAAAAAGCTTCCGGGTAAAAAGTTAAGCCTGGGCTTTTTATTTGCAATTTTCACCTTTTATAGTTCGTATGCCCAAGACAGGCAAATTACCGGCAAGGTAACTGCCGGTGATGACGGCAGCAATTTGCCCGGCGTAAGTGTACAGGTAAAAGGCACAACCACAGGCACAGTAACTGCGGCCAATGGCACGTATGCTGTTTCTGCCCCGGCCAACGCTACCCTGGTTTTCAGTTTTATTGGTTACACCCGGCAGGAAATTGCTGTTGCTAACCGCAGTGTAATCAACATAAGGCTGCCTTTGGACAATACTACTTTAAAAGAAGTTAATGTGGTATCGGTTGGTTACGGCACGCAAAGGCGCAAAGATTTGACCGGTTCTGTCAGCTCTGTTACTGCCGAACAAATTGCAAAAACCCCGGTTACCACGTTAGACCAGGCCATACAAGGCAGGTCTGCCGGTGTACAGGTAACCAATAACGATGGCGCGCCGGGCGGCGGCGTTCAAATCCAAATCCGGGGCATTGGCAGTTTCGGGACCAATGAACCTTTGTATGTTATTGATGGTTACCCGGTTACTACCGGCTTAGGTTCTATCAACCAAAATGATATTGCTTCGATTGACATTTTAAAAGACGCCTCTGCTACCGCCATTTACGGCAACAGGGCTGCAAACGGTGTCGTGATTATTACCACCAAAAGAGGCAGAAAAGATGGCGTGGATGTTTCGATAGATGCATTGACATCGGTACAATCTCAACCTAAGATGTACAATGTGCTTACGGCACAACAGTTTGCAACTTTAGCGGTGCAAAGATCAGCCGCTAACCTTGATAACTTCCAAGCACAACCGGAATGGAGCAACCCGGCTTCTTTAAGGAATATTGATTGGCAAAAAGCACTTTACAAAACCGGACTAAAACAGAACTATAACTTTGCCATCCGCGGCGGAAACGAAAAAGTCCAGGCAGCATTTTCAGCAGGCATCCTTGATCAAAAAGGCATCGTTTTGGGCTCTGATTTTAAACGGTACAATGCCGGTTTAAATGTGGATTACACGGCTTTAAAATGGCTTAGATCATCTACAAGTTTAAAATATACGCGCAGCGACAGTAAAATCAGTTTCGGTACGGGCGGGCAAAATGCCGGGCTTGGAATTGGTAGTTTGACCAAATTGATCCCAACCATAACCGGCAATAAATTGACCGACCAGGTTAAAGATGCGAATGGTAATTATGGCTTTTACAACCCGACAAACCAATTTATCAGCTACTTGGCAAACCCGGTTTATGCGGTAGAAACCCAGGACCAGAAAAACCCGACCAATTATTTTTTGGGCACCACATCTTTAGAAGCCACTATTTTTGACGGGTTAAAAATCAAAACAAACCTGGGCGTAAATACCAATGACTACTCTGGTTATTATTTTACACCTTCTGATACCCGCACTGTTGATCAATACGGACAGGCAGGTACAAGTGTACTTTCTTATTTTTCTCAAAATGCAAACAACACATTTGATGTTCTGTGGGAAAACACATTGTCTTACTCCAAAACTTTTGGTGCCCACAGCATTGATTTTGTAGGAGGTGTATCTGAACAAAAAAATACTTTTCGCCGGATAGGTGTATCAGGAAACGGTTCGGTAAGCGATGCGCTAAGAACTGTACAAGGTATAACAACAGCTACCAACCTCTTTGGTGATGAAACCAATACAGCCTTAGCTTCCCAATTTGCAAGGTTGAACTATAAATTTATGGACAAATACCTGATAACAGGAACGGTAAGACGCGATGGTTCATCCAGGTTTGCCCCGGGTCATCAATATGGTGTATTTCCCTCAGGGTCGGTAGCCTGGCGGGTAAAGAACGAATCTTTTTTGAAAGACGTGCAGTCTGTGTATGATTTAAAAATCAGGGCAAGTTATGGCAGCGTTGGTAATCAGTTAGGCATTAACCCGTTTCAATACCTTAGCCAGTACACTTCCGGCGGCGCCCAGGCATCTGCTGATAACGTTGGCTATCCTTTTAACAAAATTTACCAGCCCGGTTTGGTGTTGGCAGCATTGCCAAACCCTAACCTGAAATGGGAAACATCCAGGCAAACAGATATTGGCTTTGATTTGGGTTTATTAGGCGGAAACCTGAACGTAACGGTAGATTATTACAGAAAGGACTCCCGCGACTTTTTATTGCAGATACCTGTACCTGCACAAACCGGGTTTACTACAGCTGCCAGAAATGTTGGCAGTGTAAGAAACAGCGGTTTAGAGTTTAATGTGGAATACCGCGAATCTAAAGCTCCGTTTAAATACGGCATTGGTTTAAACCTGACAACGGTAAACAACAAGTTACTGACTTTGGCAGATGGGCTCGATGCAGTTTATAATTTTTCTAACCTGGGCCTGCCAAACGTAGGCGGCAATACCTGGACTGTTTTTAGCCAGTCAAAAGTTGGAGGCCCGATTGGTGCGTTCTACGGCTTTAAATCTGCCGGTATCTTTCAAAACCAGGCTCAGATAGATGCACTGAATGCTGGTACAGTAGCAAAAAATGGCGCAAACACTTTTTACCAGTCATCGGCAACGCAACCGGGCGACCGTAAATTTGTAGATGTTGACGGTGATGGCAGGATCACTGATGCGGACAGGGTACAATTGGGCAGCCCGATACCCAAATTTTTTACAGGCTTAAACTTAGATGCATCTTACAAACAATTTGATTTTAACGCATTTTTCTATGCCTCTGTTGGCAATAAAATATTCAATTATGCAGAGCGTACTTTAGAAACTTTTGGTGCTACGCAAGGCGGCATCGGTATCGAAAACATCAGCCAGCAATATTTGGCCAATGCCTGGACGCCATCCAACCCTTCTAACCGTTATGCCAGAATAACCAAAGCAGATGACAATGGCAATACGCGCCCATCCGACGTTTATGTGGAAGACGGCAGCTTTTTAAAATTAAAAAATTTACAAATAGGCTATACGCTTCCTGTAGCCTTGGCCAAAAGCATTGCCTTGTCAAGGATAAGGTTGTATGTGAGTGCACAAAACCTGTTTGTCATTACCAAATATACAGGCTTGGATCCGGAGATCGGGCAAGTGGCCGACCCTGGCAACGGGGCAAGAAGCGTAACAACTTCCGGCATTGATGTGGGCACTTATCCTTCGTCCAGGTTTTATACGCTTGGGTTGAATGTTACCTTTTAATCAAATTAAATATCAAAAACATGAAACTAAAAAACTATATAACTGTCCTTTCCCTCGGCGCTGCTTTAATGCTTCCCTTAGGTTGTTCCAAGGATTTTCTTAATCAAAAAGACACCTCAAATATTTCCCAGGATGTATTGTTTACAAAGCCTGATGATGGCATCAGGTTGGTAAATGCCATTTATGATACTTTTGACAATGTGGATTTTATGCTCAAATCCCTTTGGTACCAGGCCAATTTCCTTTCCCAGGATTTTAAAAATTATGGTTCCGATACTTTTTTTGAGCGTTACGAAGTACCAACAAGTTTTGATCCGCTCAACACCTTTTGGGTACGTTGCTATCAAGGGATTGCAAGGGCAAACTCTGCCATCCCGATTGTTGCACAAATGAAAGCCAAAGGCATTATTGATGATAAACTGGCCAATCAATTAACTGGCCAGGCTTATTTTTTACGCGGGCTGTTCTACTATTACCTGGCATCAAATTTTGGCGGCGTTCCCTTAGAATTGCAAACCGTAACTGATGCAGGCCGTCATCCGCGCAATACGCAGGATGAAGTATTTGCATCCGTAGTTGCTGATATGAAAACTGCTGCCAGCCTTTTGCCCTCGAAAGAAGAATACAATGCCGATGACTTAGGCCGTGCAACCAAAGGTGCGGCTTATGCCTACGAAGGCGCTGCGCAAATGTGGCTCAAAAAATACAGTGATGCGGTGGCCTCTTTTAACCAGTTGGATGGCAAATACCAGTTGATGCCTAATTATATTGATGTTCACGAGTTTAGCCACCAAAACAATGCCGAATCTGTGTTTGAGGTACAGTTTATTGTAGCATCCGGGGCTGATCAGTCCTGGGGCCACTCCAACGATTCGCACTGGCTGTCTTCGTTTGGTATGCCCGAAGAAGTATCAAACTTTGGTTATGCTTATGCAGATAAAAAACTGTATGATTCGTTTGAAGATGGCGACACCCGTAAACTGGCAACCGTTATCGGCCCAGGCGATGTACATCCAAGCCCCGCTATCAAAATTTCCATGTACCCTAAAATTATTGCCAACTATACCGTAAATGGGGTTACCATGAATACCTGCGGAACGGTGGCCAACCCCTGGAAAGGCGCCGACGGATTGCGGTCGGGCTATTATGGCACTAAATTTTGGAGAGACCCAAGTATAACCGGCTCTACCGGCCCGTCAAATATTTTTAGCGGACAAAACGTGATCATGATGCGTTACGGCGAAGTGTTGTTAAGCAAGGCCGAAGCGCTTATCAAAAGCGGGAACCAGGCCGCGGCAATGGATATCATCAACAACCAGATCAGAAAAAGGGCTGGTTTGGGTGCCAAAACAGGAGATGCCACACAAATCTTGTTAACAGAATACCGCCATGAACTGGCTGGCGAGATGTCTCTTTGGTTCGATTTAAGAAGGTCAGGAGAGCAATTTAACTATGTTAAAAACACTTATGGCATTACCATTCCCAACGGAAAAGATTTAATGCCTATCCCTCAAACCGTAATCGCCAACAATTCAACCATCACCCAAAACCCAGGTTATTAGCAATCAGGTTTTAATTTTGAAGACCGCCTTGAAAACCAAGGCGGTTTTTTTGTTTTTACGGATGCTGTTTTTACCCCTATAAATTTGGTGACAGGGAGTTGCCGCCTTTATCAGCTTAAAAACAAGAGTCTGTTTAAACTTATGTTTGAAGAAACGGCAATGCTTCTTTTAGCCTATAAAAATCAGTGCGGTTCGCATCCGTCTTTGAAAATTTAAAAAAGTTTAATGTTTTTTATGGGATAAAAGAAGCATGAAAACCAGGCTAAACCAGATTTAAACAAGCTTTTGATTCAATGAAATCAAATAAAAATTTACGCCGTATGAAACGAATGGCTTAAATTTATAACCTGAACCTGTCCGAATACCGTCCAATATTTTCGATGCTTCTTTTACCGCATAAAAATCATTGGCGCGTTTTACTTATTAGCATTGGAAACAGGTTTTACAGGCATAAAAGAAGCATCGAGAACAAACCGGATAAAATTTAAGCAGGCCCTTGCCATGAGCGATAAGTTTAACAAAACCATTTTCCTAGCCTGTGTTGCTGCTTTCTGCCTGTTGTCATCCGCTACCTTTACATTCGGCCAAACCATCGCCAACAGGTTTTTAAAAGACGATGTAACCGCAATTAAGGCCGCAGGCGAACGGATGCCGGTGGAGAAACTTTATTTGCAGACCGACAAGCCCTACTACAACAGCGGCGACACGCTCCGTTTCAAGGCTTATCTGCTGGACGCCGGCTTCCTTCTTCCCTCGCCCAGGAGCGGACTGCTTTATGTGGAGCTGGACGACGTGGCAGGCACGGCCGTAAAACGGGTGATGGTGCCCGTTGTCTCCGGTCTGGCATGGGGCAATATCGCACTGGACGAAAAAGAGGTTCGCGAAGGAAGCTTTGTTTTGCGCGCCTACACCAACTGGATGCGCAATTTCGGGGAAGGCTACATCTTTAAAAAAAACATTTATGTTTCTGCAACAAACGGCCCCGCTACCCTGGTCAGGGCCATGTTCAAAACAGACAGCGCGGCAGGCAAAAACAAGGTAGGGGCCAGTTTACAGCTTGCCTCGACCGGCAATATCCCTGTGGCGCTGAAAGACATGAAACTGCTGGTAACGGACGGAAGGCATGTTTTGGCCCGGGACAAAGTTACGACCGGCATAGACGGAAGCCTGAAGTTTGGCTTTGGCCTGCCCGACAAGACAAACCTAAAAAACCTAACGGTAAAAGCGCAGCAGGCCGGCAACGGTGCAGACACGGCCACTTTAACCATCCCGGTAAACATCAACCGGCCCGAAAAGACCGACCTGCAGTTTATGCCCGAAGGCGGCAGCCTAATTGCAGGCACCAATGTAAAGATCGGCTTTAAGGCCGTTGGCGAGGACGGCAAAGGCGTGTCCCTGGCAGGAAAAATCTACAACGGCAAAGGGCAGGAGATAACCAGTTTCAAAACCGCCCACGCGGGCATGGGCAATTTTGAACTCATGCCGCAGGCAGGGGAAAACTATTATGCCAAAATAACGCTGCCCAAAGGGGTTTCAAAAGAATACCCTTTGCCTTTGGCCAGCCTTTCGGGCACCTCGTTGGCCGTAAAACCGCTGGGCAACGATACGTTGATGTTGGTTATTAACGCCACAAAGGACTTAATGGGCAAACCGGCCGCCTATTACCTGATCGGCCAGTCGCGCGGCGTGGTCTGCTATGCGCAGGCCCTTGGCTTCGGCAATAATATACCGGTAAAAGAAGCATTGCCCGGCTCGCTTTTCCCAACGGGCATCGCCAGGTTTACCTTGCTGGACCAAAACCACCTGCCGCTAAACGAGCGGCAGGTGTTCATCAACCATCATGACGGGCTGCAGATTGGCATCAGTACCGACAAACGAATTTATAAAACCCGCGACAGCATTGCCCTTTCCATCGAGGTAAAGGACAAAGACGGCAGGCCTGTAAGCGGCAGTTTTTCTTTGACGGTAACGGACGACGGCCAGGTAAGGACCGATAGTTCAGGCGGCAACATCCTCAATAACCTGCTGCTTACTTCTGACCTAAAAGGCAATATCGAAAACCCGGGCCATTACATTGAAGGCGGCAAGGCCGAAGAACTGGACAACCTGATGCTCACGCAAGGCTGGGTTGGTTATAGTTGGAAAGATATTTTCAACCCGGTTAAAACGCCCATTGCCTACCCCGCCGAAAAAGAGTTTTTGGTACAGGGGACAGTAACCAATGCGTTTAACAAACCGGTTGTGGCCTCAAAAGTTATACTCATTTCAAACAACCCACCAGGGTTCAGAGACACGGTTACCAACACTGAGGGCCGTTTTTATTTTAAAGGATTAGTGCCTGTAGATACCGCTTTGTTTAAAATACAAGCAAGAACCAAAAAAGGCAGCAGCTTTAACGTGAACATAGATGGTGAAGAATTTAAGCCGCCTGTGTTTAGGCCATCGGCACCAATACTTCCCTGGTATGTAAACACTGACACCATTATAGTGGCGAACGTAAACACAAAGGCGGCGCAGCTAAAGGCAGTGGACGATTTGTTGGGAAAAGGCCTCCGTTTAAAAGAAGTAACCATCAAAGCCAAAAAAATTATTTCCGGTTCTAAAAACCTGAACGGCCCGGGTGAATATGATGAAGCGTTTGACGAAAAAGACATGGTAAAAGCCAACAAAACAACTTTGGGGGATTTTTTGGAAAAGAACGTTAGGGGCTATGTGGTTAGCGGGATTTGGGGAAAGGCCCCTTGGGATTATGTACTAAATGGAAAAAGAATACACTTTATAATTGACGGGATGGACTTGGAATATGGTTACGACTTTACCAAGACACTTAGTAGGCTTGAACGCTTCCTATTCATTAGAAATAACCTTGATTATTTTACTGCCGAAGAGATTACAGGTATCGAAGTGATGTATAATAGCCGTTTTATTGGAAGCTACGGTGTGCAATATGCACCTATCGGAGGGCTTCCCAATGGCGAGGAACATGCCTATCTGGAAATAACCACCAGGTCAAAAAAAGGACCGTTTATGAGGGTAACGCCAGGCACTTACCTGTACAAAACTTTGCCTTTTGCCCTTTACAAAGAATTTTACCGGCCCAAATATAATGCAGGCAACAGGGAAGTTGCCATGGGGACTGACCTGCGCTCCACCATCCATTGGGCGCCAAATGTTATTACCGATGCCGAAGGCAAAGCGGTAGTTTCCTTTTACAGTGCCGACAAACCTGGCATTTATACCATAATAATCGAGGGGACAGATTTACAAGGGCAGATCGGCTACCGCAGACAAAAAATAAATGTGGCAACAGCCGCTCCTTCCCGTAAATAAAGAAAATCACCCAAAAAATCAGGACTTACCTAAAAAGTAGTGCTAAAAGAAGCATCGGCCAAAACTGAAAGAAGTTATTGCTTCAGCTTTAATTTGCCCAGCATGTATTCGCTTACTTTTTTGCCTTGCTCCGCACCAACATCCACACTGTTGCGGTAATGGATGCCGCCGTAAAACCGGCTGATCGAAGCTTCGTCCGCAGCTTGTACAAATGATTTAAAGTTCCGTTTCATGCCGATGTATTTTAAATCGCTGGTGTCCTGGAAATTGAAATTATCGCCAAACAAACGTGTTAACATCACGGCTGCCGAACGTGTAATCGTACTGTGCCCGCTTGGATATTCGGGAAAAGGCGGCGTTTGCAGCATCGGTTCCCAAGAGCGGTCAATCTTGTCATTGATCACTGTAACCGGCCGGATGTAGGCACTTTTGTATTTTTCCTGCCAGCAGCACGTAAAAGCATCAAACATGGCAACCGAAGTTAGCGCATAAGCCTGGGCAGTTTTTACGGCATCGGCATGCGTTTTTTTACAGGCAATTTCGGTGATGCCAATCCAATGGCCGCCCGGCGTAATCTTTTTGTTGGCAAAAGTCATGTGGCCGGAATGCTGCAACACAAAGGGGTTATCGTCCCAAAACGTAGCAATATCTTTTTGGTCCTGCGTTAAATTTTTGGTTTGGTTATAAACGTCCAGGTTTTGTTTAAAGTAGATACTGTTTTTATCGGTACTAAATTTGGGCGGCGGCGGCGGTGCAAACTGTTCCGAATTATCCAGCACAAAAGTGTGCATCGTTCCCCAGCAATATTCTACGCCGTCTAAATAATCGGGCGGCGTTGGGTGCCATTTTCCGGGATCATTACTGCCCAAAAACTTTGGCTTGCCGCGCGTTTGCAGATAATTATCGGCATTGGAACGTTTTAAAACCACTTTGGCCACCTGCTCGCCATAAGCTACAGAACGCGCATAAGTAGAATCGTCCATTTGGTCTTTAAAAGAAGCATACACGCGGCCTTCATAGTTTTTGAGTGAATCAACCGAAAAAGTAACCTTGCGCACCACCGTAAAAAATGCTTGGGTAGCAGCCAGCGTGTAGTTGTACTTTTTGCCTTTTTGCGGTTCGGGCATTGCCCCAAAACCGTTTAGCTGTTGGGTAAGCGAAACATATTTTGGGTTTTGATGGCGGATGGCCTCGTAAGAAGCCAGCGAAGCGTAAGCATAAATACGGCAGGCAACCGGCGGCGTAAACACATCGTAAATGATGAGTTTGGTCAACTGGTCTTCATTTTGGTGCAGCACTTCTGTCTCGCTCATCCCGGCTACTTTTGCTTTTTTGCAAGCCGAAAAAAACATGCCTAAAAGAAGCATTAACGTTAAAAATGGATATATCCTCTTCATTTTTTAATTCAAATTGATATTTCTGGACTGCCCGTTTGTGTTGGTAATGACAACGCTTTTAACGTCAGTACCAACATTTATAAACCTGCCCGACTGCGACAAAAAGGAAGAGCCGTAATAAAACTCCTGCTTTTCGGTTTTGCCGTTTTTATAGTTGATGATGGCCGAAGCATCCAAAGGTTGTAAACGGATATTTTTGATACTTCTTTTAAGGGCATAAATTTTTAGGTCGCCTTTATTCTGGCTGGCGGCAACCAGATAGTTGCCGTTGCTGCCTTGCAGTTTTACCAAAGCTTTGCCGTTTCCGGGAATGTAGATGCCGCTTTGCAAAATAGAAAGCGGTTTAAAGTTTCCTTTGCCGTCGCCTTTCAACAACAATCCGTTCAAAGCATCGTAGCGGCCAATCGAAACATCGGTGCCGTAATCATTGCCGTTCATCAATACATCCAAAGTGCCGTCGCGGTCAAAATCATCAACCACCATTCCGTTTAATGTTGAAAATTGCGCTTCATTTGGCAGCGGGATGATCGTAAATTTTCCATTTCCTTCATTACGTAAATAACAGGAACGCAGTTCGTTTGCAGCCAACCTTAACGCGCCTTTTCGTTGTTCGGGCGATAAAATATCGTCCATCGTAGCCGTAGCATAAGATTTATAATTGGTAAATTTTTTCTTCATGCTGATCATCTGTTTCAGCAAATCTTCCCTTCCCGGTGCCGGAAACTCTTTTCTGTCTCCATTTTGATCTGGTAAAAACAGCGAAGGAATTGCCGTATAACTGCCATTATTATCAAAATCTTTTGCCGTGATGTAAACTGGATATTGATCGCTCGCCTGGTAAAGCGTATTCAAACCAACATTCCCAACGATATAATCCATCTGGCCGGTATGCCTGAAATCTCCGGCGACAATCGAGTTCCACCAGCCTGTTTTTTTGCTGATGCCTGAATTTTTTGTTGTGTTTACAAAAACACCTTTTTCATTTTTAAGGAACGTAACCGGCATCCACTCGCCTACTAAAATTAAATCAGGCCAGCCGTCGTTATTATAGTCTGTAAACAAAGCATCACAAACCAAACCTATGTTTTGCAAAGCAGGCGCAACTTGTTTGGTTACGTCAGTAAATTTTACAAGTCCATTTTTGCTATCATTTCTAAAAATAAAGCTTGAAACAGGTTTTGGGTAATTCCAGGGATCAACTCTTCCTGAAACGAACAAATCTAATTTCCCGTCTTTGTTGTAATCCACGGAACGGACACAAAGCTTGCTGGTAAAGTTTTGGGGCAAAGCGTTTTGTGCCAAAGTGAAATTTCCCTTGCCATCATTTAAATAAAGCCGGTCCTGATAATTTGGGCTGTTGGGCGCGTTTTTGTAGCCGCCGCTGGCGATGTACAAATCCGGTTTTCCGTCGCCGTTGGCATCAAACAACAGCAAACCTTCATCCTGATAATCATTGCCGATACTGTTTTTACCGGGTAAAATTTGGCGTTGCAAAAACCTGCCTTTTTGTTGCTGCAAAAAAACCTGCGCCGAGAAATTTGCATTGCCGCCCATCACCAAATCATCCAAACCGTTTCCGTCCACATCGCCAACGGCCAGACCCGGCGCGTATTCCGAAAACTTGTGCGGCAGCAGTTTCTGGACAGTAAAATCGGCAAAATCGTAAGCATTGTGCTTGTAGTTTACGCCCATTTCCCGCGTTACTTCTTTAAACAACGCAGCCGAATTCAATAAAGGAAGTTTTGTTGTCAATGCTTCTTTTGCATCGGTAAATTTGACTTGGAGAATTTGATCAGCCTTAATATTCCTAAGCACTTGCTTTTTGCCGTTTGGCCATTCAACCACCACAGAATCCACCAACGTAGTTTTGCCCAAACCAAAATGCGCGATGTTTTGCATGGACGACAGGTAGCCGCGGTAAGGCGAGTTTTCGTAAAACTGGTGCTTGCCGTGGTTGTAATAAATATCGGCAAATGCACCTAAACCGTTTAGGTTTTGCCGGTCGCCTTGAAATTTGATTTGCAGAAAATGTGTATTAGCCGGGTTTTTTTCGCGCGAAGTATTTTTGTAAACCAAAGCTTCATCATCAATATTGTTCACAACCATATCCATCGCGCCGTCGTTGTTTAAATCGACATAAACCGCTCCGTTGGAAAAAGTTGGGACCGATAAGCCCCAATTGTTCGTTTCATCACTAAAGGTTAAATTGCCTTTGTTTTGAAAAGCGTAATTGTGCAGTTTCACCTGTGGGATTTGATCAAACAACTGTTTTTTTGAAGTGACGGTATAAGCTTCGTCGCGGTAAGTCATAAAATCATGGTCAGAAACATCCCTTGGAAAACCGTTGGTGATCACTACATCCCTAAAACCATCATTGTTGAAATCGGTGATTACCGGCGTCCAGCTCCAATCGGTTTGTGCAACACCGCTCAAAAAACTGATCTCGCTAAAAGCCGGGCTTCCAATCGAATCCTGCTGGCCAACGCGCGGCCCTTGGTTTAACTGTAGGGTATTGCGCACATATTGGTACTGGTAATTGTAAAAATCGAAGTTTTGGTAGGTTTGGTAACTGCTTGGGCCAAGCATCATTTTTTTGCGGTAGTTGTCTTCCGGGTTCATGTCCAGCTCAAAAACATCCGCCAAACCATCGTTGTTTATATCCTGGATATCAAGGCCCATTGCATTAAAGGAAGTGTGTTTGAAATACTCGTGTGAGCGGTCGGTAAAAGTGCCGTTGTGGTTGTTGATGTATAGGATGTTGGAGGAAATGAAATCGTTGGACACATAAATATCTTTCCAGCCGTCGCGGTTGATATCGGCAATCACTGCGGAATGTCCGTAACCATAAACGGTAATGCCAGCCTCTTTAGAAACATCATGAAAAACCGGGTGCTTTGCTGCCACGTCTGCATCGTTCCGGTACAACCTGCCTGTACTTTTATTAAAACTGCCTTTGCCGGAAGCGCCAAAACGCAACTGGTCGTTCCCGGTTGATGCTTCGTTTACCGTTAAATATAAGTCGAGGTCGCCATCGTTGTCGTAATCAAAAAAGTGGGCCATGGTAGATTGGACGTTGATATCTAAGCCATATTCTTTGGCCATATCCTTAAAATGCGGAACGCCGTTTTTGTCTTTCCCCTGGTTGATGTACAAAATGTTCCGCCTTTTTGCCGGGTCTTTGTAAATGGTATTGCAGATGTAAATATCCATCAACCCATCGTTGTTGATATCAATGACGGAAACGCCCCTGCCCCACCGGCCCATGCCGCCAACGCCGGCCTCGTCGGTAATGTCTTCAAACTTAAAACCGCCTTTGTTGAGGTACAATTTGTTGGAAACCATATTGCCCGAAAAGTAAATATCGGGCAAACCATCGTTGTTAAAATCGCCGATTCCCACGCCGCCGCCGTTGTAAATATTTACCAAATCCATCGGGTTGATGGAATCGGTTTCGGTAATTAAATTATTAAAATGAATGCCCGAATGCGAAGAAGAGACCGCTTCAAACAAAGTTGGTTTTTTACAGGAAACCAGTGAAAAAACGATAGCAACAAAAAAGAAAAGCAGGTAAACTTTTGCCATGTAAAAACAGTATCGGGATTAAAATTGGTGCAGCAAATTTACCTTTATCAGCCGGAGTTAAAAAAGGTAAAATTGGAATGTGTTTTGGTTGATTGCGTTGGTTTATAGATTGTAAATGTAGGCTTTAAGAGTTTCTGCGGATAATGGATTTTCAGCAAAAACTAAGCTAAAACAAACAAAGAAATTGTTTAAACTTAATACCGGATGCTTCTTTTATGGCATAAAAATTAAGGACACACCCCTTGCCCCTCTCGAGAGGGGAACCTGCAAACGTCGCCTTTCCAAACGTTAGAAAGATAACAAGCTATGCTTCCCCTCTCGAGAGGGGTTAGGGGTGTGTCCTTGATAAACTGTAAATGAAGGATGTAATGAAATAATAAAAGTTTAAACAAGTTTGATTTTTAATGTTTAACATAAAAATCCAAAAGCCGGAAACCCAAATTTCAAAAAGAAATAATTAAGTTGCAGCAAAAAAATGAATTTTCGCCGCGCCTTAAATTTTTTATCCTGCCGGTTTCCAAAGCTGTTGGTTTCGGTTTTTAGCGTTGCGTTTTTTGTGGCTGATACTTCTTTTGCACAACAAAAATCAGTGTTAAAAGAAGCAGCTGTCATCCCGAAACCAATCCAATACGAACTGCAAAAAGGAAAATTCAGGCTAAACAAGGCCACCTTTCTAAACGCTGCGCCTGCGATCAACGCTGCCACCATTTCGCTCTTTAAACAAGCAGTTTTTTCGTTCGCGCATACTGTTTTTACCCACCAAAAAAGTAGTAGTAAAAACAGTATCGGCTTAACGATAGATTCGGTTTTGGTTCCGCAGAAAGAAGGTTATCAATTGAGCATTGGCCAAAACGAAATCAAAATAACTGGGCACGATGATGCCGGTGTTTTCTACGGAACGCAAACTTTGCTGCAACTCATCAACCACGATAAAACCGGAAATTACAGCATCAATAATTGTAAAATTAAAGATTATCCCAGGTTTGGCTACCGCGGGATGGAACTGGATGTGAGCCGCCATTTTTTCCCGGTTTCGGTTATCAAAAAATGGATCAATGTTTTGGCTTTTTACAAGATCAATACCTTTCATTGGCACCTGACAGATGACCAGGGCTGGCGTATCGAGATCAAAAAATACCCGAAACTGCAATCGGTTGCTGCTTACCGGAACGAAACATTGATCGGCCACAAAAAAGAAATGCCGCACCGTTTTGATGGCCGTCGTTACGGCGGTTTTTATTCGCAGGAAGAAGTAAAAGACATCGTGAAATTTGCCGCGGAAAGGCACATCGGCATTATCCCCGAAATTGAAATGCCCGGTCATGCGCTGGCGGCTTTGGCGGCTTATCCGGCTTTGGGCTGCACCGGCGGCCCTTATCAAACTGCCACTTTTTGGGGCGTTTTTGATGATGTTTACTGTGCCGGGAACGAGGAAACTTTCCGTTTTCTGGAGGATGTTTTGGATGAAGTGATCCCGCTTTTTCCTTCAAACTACATCCATATTGGCGGCGATGAATGCCCCAAAACGAAATGGAAAACCTGCCCGAAATGCCAAAAGCGCATCGCCGACGAACATCTAAAAGACGAGCAGCAA